>JABSSQ010000069.1 GCA_013213905.1 Verrucomicrobiales bacterium | reverse complement strand
TTGAGTGTGAGTTTGATTTTTCTCCGAAACGTTTAGCCTTCTCTCTCGTTCTGGGTTCAGAGGTTTTCGGTGAGAGTGATGGGAAGTGTGATTGTCGGCATACCAAAGTTGCTGATGACAAAATGTTCCCGGCTATCTCTTGAAGGTTGACCGTGGACTGTGGTAAACAATATTGTGATGAGATGTTTCGAAGGCTTCTGTTAACAGTAGGTTGCGCCCTGATGGTTTCCGAGGCAGTTTTTGCGGAAAGCGTCCTGCTGAAGGAGGCAGATATTGTCAGTGTGACCGTCTTTAACGAGGAAACACTTTCCGGCGTCTTCACAATAGGCCCAGAAGGGAACCTCGTCCTGCCTTTGCTTGGGGGTATCCCTGCAATCGGGCGTTCAGCTGATGAACTGGCCGGAGAGGTCGAGTCTTTACTCGAATCTAAATACATCCGCGACGCGCAGGTTGTCGTCGCTCTTTCGAAGGCTTCTGAGTTGCCGCCGCAGTTGATAACAGTGATTGGGCAGGTCGCTGCACCGGGTCGGGTGCCGTTTGAAGCTGGCGAATCCATGGATCTCTTCACAGCAGTTGCCTCAGCGGGTGGCCTTGTGGAGCGTTCTAATCGCTACAATCTCGAGCTGAAGCGGCGCGAGGGTGATGATTTAAAAACCTATCGCCTCTCAATCGATAGCGACCGGAATTTTAGCCTGCGGGACGGCGACACCGTTATCGTTCACGCGATGGAGGAAGTGGAAGAAAGGGTGGAGACCATTACGGTGATTGGCGAGGTGAAGGATCCCGGGGCCATCCAGATTAATCCCGACGAGCCTTTCGATCTGATTACTGCCATCGCGGTAGCGGGAGGATTTACCACAATTGCCCGTCCCACCAAGGTCGTGGTGAGGCGCCGGGACGGAGAGTCAGTCAAGACCTTTGAGTTAAACGTGCTTAAGATGCAGAAAGATCAAAGTGCTCCGTTCTTTCTGTTACCGAATGACACTGTCTTCGTTCCGGAAAGTATTTTCTAGGGTGGACCGCGTGAATTGTATCAGGTCGCTTAATTATTTGGTAGGCGACGGGCTTACCTTCGGGTAATCTTTCGAACTCATTCTCCTCTCTTTGCCAAGTCTGCATGAACTACGACAGCTACCAGGACGATTCATACGGTAACGCGGATCCTCAATCTACCCGGGGATTAAAAGACTATTTTCGGTGGTTCCTGCGCCGCTTCTGGATTTTCCTGATCACTGTTTTTGGTGGATTTTTCCTCGGGCTGTTTATCTACACCAATACACCTGAGACTTATCAGTCATTCGCAACGATTGAGATCAAGCGTGCCAAGGGTGCTGATGCTGAGGTCGCTGAAGACGAAGTCATTCGCATGACTGGCATCGGAGAGATTCTCTCAGCCTCGGAGAAGCTGAAGATGCCGGGGATTTATACGGCAATCGCCGAAAGCCATCTGTTCGCGAATCGCGCCGGCGTCGTCCCCAAGGCGTTCAAACTCCCCTGGGAGGAAGACCTCGGAGAGGTCAGTAGCGCCGACATCAGTGCCGGTGCGTTGGGATCGATGATGAGGAACTGGGTCGCGGTGAGATGGCGTGAGGACACGACCCTGATGGATATTATTTGTACGCACAGCGATCCGGCAATTGCGCGGGACACTCTCATTGGTGTGCTGCAAGAGTATGAGAAGTCTGCAGAGGACTCCGTGGTCGACAGTTCCGAGGTCGCTCTCGAGTATATCCTCGAAAGTTCCAATCAGATTAAAGAGAGGCTCCTCGTGCTCGAGAAAACCAAAGAGCTTTACAACCGTTGCATGGAGCTGAGTCAGCAGATCCGTGTCTCTGAGCGCGAAGTCAGCGAGATGGAGAAGCGTTATCTTCCCAAGTGGCCTCCTCTGGTGGAGGCCAAGGAGCTCGAGCGGATCCTGAAGGAGCAGTTCAGCAACGAACTGCAGCAGATGATGCGCCTTTCCGAAGACGAAAGGAAGTTCTGGGATTCCAACGAGGTCAACCTGCAGAATCTGGATTTTGATGATCGTATCAACGCAGAGATTCAGTTGGTCTCAACGCGTTCCAGTGTTCTTGCGCGGGAGATTGAGGCAGAGCAGCGCATCTTTGACAACCTGACCACCAAGCTGAAAGAAGGTAACTTCTCAAAAGGCTTCGCTACGAAGCAGTTCGAGATTCTTCAGCCTCCCATTTTGCCGACGATGCCGGTCGGGCCGGACCAGACGAAGATCCTGTTGAAATACACCGCCGGGGGCGCTGCCCTGGGAATTGCCATCATTTTCCTGATCGGCTTTCTTGATCCCACGGTTAGGACGGTTTCGGATCTGGAGCTTCTCACCAGTGTTCCTGTTATTGGAGCAATCCCGGCGGGCAACTTCCGTGGGCGCGAGGAGGCTTTGGCGCTCATTGCTGATCCAAAAGGGCAGGCTACGGAAGCCATTCGATCTCTGAGGGCGGGGCTAACCTTCCTGGGGGATTCGCGAGAGCGCTGTACTTTCCTGGTAACGAGTGCACTGCCCGGGGAGGGCAAGAGCTGGGTGGCATCCAACCTCGCGTTGTCTTTTGCGTCCCAGGGAGACCGAACATTGTTGATCGATGCGGACTTGAGGCGTCCTGTGCAGCACGAAACGTTCGGCTATAACAACAAGTCCAAAGGCTTGGCCGATCACCTCTCTCTAGGAAAGAGTCTGAAGGAAGTTATCCAGCGCAGTGACGTGTCAGAAAATCTGTTTCTCATGGCGGCAGGAAGCCGTTCCGCTAACCCGGCTGAGTTGCTCGCGGGTAAGCAGTTACCGGGATTGCTGGAGAAGCTCTCTGAATATTTTGACAGGATCATCATTGATTCTGCTCCGATTATTCCGGTGAGTGACTCAATGCCTCTGGTGGGGGTGGCTCAATCGGTAGTACTGGTCTGCCGCATTGGCAAGACTCCCGGAGCCGGCATCAAGCGAGCCATCCGAATGATCCAGGACAATGGAACTGATCCCGTTGGCCTGGTGGCCAACGGATTGCCAAAGACCCGGACGAAACGGGGATACGGATACTACTACAACTACATGGGTGGCGGAAATTACTCTTACTACAACGAGACTGGCGACCCGGAAGAAGAAGAAACCCTGACCACGGTTCCTTCGCGATCGAATCGCAGGTCTCCGGAGTCCGAGGAAGAAGATTCAGCTGTGGAAGTGAAATAACTTCGTGCCATGGCTGGACGAGTCAGCACCCTGCCTGAAAGAAGGTGGCTTCTGGTCCTTAGCCCGATTTTAGCGGCTATTTTCTACGCTCCCTTGGCCTGGGGTGCCACTACTGAAGGAACCCTTGCCATTCTCGATTGCCTTTTTGCGGCCTCATTTCTCGGGTGGGTTTGTCTTCTTGTTGTTGAGCGCAGAATCCCGCTACTTTCGCCTTGTTGCTGGGTCCTTCTCCCTTTTATTGCGATTCTTGGGAGTATCCACTGGGTCAATCCCAAGGCGGTCTTTTATGAGGTATTCTGGGCATTTAATTCGATCGAATCTGCCATTACGTGGTTGCCCGGGACCTTCGATCGGACGGCAACCGAAGAGGTCTTGATTCATCTATACGCCTGGTTGGCTGGACTTTTCGTTTTGCTCGATGCCTGTTCTCACTCCAGGGTGCGTTGGCTGTTGTTTAAGGCGTTGGCAATCAGCGGATTCGTCACCGCCTTGATTGGGATATTTCAGAAAGCTGGAGGCGTCGAGTCGATGCTTTGGGTAGAGCCTGATCCCCGGAGTTACGGGAACGGGCTTTTTTTTGCGGCATTTCGCTACCATGGTAATGCCGCTTCCTTTTTGAACCTCTCTTGGCCGGCTGCTTTGGCAGTGTTCCTTCGCGAGAGAGATTCCGGACGCGGGGGAGTGCGAAGTTCGATTTGGACAATGGTTCTCGTGATCACTGTGCTCGGCGTTTTCGTTAACACTTCGAAGGCGGGGCTCCTGTTAGGGGTTATTGGTCTGATTTTGGCTTTGATCAGATTTAGAAAGAGTATTTTCGTCGGTTCAAAAATGGTAATGTTAGTATCGGGTGTCATGTTGCTGGGACTCGCGCTGGTGCTGGTAATGCCGGCCATTGAAAGGTTGAAAGAGCGCTGGTCACAGCAGAGTTACTCGACCAGTTTCGGAGGGCGAAGTGAGGCTTACTCAATCTGCCTGAGGATGCTCCCCGACTCCGGTGCCTACGGGTTTGGGCCCGGAACATTCAGACTGATTTTTCCGCTCTATCAGGATGAGTCATCCGGTAGAGGTATTACGGATTTTTTCTGGTATCATGCTCATCAGGATTACCTGCAGACGCTGATCGAATGGGGAATTTTGGGGGCGCTCGCCTGGTTGGCCTTCTTCGCCGTTGGACTGTTTCGAGGCGCGTCAAAAGTGAAGTCCAGCGTCAGAGGAAACCGCCTCGAGTATTCAACCAGCTGTGCCCTGATTGCCATGATCATTGTCCTACTCCACGCGACGGTTGACTTTCCTTTTCAGATCCCAGCGATTCAACTTCCAGTCGCAGTATACATGGCAGTTCTCTGGGCTAAACAGGATGCAAGACAACAAAAAAGGCCGGCATAATGCCGGCCTCGACTGAGCAGTAGCAAGGAGTCGAAACTAAATGCCTCGAAAGCGGAATTGCAGCTTATCAATTAGAAGACCGAATCCCACGATCGCTGCGAGGGTGACGCTTAACGAGACATAGCCGCTGGTATCGTGCAGTTTCTGGAGGTTTTCTTCGCCATGGCGAAACGCGTGTCGAACAAGGTAAACGACGCGGGCGCTGTTGCCGATGAATGCAAAGGCAGCGCTGGATAGGATGAGGAGAATCCGCAGAGACCAATGAAGCCTGAGAAATTCACCAATAACGAAGCCGGCAAAGATGCTGCTCTGAAATGAGCGAATCCCGCTGCAGCCTTCGCTCACTTGAAGCGGTATTCCATTAGCGAATATGGTTTCGCCTGCCATCGTCAGGGGGAAGCCCATGAAACGGTTGAGGCCAACGGATGTTTCCATGACCTGTTCAGTGAGCCCATGGATGAGAGAAAACTCGATCGCTGAGGGAAGTGGGACGCTGAGCAGGGTGACAATCGCGACCGGAAGGAGTGACGCTGAGCGGCTTAATCCGAGAGCCTTAATGAAGAGAAGCCCCGTTGTGCCCCAGAGCAGAAACCAATGGAGGTAAAGGGGCGCCCGCCATCCGGAATCGACGGTTTCCATCAGCCGGAGGAGAGCAGCAAAGAGAATGGCGATCAATCCGGGCACCCAGACGATCGGACTCCGAATTGCTTTGGAGAAAGCGTCGACGATTGCCTCTTGGTTCAATCCTTTGGTCATCTCCGCCCATCGGCTGGCGAAGAAAATGATGGCCAGGGGCGGGGCAAGGTAGCCGTAGTCGTAGTAGGTGCCGTCGGCCCAATTGGGGGCCAAGGCGAGGAAGAACTGCCCGAACCAGACAGCCAGGAATGCCCACACGGGCGTGAGAGCGCGCCAGTCGCACTGATCTGGGTTGGTGGATGTGCTGACAGCTTCCACGGGCTAAATATAGGGACTAAGGGCTTAGTTCTCCGAGAGGGGTGTCGCGTCGTCAGGCTCCGGGTTGAGCGCCTGATTGAGAGCTTTCTTGAAGAAAGCCTGTTCGATTTCCATCATCCCCGACCATTGAATTCGCTCATACAATGGGCGCGCCTGCTCCAGATCACCGGCGCGTGCGAATGCCAATGCGGCGACCGCGTTGTCAGTGGCTGAAGAATTCTTTCTTTTCGCGGTTGCCGAACCGAAGGTGGGGGCCATCGTGGCGAGGGCTTCCTCATTCTCGCCGGTGGTCATGAGAGAAAGGGCGAGAGTGCTTCGCAGCGGGGGAATGTTGGGGAATTTCTCAACCAGAGATCGGAGCATTCCTGAATAGTCACTTCGCCGTTCCTCCATGACTAGTTCCAGCCAAACGACATTGTTGATCAAGACCGGGTTTTCAGGATCTGAAGCGAGAAGGTTCCGGCTGACAGTAAGCAGGTCCTCTGCCTCTTCCTTTTCTGCCAGAACTTCGAAGAGAAAGGCGACGTCGGATGCGGGCAATGTGATCGCTGAAGGGCGTTTCAGGGCTTCCGTGACCGCACGATTTCTGATTTCCGCGTTACCAGATCTGGATGCCAGTTTTGCCACCTCAAGCAATGCGCTCTGACCGGATGCCATCTCCGCTTGACTGAGTGCTTGCTGCCATAAGGATCGACTTCTCGCTGTTTGATTCTGCTGTTCTGCGATGGCTGCTTGAAGCGCGAGAACGATTGACGGCCTCATTTGTGGATGAGGCTTTCGAAGCAGTTTCTCGGCACGCTCCCATTGTTTCTCTGTTATTGCCGCAAGAGTAACGACGCGAAAGAGGCTGATGGATTCCCGGGCATCGTCATCTTCAATCAAGGTAAGGATGCGTCCAGATTCGCCTAACCTGAGCAACCATTCGCATAATGCGGCGGGGCCTTTTTCAATCCACTCGGTGGTCGTTCCTTCAAGAATCCTGTTCCTGTTCTCGGGGAACTGATGCACTTCCAGTTCCTTCGCGAGCAGAAAGGCGGAGGTGTGGACTTCATAACTCTCGGAAATGGATTGAAGCCGATTTTTGGCGTCGGCAAATCGTTCCAGGTGCCAGAAATTCACAGGAATGCTACGCAGCAGCCCAAACGCGGCGAGGGCGATCTCCGGATCACTTTCGACCTGGAAGAGTTCATCGATTAAGCGCTGAGCGTTTGCCTTTGCTTTACCGCTCGGGTCATTAACTTTTAAAAGGATTTCTGCAGCGAGCAGCTTATCCCCGGGGTCGCCGCGGGCTTTGAGCAGTTCGTCGACCAAGGTTAAAGCTCTGGGCAGGTCGTTTCTTGCCTGAAGAAAGTGGACTCCCAGCGCCATCGCATCGGGTGACATTTGTTCTTTGTTATTCAGTTCCCCGAAAAGCGCCTTAAAGGTCACAAGGTCTCCGATATCGAGATGGAGTTGGAGGACTTCGATTCTATCTTCCGGCTTGGCTTCAGGATGGGTGAACAACATCTTGGATGCCGCCAGAATGTAGCGTGACCTCTCTGCCAGGGAGGCCTTGTAGAGTTGCTTCAGGGTTTCATAATTCCCCTCGTTTAATTGCCAGGCGGCAAAGGCGAGCCGCTCCGCCTCTTTCCAGTCTCCCTCCTCGGATGATTTGATAGAGTCTTCCAGAAGCCCGGAAGCACGCCACGAGTTGACGTAGTATCTAATCCCTTCGCGCTTAATAAAGCCGACAACACCGAGAGCGATCAGTAGAACTGCGGCCGCGATGACATAGTAGTGCCAACGCTTGAGTTTCAGTTTCCGTTTCATTTGGGGCGGGAAGAAGAAAGTGCTGAGCAGGAGAGGGAGGACATGCTAGCTGCCTGCCAGTCCAATCGAAAGGTTTGTAACGATCAAGTCTGAGAATGCCTTCCAGGCGGAAGGTTCGTCGGGATAGTTTCGAGCTCCAACCAGGATGACGCGGGCGGGCGGTCTGGGATTCGCTAAAAGCCCTGCTTGGATCTTCTCTTTCCTCAGGGAAGTTTCCACTCCGTCCGGTTGATAGGGAGCGTCCTCCGGGACCCAGGTCAGCTTGAAGACCCAGAGTGGGGAGTTAGACTGCGGGGTCGCAAACTCCAGGACCCGGACTGGAATCTTGTGACTTTCGACTTCTGCAAAACGGTCCGGATGAGCTCTCTTCAGGGTCGCTCCCATCGAACGCATGCAAACTTCAGGAGCGTGGCCGTAGACGTCGTGAATGAACCGCGAGTTCCCGGGAGCGTATTCGAAGTAGAAGAGGTCGATCAGGGGAGACTGATTGGTGAGTTCTCCTCCCGGGATAAAGGAACCACACAACCCTTCGGTGAAGGCCAGTTGCTCAGCGCCCCCCTCGAGGCGTTCGGGCGCTTCCTGGAATCGGTAAACGATTTGCTGGTCCTCGCTGGATTCAGCATTGATCAGGCTCACCGGCATGGCGGCACTGGGAAGTGATAAGTTGAGCCTGGGCTCATCCTCCCATCGCTCAGGCTCGGAACTTCTGAGAAACCAAACGCTTAGCTCAAAAGTGACGACCGTAGCAACGCCGACCCACGCAATGATGGCTGGGCGGAAAATTCCGGTGACGTGATTCTGCTTCGAAGGGAGCATAAAAGAGAGGGGAGAGTGAACCTAGCCCACGAAGGTCGGGTAAATCCAGAGGGAATTTAGGACGAATTCTGACCAAGTGGGTGCCTAAGCATCCGGATTCTAGCTCTTGATCAGGGATTCGTAAAAATCGATGGTCTTTGCCGCAATGGCCGGCCAGGTGAAATCCTGGGCCATCCATTCGCGACCTATCGAGCCCATTTCCTCGCGTTCAGCAGCTGAGGTCGAGGTTGCTTCCTTGAGAGAGGAGGCCAGCGCATCCACCGTCGGGTCGACCCACCAGCCGCATCGTCTTCCAGTCAATTCCTGCCAGGGAGTGCCCGTGGTGGTGATCACCGGAGTTCCACAGGCAAGGGCTTCTGCGACTACGATGCCGAAGTTTTCGCTGTGACT
>JABSSQ010000068.1 GCA_013213905.1 Verrucomicrobiales bacterium | reverse complement strand
GTCACCTTCATGCGCGGAACTAACAAATCCTCCGAGGACACCAAGGGTTGGATTGCGGCGGTGACACCCACTCACAAGCTCATCCTTTCGGATGAGGACGAAGCGTGGTTGCACGATCTCGACAAGGATCCTGACGAGCTGCAAAACTTCGTTAAGGACCCCGAGCAGGGGCCAGTCCTGAAGAAGATGGCGAAGCAGTTGAAGCGCTACGGCGAGAAATACAACGATGCCAAGATTAAGGATCCACACACCGGCAAGGTGTTGCAGGATCTGCTTTAGCCGAAGGCTAGGTAGCTGCGAGCGGCCCGCTCGCAGATTTCGCTCTCAACGATAGTTTCGGCATCCGGTCGCAATTTGCGCTCCGCGTGCCGACGCACTTGTGAGGATTTGCCTTCGGCTGACTCCGCTACGCTTCGGCTGTGTATCATTCGCGCCAATTCGTGTTCCATAAATCGTTCAACACGAATGATTACGAATGGAAAAGAATTAGCACGAATGGGGCAGGGTAGAGAGATTTCTTCGAACCCGAACACACGAAAGGACGAGCGGGCCGCTCGTCCCTACCCGCGCTGACGCGCGGAAGTTGTGATGAGAACGGAATTTAAATCCCATCGATAATCCCATTCAGCGTGGCGCTGGCGCGCATGGCTTTGGAAGCCATCTCGTCGTTGGGCTGGTAGTAGCCGCCGATTTCAACGGCCTGGCCCTGCACTTCGATGAGTTCTTCCACAATGCGGGCTTCATGCTCGAGCATGGCCTGGGCGATGGGAGCGAACTCAGCCTTGAGGTCGGCGTCGTCGTCCTGGGCCGCGAGGGCCTCGGCCCAGTAGAGAGCGAGGTAGAAGTGGCTGCCGCGGTTGTCGATGCCGCCGAGGCGACGGGTCGGTGATTTGTTCTCGAGGAGGAACTTGCCGGTCGCGTCGTCGAGCGCGGCACCGAGGACCTTGGCCTTAGCGTTGTCGTAGTTGTCTCCGAGGTGTTCGAGCGAAACCGCCAGGGCGAGGAATTCTCCAAGGGAATCCCAGCGCAGGTAGTTCTCAGCGACAAACTGCTGAACGTGCTTGGGCGCGGAACCACCGGCTCCGGTTTCAAAGAGACCACCGCCGTTCATCAGCGGAACGATGGAAAGCATCTTGGCGGAGGTGCCCACCTCGAGGATAGGGAAAAGGTCGGTGAGGTAGTCACGCAGCACGTTGCCGGTCACGGAAATGGTGTCTTCACCGCGCTTGATGCGCTCGAGGGAGAAATTGGTCGCTTCGATGGGAGCGAGGATGTGGATCTCGAGTCCGTCGGTGTCATGGTCAGCGAGGTAGGTGTTTACCTTGGCGATGAGCTGGCTGTCGTGAGCGCGGGTTTCGTCGAGCCAGAAGACGGCGGGGCTGCCGGTGGCGCGGGCGCGGTTCACAGCGAGCTTCACCCAGTCGCGAATGGGCGCGTCCTTGGTCTGGCAGGCGCGCCAGATGTCGCCTGCGGAAACGCTGTGCTCAATGAGCACGTTGCCGTCGCTGTCGACAACGCGGACATTACCGTCCGCGGGAATTTCAAAGGTCTTGTCGTGAGATCCGTATTCCTCGGCTTTCTGAGCCATCAGTCCAACATTGGGAACGGTGCCCATGGTGGTCGGATCAAACGCGCCGTTTTCTTTGCAGAAATCAACGGTCGCGGCGTAGACACCGGCGTAGCTGCTGTCGGGAATGACGGCGAGGGTGTCCTGCTGGTTGCCGTCCTTGTTCCACATCTGTCCGGAAGTCCGGATCATGGCGGGCATGGAGGCATCGATGATGACGTCGCTGGGAACGTGCAGGTTGGTGATGCCCTTGTCGGAATTCACCATAGCCAGGTCGGGGCCGCTGTCGTAGCAAGCCTGGATGTCAGCTTCGATTTCAGCTTTTTTGTCAGCGGGGAGTGACTCGATCTTGGAAACGAGGTCACCGAAGCCGTTGTTGAAGTCGACACCGAGTTCTTCGATCACGTCACCGTGCTTCTCGATGAGGTCTTTGAAGTAAGCACGAACCCCGTGACCGAAGATGATGGGGTCGGAGACCTTCATCATGGTGGCTTTCATGTGCAGGGAGAAGAGGGTGCCTTCGGCCTTGGCAGCGGCGACCTGGTCTTCGAGGAAAGCAACAAGCGCGTCCTTGCGCATCGCGGTGGCGTCGAGGACTTCACCGGCGAGCAGGGGAGTGGATTCCTTCAGGATGGTGGTGGAACCGTCGGCGCCGACGAGCTCGATGCGGACGTCGGTGGCGTTCTCCACGGTGATGGACTGCTCGTTGGAGCGGAAATCGTTTTCGCCCATGCTGGCGACGCGAGTCTTGGAATTCCCGGACCAGGCACCCATGGAGTGCGGGTTGTTCCTGGCGTATTCCTTCACGGCCTTGGGAGCACGACGGTCAGAGTTACCTTCGCGAAGCACGGGGTTCACGGCGCTGCCCTTGACCTTGTCGTAGCGCGCCTTGATGTCCTTTTCTTCGTCGTTGGAAGGCTCATCAGGATAGGGCGGCAGGTTGAAGCCCTGGTTTTGAAGCTCTTCGATGGCGGCTTTGAGCTGCGGGATGGAAGCACTGATGTTCGGCAGCTTGATAATATTGGCGCCGGGCGTTTTGGCCAGTTCGCCGAGCTCGGAGAGGGCGTCGCCGATCTGCTGGTCTTCGTTCAGGAATTCAGGGAAGACGGCGATGATGCGGCCGGCGAGAGAGATGTCACGCGTCTCGACGTTGATGCCGGAGGACTTGGTGAAGGCCTGGATAATCGGAAGCAGCGAGTAGGTCGCCAATGCGGGAGCTTCGTCGGTCTTGGTGTAGATGATAATGGGAGCCGAGGACATGGTATTTAATAACGGTTAAGAACCCTGTCGCCGGATTTGAAAATCCGGGTTTTGAGAGCTTCCCGCGATACGCCATTCCCGGCCTCGGGTCAAAGGCAAAGCCGGGCAGGACGGCGGAAAATAGCAGGATTTGGGCAGATCGGAGGAGGCTGACCGGGCAAAGGTTACTTCTTCGGCTTTTCCCGTACCTGAACCGGTTCAAAGGCAGGGAATTCTGCACGGCGGGCTTCCCAACCGGGTTGGGCCTCTTTTTTGACGGTCCAGAGGGTCAGGTTGTCGATCTCAACCTTGCCGCCACGCAGGCCGGCGGTGCCGAAACCGTTGCCACCACTGGGGGCCGGGGAAGGCATGATGGGATGTTTCCCGTAGAGCGTGGGACCATCCTGAATCTGGACGACAAACTCTTCTCCCTTGAGCTCGGCGAGCATGTGAATCCACTCACCGGGCTGATAGACGAAATCTTTGTCCTCGGCAATTTTCATCGACTCGTAGTCGGCAAGCAGGGTGACACCTTCTTCGCTGTTGAAGCGCACCCGGATGATGTGGTGACCGAATTCTACAAAAGGCACGATGGCGGTCTCTTCGCCTTCAAGAAACCGGATCGAAAACTTGGCGATGCACTGGGGTGGAGTCGCCGGAATGCTGAGTCGGGCCTCGAGGCCTTTGTGGTGAGACTTGGCCGCCTGGTTTTCGGCGGAGGAAGGCTGTCCGCGCAGCACGCCGTCTTCGACGGCCCAGCGGGTCGCCTGGCGCTGGATCCAGGTTTCTTTCTCTTTCTTGAGATCAAAGGGTGTTTCGAAGTCCTGCTCGAGGGCGACCTGGTCCGGCACGGCCATGAGCGGCTCGAGCTGGTTATCTGCTATGACCTTATTGAGCGAACAGAAGCTGACCAGGAGTGTGGTTAAAATAAGTTTGAGAGTGGCGGATGGCATGTTCGTTTCAGTATTCCGAAATGAATCGGTGAGTTCGGCGTGAGGCGTGACGCTATCGCAGGTGCCAACTTGATTCGAGGGTAATTTTCGGAGCTGGTGAAAACCACTTGAAAGACCCTGCTTTTCTGTCAATCTCCGAAGGCCCTTTTACCAAGGAGCCTATATCCTATGGGAAGAGAACGGAAACGGGCAGTGCTGGCTCTCGAAGACGGAACAGTCTTCGAGGGGATCGGTTTTGGAGCGGAAGTTACCCAGACCGGAGAAATTTGTTTTAACACGTCGATGACGGGCTACCAGGAGATCCTCACGGATCCTTCCTACCGTGGCCAGATCGTGACGATGACCTGTCCCTTGATCGGGAACTACGGGACCACCGAGGTGGATTCCGAGAGTTGTCAGGTTCATGTGCGCGGATTCGTCATCGAGGAACTCTGCGATATCCCCAGCAACTGGCGCTCTGAGAAATCGCTGCACCAGTATCTGGCTGATGCCGGGGTTCCCGGAATCGAAGGCATCGACACCCGCGCCCTGACCAAGCGTCTGCGCGTGGCCGGAGCGATGCGAGCGACTCTCTGCACCGACGGCAGCCTCGACGCCGATGGCGCGGTGGCCGCTGCAAAAGAGGCGCCTCCGATGGAGGGCTCCGACTTCGTCAAGGAAGTCACCACCCAGGACGGCTACCAGTGGGATCCTGAGAGCAAGCTCAGCCGCGAGTGGACGATCGTAAACGAGACCTCCGGCGAAGTGCTCGAAGAGACTGACGGCGAGATGTATCGCCCGCTCATCGATCCGAAGTACCGCATCGTGGCCTACGACTTCGGCATCAAGCGCAACATCCTCCGCAGCCTGCGTCAGAAAGGTTTCGAAGTGGAAGTGGTCAACTCCCGCACCCCGGCTTCCGAGGTGCTGGCGATGAACCCTGATGGTGTTTTCCTTTCCAATGGCCCCGGTGATCCGGCGGCTCTCGATTACATTCACGACGAAGTGAAGCAGATCATCGACAAGAAGCCGGTCTTCGGCATCTGCCTCGGTCACCAGGTTCTTGCTCACGCCTTTGGCGGAAAGACCTTCAAGCTCAAGTTCGGTCACCGCGGCGGCAATCACCCGGTCAAGGATCTCCGGACTGATAAGATCGCGATCACTTCACAGAACCACGGTTTTGCGGCGGACGGGGATTCCCTGCCGTCACACATCGAAGTGACGCACATCAACTTGAACGACGATACCGTCGAGGGCATGCGCCACCGGGACTATCCGGTGTTCTCCGTTCAGTATCACCCCGAGGCCGCTCCCGGCCCGAACGATGCTTCCTATTTTTTCGAAGAATTTGCTAATCTGATTGATCAATCACGCTGAGTCAGTGTAAAACGCTCCCCCTAAGTCATGGCAACACTCTCCATTTACGTCCCGGATCAGGAACCCTTTGCAGTCGACCTCACCGGTATCGAGCAGCTTTCCGTTGGCCGCGGCCCGGAAAATGATGTCGTTCTCGACCACACTTCCCTGTCTGGTTCTCACGCTGTGATTCAGAACAACGACGGTGTCTACCAGGTGACTGACCTTGGTTCCACCAACGGTACGTTCGCCAACGGAGAGCAAGTCACCGAGATCACCTTGTCCGAAGGACTGCAGATCGCGTTTGGCAGCGTCCAGGCCGTCTTTTCCGAAGGCGCCGAGGCTGCTTCCGAAGCTCCTGCGGCTGACGCAGGTTCTCCTGCTGACGCTGGTGGTGGCGAGTCATTTGCCCATGGTTATGCCCCTGCGGTTGCGGATGTCTCCAATGTGCCCGTCGGCTTCAAGAACCTTTCTCCTATCGAGAAGGTGGAGAAGAAGGATACCCTGGGACAGATCGCCATGATCGTCGGTGTCGTGGCCATTCTCGCGGCTGTGGCAGTGGTCGCTCTCTCGGCCATGATGAAGGCCGCTTAATGCCCGTTTGCAGCTGATTTTACGGGAATACTTGCTCTTCGCGCTGACTGTGCGAGAGGTTGTGGTTTGCGCCCGGCCGAGCTTGAGCATAATTGACTGATTCGGGCCGAAATATTGTTTTCAGAAGGAGTTAAGACTCATGTCGAACACTATAGTGATTGGCGCCCAGTGGGGCGATGAAGGTAAGGGAAAGATCGTCGATCTCCTCACGGAGAAAACCGACGTCGTAGTGCGTGCCCAGGGCGGTAACAACGCCGGCCACACCGTCATTAGCGAAGGTAAGGAATACATCCTTCATCTCATTCCCTCCGGTATCCTCTGGCCCGGCAAGCAGTGCGTCATCGGCAACGGTGTGGTCATGGACCCCGTTTCCCTGCTCGGTGAAATCGACGGCCTCGCCGAAAAAGGGATCGAGGTCACTCCGGAGAATCTCGTGATTTCCGACCGCGCTCACCTTGTGATGCCGTTCCATCGCGAAATGGACGCCTACAAGGAAGCCTGCAAAGGCGACGGTAAGATCGGCACCACCAAGCGCGGCATCGGCCCAACCTACGGTGACAAGATCGATCGCGTTGGTTTCCGCCTCCACGACCTGGTCGGCGATCCGGTTCAGTTCACTGAGCGTCTCGCTGCCCGTGTGGATGACTGTAACACGCTCTTCGAAGCGGTCGGCATGGACAAGCTCGACGCCGAAGCGATTGGCAAGGACCTGATGGCCGCTGCCGAGCGTCTCGCCCCTTTTGTCACCGACACCGTCGGGATGCTGCACCAGGCGATGAAAGACGGGAAGTCCCTCCTTTTCGAAGGCGCCCAGGGAACCTACCTCGACATCGACCAGGGAACTTATCCCTATGTCACTTCCTCCAACACCACTTCCGGCGGAGCCTGCACCGGTTCCGGTGTGCCGCCGCAGAAGATCGACCGCGTTGTCGGTGTGACCAAGGCCTACACCACTCGCGTTGGCGAAGGGCCTTTCCCGACCCAGAATGACACGCTTGCCGACCGATTCCACAAGATGGGTCGCGAGTTCGGTGCCACCACCGGGCGCAAGCGCCGCTGCGGCTGGCTTGACCTCGTCCTCGTGCGTTACGCGGCGATGGTGAATGGATTCGACGATCTTGCCATCACCATTCTCGACGGTCTCGACGACTGCCCCGAGATTCCGGTGTGCACGCACTACGAGCTCGACGGGGAGAAGCTTCTCCTGCCTCCGGCCAGCGCCAAGGATTTCGAGCGAGTCGTTCCGGTTTATGAGAACCTGCCCGGCTGGGAGTCCGACACCACCGGTGTGCAGAACTACGACGACCTTCCTGAAAATGCGCGCGCCTACCTCGCCCGCATCGAGAAAGAAACTGACACCCGTGTCAGCATGGTCGGCGTGGGGCCGTCCCGCGACCAGACCATCATTCGCTAAGGTAATTTTTCCCACTTATGGCTGCGTTTGATCCTGACAAAGAGATCCCGCGGCACATTGCCATCATCATGGATGGCAATGGAAGATGGGCCAAAGAGCGCGACCTTCCTCGACGTGAAGGTCACCGTGCCGGCGCCGAATCCGTTGAGATCGCGCTCGAAACCTGCGGGGAAATCGGGGTCGATTACCTGACGCTCTACGCGTTCAGTTCGGAGAACTGGAAGAGACCCGAGGCCGAAGTGAAAGCTCTGATGGGTTTGTTAGCGCACTTCCTCAAGGAGAAGACCCCGTCGCTGATTAGGAACAACATTTGTCTCCAGGTCATCGGGCAGATCGACAAGCTGCCGAAGTCCAATCAGAAGGCGTTGCAGAAATCGATCGAAGCAACTGCCGGCAATGACGGTCTCACCCTCGTGGTTGCCCTGAGCTACGGCTCTCGCGAGGAGATCCTGGAGGCCACCCGTTCCCTCATGGAAAAGGCGAAGAACGGGGAGATGGAACCCGTTGAGCTTAACGAAGAGAGTTTTACTTCCCATCTTAACACGGCCGGCTTTCCCGATCCGGATCTGCTCATCCGTACCAGCGGCGAGTACCGAATCTCCAACTTCCTGCTCTGGCAGATCAGCTACGCTGAGATCCTAATCACCAAAACTTTCTGGCCCGATTTTCGCCGAGAGAACCTGCTTGATGCGGTGGGCGAATACCAGCAGCGCCAGAGAAGGTTCGGTGGCGTGTGAGTGAACAGGGTCAGGTGAGTGACTTAACCCTGTTGGGTGGCTATGAGCGGATCGGGTAAACACTTGTTACTTGACCGTTTTGATCCGTAATCGCGACGATGATGAAATTTGGCCAAACATTCGGGGGATGAAAGGCATAGGCACCTTCCTCCGGAGCAAAAGTGATTGAAAACTGACGCTCGAACCACCTTCGGGACCGGTCGTCTTCAGCGCTGGAATAGAGCGGATCCCCGAATTGTTCGACTATCTCACTGACGGTCGAGCAGGATTCAGCGAACGCTGTTGTCTCTTCGTGTCGGGAGTTGAAGTGAAACCGAATCGACAGGATGGCAATAATGCCGAAGCTCACGAGGATAATCAGATCGTAGCCCAGTCGTTTCATCGCCTTCCAGCCGGTCTTCCGCGGGCAACGTGGAAGTTGCCCCTCCATTTTCGGTTGTTGAGTGGAGGGGCACGGTCCTCCGTGCCCGTTTGGTCTTACAACGTCCGGTAAATATGCTGCAGCGTCAGCATGCCGTAGGCAGTCACCATGGTCGTGTCGTCTTCCATCCAGCGATTGGATTTCTGGTTGATCCAGGAACCGTCCTGCCCTTGAAGGCTCATGATCTTGAGCGCGAGATCCTTTTTCCAGTCGATCTTGCTGCCCTCTGGAGTGACGAGCTCCTTCGTGCCGGTGATGGCGAGGGCCTTCGACATGGTGTGGTAGTAGTAGAAGAGTCCCTGAGCGTCCATGCCCGGGTTTTCTTCAAGCGTG
>JABSSQ010000067.1 GCA_013213905.1 Verrucomicrobiales bacterium | reverse complement strand
TTGGAAAGGGAAACTTGTGGGAAGGGGCACCGGAGTGGCTGGTGAAGCTGGCCGCCGGGGAGCTGGTCGTGATGAGTGAACTCACCGAGGGGCTCGATGCGCCGGAGAAACCGGACGGTGAAAGCGGGGCTCTCGGGCAAAGGTCAGCAGAACTGGCGGCCTTGCCACCTCTGGCTGACCGCGCGTGGATTTTGACGGATGAACTGCCACAAAGGGCCTATGTGGTGGGGCCCGCCGAGGCAGATGTGACGAGAACCCTTGAAGGAGGGGCTTCTGAATCAGGAAAGGGGTATGTCTTCGATGGCTCAGGCGGGAAGGTGATAGCCTCAGGTGTCGCCGCCAGTCAGCCGTTCATGAGAATCAGGGGGGATCTTACTCCGGAGACCACTGATGGGATCATTGCAGAAATGAAGGGTGGCGCCGGCGGTTTTGGGGTCTACTTGAAGAAGGGTGAAATCAGGTTTGCCTGGGCACCCAACGGAACCAAAGTCGAGGCCTTTACCTTGGGTAAGATGGAAGAGGGAAGCCGTGGGCATTTTGTAATTACCGTTGGGTCGGACCGCAAGGTGAGGGTTGGCGGTTTGGGCTTGGAAGAGCAGAAAGTGTTAAGCTTGAAGACCGGGAAAAAGGGCCTGGAGATCCTCGACAATCAGAAGCTGTTTCTCGGAGATTCGCATTCTCAGAAGCCACCTAACAAGGGGTGGCCACAGTCCACGCCTTTCAAGGGAACGATCCATCATTTTTCTGTCGTGTGTGGAAAGAATGGTGAGCAACTCAAGGAACTGCAGACCAAGGCCTTCAAAGGAAAAAGCCTGAGATTCACACCACCGCCACCTCCTGCTGAGGAGGCTTCTAAAGCGGCCCAGAAGAGGGTGGTGAAGGCGCTACCCAAGGGTAAGGGGTAGTTAAGTTCCTGCTATTGAGATGCTAGCTTAGTTCGATACAGGATCGCTCGATTAGCGCATCAATCGCGGGTATTTCGCCTCGCTTTGGGTCAGATTTACATTGTAAATGCATCGATGACTTCTCTATCCTTGAGCCGTAGGAGTTGAAGTAGTGATGAATCGCCGATGTTACCGTCAGAAAACAGAGCGATTACAGGAAGCGAAGCGCGGGGGATTCACGCTGATGGAGATGCTGACGGTTTTGACGGTCATCGTCTTATTGATGGGCCTCTCCGGAGGTGCCGTATACGTGTTGAACTCGACCGGGCTCAACACATCGACGCGAAACTTTGCGGACTTCGTGAATTTCTGCCGAAGTGAAGCCATTGCGCGGCATACGGCCGTGAGAGTGGGGATTGTAGTTCCCCGCGGGAACGGGGTAATTCGCGATTACAGCGCGTGGGAATGGAATCGCAAACGCCGTCAGTTTGAACAGATGAGTGAGTGGACCGGTCTCACGAGCGGTCTTTCATTTACCCGGACTCTGCCGGTTTACGTCCGGGGTGCCTCTTACGCAGCAGAGGATGCTTCGTCCGTGCGGGGGGACTACATACTCGATCTTGCCGAGAACACGTTCACAACCAAGGGAATCGATGGCCAGGCCGTCGAGGTGAAGTTTTTCCAGTTTACCCCCTCCGGACGAGTCGAAGCTCCGGGTGCCGAGATGCGCAACCTTTCCCTTGTAATCCAACCGGTTGAGGCAACTGAAGGCGATCAAGTGTTCAACTGGTCTCAGATCAACCTGGACACCCTGACGGGGCGCTACCGAATTTACCGGCCATGAAAACTGGCATATCAGATACTTTCCAAAGTGGGTTTTCCCTCGTCGAAGTGACCTTTTCCATGGCGATTGCCGCGGTAGCCTTGCTGGCTATTATCGGGATGTTGCCCCAGGCCTTGGAAATGAGTCAGGACAGCGCCGACCGCAGCGCTATCGGAACGATCATGGAGGACGCGCACGACCGTTTAGAGGGGCAGCCTCTCGAGGTGGGCATCCCGTCCGTCAGTCCTCTTTTCTACGACCAGTGGGGGCGCTATGTTGAGGATATTGAGCAGGTGGAGAATTCGTTAATGGACCGGGCTTTCTTTCGTCTCGAGCTCAAGATCAGCGACATCAAAGGAGCAAATGCGCCTCAGAATATTTCGGATCTGAAGGCTGCTGAAATGAAAATATTCTGGCCGCTTCGCGACGATGGCTCCTCTATGGGTGTGGAGCCGAAGGTTGGCATTTCCTACTACATCAACACACTGACAGGGCCGGACTGGCAGCTGATTGAACCGGGATTCAAACCTAAGATTGAGTTTTGAGAATGGCTTGGCCTCACAGTCTTGGACGCAGAAGCAGCGTGGGTATGGTCTTACCGAAACCGGGGCGGAAGGATGCCGGTTTGTCCCTTATCGAATTGATGGTGGCTTTTGTCATCTTTGCGGGACTGATGGTGATCCTGGTGGGAGCTGTTGAGCCGGTTTCCAGAACCTGGGTCGAATCAGAGCGAAAGGTGCTTAGCTATCAGCGGGCCAGGGGAGCGCTGGAGCTGTTGACCCGTGAATTAACTCCTGCGGTGGTGGATACCCGAATGCAATTCGCCGTCGTTCCCGGAACGATGCTGGAGGAAGTGGGTGCTCCTTCAGTGGTTGAGGATTCTCCGGTGATTCTCTGGATGGCTCCGCTGGGGCGATATGGAGACCTCAGGTGTGTCGGCTACTACCTGTTCCGCGACGAGGACCGCCAGTTATTTCGTCTCAAGCGAATCTTCGTGAAACCCACTGTGGAAGACCAGAAAGAGAATCCGTATTTCCCAACCGTAGGAAATTCAGAAAACATCGAGGATCTTAAGAAGGAGAGTCTGTCGATGAGGACCTCTCCGGTGGAGCCAAACTGGTTCCTTGATCAGTGGGATGCTAAAGCATTCGATGAAGAAGATGCCTACAATAAGGATGCCATCGTATCGACTGCAGCCGACGGTGTCCTCGCGTTTTGGATTCAATGTTATGACATTCTCGGCAATCCGGTTCCGTGGCTTTCGAAGGTGAAGAATCATCCGAAAAGTGAAATGGTCTACAACTCGGCTGCCTACTTCAACCAGGCAAATGTCGAACCGTTTGAGGATGGCTCCACGACCGTGTTTCTGAAGGAAACGAGGTACGCGATGAAAGCCAACCGGTTGCCGGCA
The DNA here is from genome assembly GCA_013213905.1 of Verrucomicrobiales bacterium. GTDB lineage: Bacteria > Verrucomicrobiota > Verrucomicrobiia > Verrucomicrobiales > DEV007 > Arctic95D-9. Next base: position 559 of record JABSSQ010000067.1, on the reverse strand, counting down.
GAGATTGAAATCACGATCGTGACCCTCGATGACGATGTGTCGATACAGGGAATTGAGATTCCGCCAATGAAGACTGTTCTGACCTCGAGCGGAGCGCTCGATTTGGAGGTGTCGGTGAGGAGTTTTCAGGATGCGCTGAAGGAAAATGGAATCCTTCGATCGAGGACATTCTCGACACGAGTCAAACTGCTGGGAGGATCATAGGTTTGAAATTGCGGCATCAAAAGTCGGCTGAGCGAAATCGATTTGGTTTTTTGTTCATCGATCAATATCTCGGGCCCAATCGCCAGAAGGGCGCTGCATTGATCCTGACATTGATTTTCGTCGCTCTCCTGACGGCGATGGTAGTTGCTTTCTACGCGACGATGCGAATTGAACAACGTGCCTCCCATGCCTTTGCCAACACGCAACGGGCCAAAATGGTCGCGCAAGGCGCGGTGAGCCACAGTATCGAACTGCTGAGGGCTAACATTCCGGACCCTGCCTTGATCAGCGAAAGCGCCGAAGTCGCTCCGGGCGAAGTCTGGATCACTAATCCGGGGAGGCTCATGGTAGTTGA
>JABSSQ010000066.1 GCA_013213905.1 Verrucomicrobiales bacterium | reverse complement strand
GTGGAAGTATCGGGATTGTACTCGATGTCGACTTCAATATTGAGGCGAGACTCCAGGCCAGCCTTGATCAGCTCTTTCTGAACCGCGTAGTCGTGGCAGCAGCCGCCCAGGATAAGCAGGGCCTTTAATGATGTGTTCTCCGTAGCCGTGGTGTTGCTGAGTCCAGTAAAGACGAAGAGTGTAACGCCCCCAGCCAGGGCCAGAAAGGTCGGAAGAATCTTTTTCATAGGAATCTTATTCGAATGGACACCTTGGAGGGCCTGCTGACGCCCGTCGAGTCAGAATTTGCCCTCTCAATCTACGTAGATGCGGCGCGAATCATCTCCGAGATCTGATCCTTGAGATCAAGGCGCTACTTTTTCATTTCGTTCATCACAGCGTCCTCGGGGGTTTCGATGCCTTCTTCCATGCGGAAGATCTCCTTATCGGTTTCCTCATATTCATCCATGAGGCGGCTGAAGTGATTGTCCTTCAACTTTAGTGCGTGGATCGCGTCGCGGTGCTCGGGGAATTCAGTGACGAGGGGACGATGTTCAATTGGCATGCTATCATGAAACAAGATCGCGGCGAACCGTCGAGTCGTGATTTGGTGATGGGGACCGGATCCGGTCGGGGCTTGCCCGTCCTTGCGCATCGATTGGCGAATTCTGAAACCAGTAAGGTCAGTCGGTGGGCTTGGCCAGAGTTTCGCCCCTTGACTGAATCAGGCAGTTGATTCTGAGTGCGATCGCCCTCAACCTGAGGCGATGATGAAAAATTCCCTGATACCGCTGGCGATCCTGGCTTTCGCATTCGTGGCTGTTCTCCCGGCTTCGTTCGCCGAGGAGTACTCGATTGCTCTTCCTGAAAGTGATGACGGAATTCCCGGAACGGGAATGTTCTCCCCGGGAGGAGAGAGATTCAAAGCCCGTTGGACGGAGCGGCGCACGCATTTTGAATCCCGCCGGGAAGAGGATAAAGGAGCGCTCTTTTTCGTAGGAGATTCGATTACGCAGGGATGGGGCGATGATTTTAACGGCCAGTTTGACGGCGTGAAGATTGCGAACCGGGGTATCGGAGGAGATACCTCACGCGGGGTTATCTACCGGCTTGAGCGCGATGTTCTTTCACTGGATCCCTCCGGTGTGGTGATTTTGATCGGAACCAACGAACTGGGTGGCGGGGCCACGGCTGAGGTAATCGCCAGCGACATGGAGGTGATCGTGTCGGAACTGAAGAAGCATTCCACGGAGATGCCGATCATCATCAACACGATGTTTCCCAGCTCGGAGTCGAAGAAACGTCCCACGGAAACGATCCAGGAGGTGAACCGTCTCGTTGCCGCTGCGATGAAAGGCGACCCGCAGGTAGTGCTGCTCGACACGTTCACGCTGTTCGCCGATGAAAATGGCGATGCCCGGGCAGACCTGTTTCCTGATTTGCTGCACTTGAATCCTGAGGGCTATGCCGCCTGGGCTGCCGCACTGCGACCGCTCCTGGCGACCCTTGGCTACGTGGAGACAGAGGCGGATGATTTTGAAGTGGAGGAAGGATTTGAAAGCCTCTTCAACGGGGAGGATCTCACCGGCTGGGGCTTTCGTGTTACTCCTCCACGACGCAAGCCGAAGAAGCCGCGCCCGGATGCCCCGGTTTGGGTGGAGATTTCTGAGCCGGAGAATTTTGACGGCAAGACCGAGAGCAGTGACGGCCGCTACCAGGCCATCAAAGGTCGCCTCGTCGTGACGACACCAGCGGAGGGGCGCCGGATTCAACAGCTTTGGACGCAGCGGGAGTTTCCCAACGACTTCACGCTCCGCCTCGAGTTCCGTGCCACTCCCAACGCCGACAGTGGCGTGTTCATCCGTCAGCCGCAACTTCAGTGTCGCGACTACATCCTTGCTGGTCCCTACACGGAGTTGGAAAGCTATCGCCCGCAGGACTGGAACGAACTTGAAGTCGTCGTGACCGGAGGAACGGCGCGCGCCACTTGTAACGGTGAATTGCTCGAGGAAGCGTGGCCCGTGCCGGAAACCGGTCCTATCGGTCTCGAAGGGGATCGTGGCCAGATGGAATACCGCCGGATCCGGATCAAAGAAAATAAATGAAGCCCACCCTGACACTAGGAGAAACGAGGACGCCGGACGGGTCTCGTTTTTCCCTCCACGAGCACGACGGAGATTATTTCCTGAAGATCAACGGCGAGCAGTTAATGAGCTCGACGTGGACCTTGTCCGAGCGCCTGCTCGCAGACATTGGCTGCCCCGGTGAGCCGCCGGTGGAGGCTAAGCGCATTCTCATTGGGGGATTGGGGCTGGGTTTCAGCATGAAGCGCGCTCTCGAGATTACGGGGCCGGACGCAGAAGTCGTTGTGGCCGAGCTGCTGCCTGAAGTGGCCGACTGGAATCGTGAGCATCTTCAGCATGTCAACGGTCACCTCATGGAGGATCCCAGGGTCGAAATTTACCTGGGAGATGTTTACCAGGCCATTCTCGAAGCGGCGAAGGGGAAGCGGAAGAAGTGGGATGCGATTCTGCTCGATACCGACAACGGGCCGACATCGCTGATCCAGCCGCAGAACAAGCAGATGTATGATCGTCGCGGTTTCGGGATGATCTTTGATTCTCTGGCCCCCGGTGCGCGAGTGGCATTCTGGGCCGCCGACGAAGAACCGGGATTTGAGAAGCGGCTTCGCAAGTATGGTTTCCGTGACACCGAGCGACACAAGATCAAGCCTCATGAGCGGGCCAAGAAAGCGACCCACCGGGTCTACGTCGGAGTCAAACCCGGATGACTCACCGGTCGCAATTTGCGGGGAAACGGAGTAGCCTGCCGACATGAAGCTCGCGCAAAACCAGCTCTGGCGGAAAGGGGACAAGTTCTACCGCATCGTTCGACTCGAACGGCTGTCGGTGGATTACAAGGAACTGGACCCGATGGACCCGGATAAAGGGGATCACCACTCGGTCTCGAAAAAGGAATTCTGCCGCCTCATTAAAGGCGCGGACGTGGTCGACACGATGTGATCCGGGGCGAATTCTCAATTCTGCGAAACAAAATTGAGAATAGTTTCAGTCATTATAGATTTTCTATTGAAGATATCTTCTTAATTGGTGAGATTAGGGTGTCCCGTTTCCCGCGATGCCCGTCGAACGCACAAAATCCAAGGTAACTGCCCGAATGCCCGCCGCTGCTGCGAGTCAGTCTTCGTCTATGGTGATTCGATCTCTCGAAGGGATCGAGTCCTTGCGTACGCTCTGGGGGAACCTGCTGAGCGGTGAGGCGGCACCTTTCCAGACCTTTGGATGGAACCTGGCCTGGTATCGGCACTATGGAGATGCCTACGATGAAATCTGCTTGTTCGTCTCTTCGAATCAACGAGCGGTTTTTCCGATGTTTCGCCGTGGGAATTTCCTGCGTTTTGCCGGCGATCAGATTTGTGATTACCAGGACGTGATCGCAACCGACCCGGCGCATGCGCGGGCAGGTTTTGAAGAGTTGTTAGACTGGAGTCGCAGTCGGGGGCTCAGCCTTCAGTTGTCGCGTCTTTCGACGGCCGGTTTGCTCTATCCTATTGTCCAGGACCAGATCGCATGGACAGGCTGGTATGAACCTGTCGAGAAGACTCTCGGACCTTGTCCGACCTTCACCGTCCGCCAATCGGCGGAAGAGACTCTCAACCACCTCCCTCGAAAGTATCGGGCCGAGATCCGGCGACAAGGGCGGCGACTCGAATCTGACTTTCCGGGTGTGAAACTTGAAGTAACCCGTGCTCCTGACAATCAGATTGAGCAGTTGGATCGAATGGTGGAGTTTCACCGCAGCCAGTTTGCGAGGGTAGGAGTGAATCCGCTGGAAGATGGGCGCTTCGTGAAACTGCTCTCAGAGATTTGCAATGATCCCGATGTGGGATTCCGCCTCGCGCGGATGGGGAATGAGGAGACCACCATGGCGGAAGACTTCACCTTCGTCCGCGGACGCAGGTTTTACGGATTCCTCATGGCCTTTAATCGCGAATACGCCCGCTACAGCCCCGGAACGGTGATGCTGAGAAACCGGTTGGAGCGACTCGTCAAAGCGGGTGTTGAGACTTTTGATTTTCTGTGCGGACCGGAAGAATATAAGTACCGATTTGCGACCGATGAGTATTTTGTCAGGTCGGTCCACTTGTTTCCGAAGACGGCGAATGGATGGATGAATTGGGCCCGACTTAAGGGGGACTACTCCCTTCGGAACGTGGCCAAATGGGCGCTGGTGAAACTGGGGCTGAGAGAAGCACCGGGTCAGCGGCGTCAACACTGATGTCGCGTTGCGAGGTCGAGAGCGTTCGCGAAAATCCGTCACTCGACGGTTTGTCCTGACAGATACGCCAGCAGATCCAGTATCTGATCTTTCTCGAGTCCGTTAATCAATCCGGGAGGCATCGTGGAGACGTTGGGCCCGGCGGGGTTGCGGTATTTTTCACCGATCACCAGGGAGGGGTGAATGATGGACTCGAGTAGGGTTCGTGAATCAAAGCGCGAACCGACTCCACTGAGATCGGGGCCGAGAACGGCATTGGTCGTCGCGGGATCACCGGCGATACGGTGGCACGCGGCACAGGCTGCCTGGTGAAATGCTTTTTGCCCTGACTCGAGATCGCGATCAGCGAGGGCGGGGCCGAGGTCATTGGCGAAATCCTCCAGCCGCCAGTCCTGCACATAGTTGGCGGGGTCCACCGTCACGGGAGGAGGGGCGACTTCGGGCGTAGCGGGTAAAAGCAGGTCAGCCAGTTCCGTCATTTCTGTATCAGTCAGTGCGGCAACGGCTTCCGTGCGCAGGTCCTGGGCAGTGCGGACATACCAGCGTCCCCCGGGGAATTCTTCAAAGCGGCGTAGCGCCTTGAGGTAGCGTTTGCGGCGTTCGGTGTCCCAGCCCTTCTCCACGTAGCGCAGGTAAACGAGGTATTGCGACCAGTCGCGCGTGTCGTCAGATTCTTCGAGTAATGTCAGGGTCCGGTCGATGATGTGCGGTGTTTCCAGGTAGACGAGCAGTTCGCAGAGTTCGTGGTTGGCTTCGCGGGAGAGGGCGGGGTAAAGGCGATTGAGCGTGTCATTAACGATGATGAGGGTGCCCTTCTTCGGCTCGCCCTGGCGGATGAAGCTGATTTGAAGGACGCGCAGAAAGGTTAACAGGGTTTGGTCATCGACTTGACCCTGTTTGATGGAATCGCAAACCGCCTCGACGAGGTCAGCCTGTGAGGCAGGAGTGCCGACGCGGGCGAGCGCGAGGAGCCCATCGGGGGATCCCGAATCGATCACCTCGGTTTCCCATTCGAAGAGAGCCTGGTTTTCCAAGGCGACACGCGCAGCGAACCGAATGAAGCGGTCGGGGTGGTCGAGGTTGGAGAGGGCGAGTTTGGTGCCGGCCGGATCTTGTTCGGTGTGGTATTGCTCGAGCTGGTGACGAAGCGCCCTGAGGCTCCCGTCGTCGAAACCTTTGTAGTTGAGAGGGTCAGGTTTCTCCGGTTCTCCGTTCCAGCTGACCCGGTAAAGAGCGGACTGGGTGCGCCGCCCTCCGGTGATAAACCAGAGATCGCCTCCGTGGAAAACGAAGTCGGTCAGGTTAAGGGGGCGACCGGAAAGAAAAGTCTCCTGTGTGCCGGTGTAGGTGGCTCCGTCAGGGCGCAGTTGAACGGCGAGGAGGCGTCCATAAGACCAATCGGCGATGAAAAGGGACTCCCGCCATTTTTTCGGGAAGTCAGAATCGTATCCGAAGCCGACGCCGGTGGGAGACCCCAGCCCGATGTCGCAAGCGGCGGGGAGGGAGTCGGCGTAGTAGGCCGGCCACTTGCCGGTGCCACGACGCCAGCCGTATTCTCCTCCACTGACAATGTGGAGGACACGCGTTGGTTTGTACCAGGCAAGCCCGGCGTCCCACTCGCTGTCGGCGTCGTAGACGAACATTTCCCCGTCTTCGTTGAAGTCCATATCGAGCGGGTTGCGAAGACCGCCGCAGATCCGCTCGAAGAAGGTAGCGTCCTTGTCGGTTTTGAGAATGTAGCCGGCCGGGGCAGGCAGCTTGTTCCAGCTGTCGTCCCACGGGTTGGGAATGAGCTGATCTTCGTCCCAGTTCTTGTAGGGAGAGTAGGGGTATTCATCGCTCTCGCTGAGCCAGGGATTGTTGCCGTGGACGAGGTAGATGTGTCCGTCAGGACCGAGGCGAAGGTGATTCCGTCCATGTCCGACACCACCGGAGGTTGCCAGCAGAATGCGCTTCTCATCGAATTGATCGTCACCGGTCGTGTCCTTGAGCCGAAAGAATCCTTTCGAATCATTGGCGTTGGCATAGAGGGCATCATGAGCCCAGAGCAGGCCCCGGCACTCTTCGAGTGAGTCTTCGACCAGCTCGCGCTTCGCGACGGCAGTTTGACCGGTTTCGGGATCTTTTTCAAAGGTGAGGCGAAGGATGCCTTTCTCCTCGATGCCGAGATAAAGGCGTCCCTCATCATCGAAGGTCATCCCAACCCAGGAACCGTCTTCAGGCGCGGCGGCCCGAATCATTTCGACGGCAAAGCCTTCGGGCGCCTCGATCGTGGTGGCCGGGGTGAGTGGGGCATCCCCGTCGGTCTTTGCCATCTTCCACGAATCGTAGGCGTCGATGCGGGGGACGGGCGTGGGCTCGTCGGCAGTTGCTGTCCCGATCAGGAGAGCAGCAGCGGCGGGGATGGCGAGCAGTTGGCGGCGGGGTACCATGTCGCGAGGCTAGCAGAGTGATCTGCCGGAGACAGCGGCAAATCGAGTGAAATCGCGCCACAAAAAAAGCGGGACCCTGTCGGATCCCGCTTCTTTGAAAAAAATTCGATTCAGAAATCAGCCCACCTTGGGAACGTCATCCTCAGCGGCTTCTTCCTCAGCAGGAGCTTCCGGCGCTCCGGGCTGTTCGATCTTTGCTTTCTCCTGGAGCCCGGCGATGTATTCCTGGACTTTGCTGCCCTTGGCCTGTTCGAAGAGGCTGGCGGTGAGATCTTCCTTAACTTCGGTGAAAGCCATTTCTTTGGGCTCCTGGCGCTCGGTCACCTTGATGATGTGGTAACCGAAATCAGTCTTCACAAGATCGCCGATCGCGCCCACTTCCTGGGCGAACGCAGCCTTCTCGAATTCGGGAACCATCTGGCCGCGGCCGAAGTTGCCGAGGCTGCCGCCATTCTGCTTGGAAGGGCAGTCCGAGTGCTGGGCTGCGAGCTCATCGAAAGCGCCGCCTTCGTCGAGTTGCTTCTTGATGCCTTCGGCCGATTCCAGCTTGGCAGCGAGTTCGGCTTCGTCGGTGACACCCTGCGTGGAAACGAGAATGTGGGAAGCCATGACGGACTCCTGCTGTTTGAATTCGTCGGGGTGCTCGTCGTAGTATTTCTTCACTTCAGCTTCGGCCGGCTCAGTCACGTCGGAAGTGACCTTGTCGACGAGCTGGCGGATCTTGGTGTCCTCGGAGATCTGCTTCTTGATGCGATCGAGGCTGACGCCACCGGAAGCTGCGAACGCTTCAAGAGTGGTGCCTTCGGGAAGGCGCTCGGCGATTTCGTCGAGGCTCTTTTGAATGTCTTCGTCGGTCGCTTTGAAACCTTCGGCGTTGGCAGCATTGAGGAGCAGGGTCTTCTGGACGAGGTCCTGGAGAATGACACCCTGGACCTGCTGCTGAATCATGGCGAGTTGCTCGGGAGCCTGCTGCGCCATCTGGGCGAGCTGCTGGCCGTAGCGGGCCATCATCATTTCGCGAACGTCATCGGCCATGATAGGGGTGCCGTCGACGGTAAGGACAACCGGATTCTCGGTCGGAGCGACTTGGGCAGGAGCGGCGGGGGCCTGCTCGGCCTCAGGCTTTTCTGCGGGGGCGGGCGGAGCGTCTTGCGCCACGGCGATGCCGAGAGTGAACGCGAGCGCTGCAACGAGGCCGCGGAGGAGAGAAGAGGGTTTCATGATCATGGTTTTAGGAAGGCTCCTGTTGTCTTGGGGATGCCGGAGCGGGAAGCTTGGACGGAAATTCAGCCCGAAACAACCGGTATTTGCCCACAAATGCGGCGGATAATTTGAACAGAATTTGTAACGGTTACGCTCCCTGCCGGGGGGAGTGGATCAGTCTAAAAGCGGAATGTCGCCACCGTCTCCAGCGAGGAAGCGTCGAACCAGGTCGGTCTGGGAGTGAACGTCGAAGCGCTTGTAGAGTTCGGTGACGTATTCTCCCACGGTGTGAATCGAGAGGTTGAGGTGGGAGGCGATTTCCTTTCTCGAGTATCCCTGGAGGAGGCAGTTCAAGACCTGCCGGAGACGCGGGGTCAGAGCGGCAACGCTGCCATTCAACTGCGAAGGGCTGATGTTTTCGTGCAGCGATGGAATCTCAGAAAGGATGATGTGCGCAATACGGGACTCCCGTTCGCTGAATGCCGGTTTGTCGAAATTTCGATAGAGGCCGATCGTGCTGACCTGGCCTTCCGAGGTGGGACAGGCTGAGAGAATGACAGGTCCGATGTTGGCGCGATGCCAGAGGCCGTAGACTTCGGATGCGTTGAATACCTCGTTGGATACGATCTGCTGCCGGAGTCGCGTCGTGTGGCCGCCGGTTTCGTTGTAGTCATGAAAAAACGGTGCCGTGAGGTGAGCCATGTCAGGGGATTCAGAGGCTTCGATCATGAGCGCAAACTGCTCGTCGCTGAATCCATGTCGGAGAATAATGGTATGAGCTGGTTGCTCGCCTTCCGTGGTATGAGCCGAAGTGAACCAGAGCCAGGCATCGGCATTAATCATCTGGCCGAGGCCGTCCATCAATGCGATGCGGCGCCCGTTCCGAGGAGCGTCCATCATGGCAACACTCCCAATCAGGCTGACTATTTCCCTGGCTTCGACTTCGTCGATCTGATTTCCCATATTTCCTGTCGGGAAGGTAGGGCACCTGTCCCATTATGGCACCACTCCTTATCTGGGGGGGGCTGTAAATGTGACGATACGATCTGGATAACTGACTTTATTTCAGCGGTTTCAGCGAGAATTTGATCGTTCCCAGTTTGCCGAATGTGACACGATAATCGCCGGCTCCGTCACGCCGGATCTCTCCCAAAGCACCGGAAATGACGAGTTGTCCGGCTTCCAGTTCGTAGCCCCGGTCCAGGGCCTCGTTAATCTGATGGAGAAAATTCCACCACTGACCGCGGTGTGCCGCACCACCGGTGGTTTCGTTGATGAGTTGCTTGCCGGAGTAGAGTCTGATTTTCAGCTGGTCCAAGTTCAGCGCCAAATCAGTGGTCCGGGGGCCGACAATGTAGTGAGCGGATCCGATATTGGTCGCGGTCAGATCAACCGCTGTGACTGGGTTGGGCCAGGCCAACCTCGCGGTCGGCAACTCGACGACGGGAACAATGGCAGCCACCTTCTCTTTCAATGAGGCGATGTCGGTGACGGGTTCGGTGATCGGCTTGGCGAGAATCAGGCCGAGCTCCGTTTCGACCGCCGGAGTGACGTCGGGTTGAATGTTGAGAACGGGAGAGTCCTTCGACTCCAGCCAACCGCTTTCGAAAAGCACGGCGCTGAGCGGACCGTTGAGTCCAAGTTTCTCCTGACCGCCTGCTCCGGCGACGGCTCCTTTGTGCCCGGCAATTTCATCCCGGGTCAGAAGGTGATCCACGTAGGCAAATTGAGCATCGACCGCTTGTTCGAGGGTCGCCTCCGGGAGAATGAAGGAGAGTTGAGGAAGTGGCTGGTCGGCAAGGCGTGCCTCGGCGGCACTTTTGGCAAACGATTCAATCGCCGGATCTGCTGAAACTTGAAGGCCTGACAAGAGTAAGGTCGCGACCAAGACAACCCCCATTGCTTTGAAATTCATACTCGCAGCATCATAGGCGGAAGGCGCTCCTTGTCACTGGCTTTCGAGAAGCGAAGAATCAGCTTCATGTGGTGAATGCACCGCCTCGCTCGCGATCGGCCAACATGGGGTCGGCCGGATTCGCGAGCAGGGCCCCGGACTGAGCTGTCCCTCAAGCGCTGAGTGCTTGTATTGCCATAGTGAGTTGGTCGGCAAGCCCGGCATCGGCGATGCCCTCGGGCGAGAAGTTGTCGTAGAAAGAAGGCAGGCTGAAACTGGCTTTCAGATCGGCGCCCATTCTCGGGAAGGTCGCCTTGGCCGCTTCCATGACGGTCATGCCTCCGCGACCACCGGGAGAAGTGGAAAGCAGCAGCATGGGCTTGTCGGCCCAGACGCTCTGGTCGATCCGGGAAACCCAGTCGTAGAGATTTTTGAAAGCGGCGGCGTAGGAGCCGTTGTGTTCAGCGAGGGAAACGACGATCCCGTCGTGGCTCGTGATGAGGTCCTTGAAAGCCCGGGCATCAGCGGGGATGCCGTTGGCTTCCTCTTCATCGGAGCTGTAGATCGGGAGAGAAAACTGACTGAGGTCGAGGTCGGTGACTTCGGCGTCAGCGACCTGATTGGCGGCAAAGTTAGCGAGTTGCCGGTTGATTGAGGTGGAGCTGGTTGAGGCTCCGAAAGCGAGAAGTTTCATCGTAGCTTCTTAGAGTGGTTAATTGAGGAGCTTGGCGAAAGACTGGCGTCCTGACCAGAGCAGAAAAGCAGAAAGAACAGTTACTAGAATGACCGGGGGTTGAAAAAGACCGCCAGGAGCAATGAAAATATTGAAGGCGAGAATGTTGATGATGACAGGGCCGAGGACGAGCAGGCCGATATTCCGGGTCTTGGGAATCGCAACAAGAATGCCGCCGACAATTTCCAGGACCTTCACCAGAGTGAGGAAGCCAGTTGCATACATGGCGCCCATGAAGGCGGCCGCATGACTATCCTCTGGTGGGGAAGGCATGGGGATGAAATTGAAAAAGAAGTTCAGCCCGAAGATGAGGAACAGCAGGCCGAGAAGGCCTCCGGCGATGGTTGGGATTTTGTTTTGCATGGTTGTTGGTAATTGGTTGTTGGTAATTGGTTGTTAGTTGAGGCGGAAGAGCAGGAATTTGCTGTCCGCGGTGGCTGTGATTTCGAATTTGTCAGGGGCGTCTTCGATGGCGAGGCCGTCGGCTGTCTGGAGAGTTTCTCCGAGAACCGAGACTTCACCCGAGATGACCTGGATCCAGGCATGAGGCATGGGTTCAGAGCCGGGAACGATCACGGTTGAGCCAGAGTCGGCTTGTCCGTAGGAAATCTCCGCATCCTGGCGAATCTCGGTGGAGCCGTCGCGACCGTCGGCCGAGTAGAGCAACGTCAGGTCGTTGGGCCTGGCGAATTCAGCGAGAGGCTTCTCCATGTAGCGGGGTTCGCCTCCGGCTTCGCGAGGGTGGAGCCAGATCTGGTAGAGATGCGTCTTGTTCTCGCGGGAGGGATTGAACTCACTGTGCTGGATGCCGGAACCGGCGCTCATGTACTGGAGATTGCCGGGTTCGAGGACCGCTCCGTTGCCCATACTGTCGCGGTGTTCCAGTTGTCCCTCGATCACATAGGTGAAGATCTCCATATCGGAGTGGGGGTGGGTGGGGAAGCCCCCGCCAGGTTGGATGGTGTCGTTATTCATCACCCGCAGGCTGCGAAAGCCCATGTGATCGGGATCGAAGTAGCCGGAAAATGAGAAGGTGAAGCGAGCCTGAAGCCAGCCATGGTCGGCTTGACCTCTTTCCCCGGCAGGACGTTTCGTGGTTTTGGGAGCTTGAGTTGATTTCATGATTGAAGCTTCCACTCAGTCGATAAAACCAGCCAATACCTTGTTTTTGGGGAGGTATACGTTTTAGTTATACCTCATGGAACTGCGACATCTGCGATACTTCGTCATGGCGGCGGAGGAGGGAAGCATCAGCCGGGCGGCTTCGAGGTTGAATGTTTCGCAGCCGGCGGTGTCGCGGCAGATCAAGGATCTCGAAGAGGAGTTGGAGGTTTCCCTGTTCAAGCGAAACGCCAGCGGGTTGAGCCTGACTGAGGAAGGCTCGGCCGCCCTGGCTCACGCCCGCGAAATTTTGCGGCAGTCCAACACGATGCTGGAAGCGATGCAGAGCCTTTCGCGCCGGGGCAAAGGGTTGTCGGTGAAAGTCGGGTTTCTTCCGACCGCCCTGCCCGGATTTCTTGCCGAAGGGATGCGCGAGTTCAACCGCACCTACCAGAACGCCTGCGTGCAGATTTTTGAAATGACGCCCATCGAGCAGGAAGAGGCACTGCAGAATGGTGAGATCGACCTCGCCCTGATCGGGGAGCCCTGTCCCAATGTGAAACAGAATTATCACGTCGCGGAGATTCGCCGGACCGAGATGGCGATGGTGGTGCCGGATGATCATCCCCTGGCGGGGCGGAAGTCGGTGGAGCTGTCGGAGTTCGGCGAGGACTCCTTTGTCACCCTTCATGAAAAACACTTTCCGGGTCGGCCGCAGATGATGGCGGAAATGTTTTCCAGGGCGGGAATCAACCCCGAGGTGACGATCCATGCCCAGGGGCTTTCTGAATTGCTAGGGCTGGTCGGAGGTGGAGCGGGGGTGGCCATGGCCCCGGCGGACCTCGAACAATTGCCGCATTCCGGGGTGGTGTTCATCACCATGAAGAAACCCAAGCTGACCCTCCTGTTCTCGGCCGCGTGGAGAAAGTCCGGCGACCTCGCCGGGGTGGAGGCTTTGGTCGATATTTTGAAGGGCGTGGACTGAGGCGAATCGGTTGACTCTCAGGGAGAGGGGCCTGAGGCTTCGGGGAACACAGACAGATGCCAGATCTTCCAATTATCGCAGTGACCATGGGCGACCCCGCGGGCGTGGGGCCGGAGGTTTGCCTTGATCTCCTTGCGAACGAATCCGTCGCCGGGGTTTGTGTTCCGATCGTGTTTGGTGACCGGGCCGTGCTGGAAAAATGTGCGGAAGTTACCGGGAAGGCTGCCCCGATCCGCTTTGTGGAAGAGCAGGGGTTGGAGGATTGTGAGGGGGCAGCCGTTTACTCCATCCCTTCCGTGTCGCTCGATGACTTCGAGCCGGGAACGGTCAATGCGGCTACCGGTGAGGCGGGATACGCTTACATCGACAAGGCGATCAACCTGGGTCTTGCTGGTGTCATCGATGGTGTGGCGACGGCTCCGATCAACAAGGAGGCGCTGCGTGCCGCAGGGTATCCACAGCCGGGTCACACCGAGATCTTTGCTGAGCGAACTGAAGCAGAGAAGTCGTGCATGATGCTGACGGCGGATATCCTGACCTGCAGCTTCGTGACGGTGCATGTGGGCTACCACGAGGTTCCGGATTTGCTGACCGAAGAGAGAATCGGTGAAGTGATCGACCTGACGCGTGAAGCGATGAAACGCATTCGAGATCGTGAACCGAAGATGATCGTCTGCGGTCTTAATCCTCATGCCGGTGAAAACGGACTCTTCGGAAACTCGGAGGAAGAGCGCGTCATTATTCCTGCCATTGAAAAAGCGAGGGCCGCCGGAGCCGATATTGAAGGGCCGCTGCCTCCTGACACCGTGTTTCTCGACTGGCGGCGCGAACAAACCGATGCCGTGGTCTGCATGTATCACGACCAGGGGCATATCCCCATGAAAGCGCTGGCATTTGATCGTGCCGTCAATACCACCCTGGGGCTTCCTTTTCCCCGCACTTCTGCCGATCACGGCACGGCTCTCGATATTGCCTGGCAGGGCAAAGCGAATGCGGGGAGCTTGATTGAAGCCGTCAAGCTGGCGGCAAAACTGTCTGGATAGAAAATTGGGGTGTTACCAACCTCCCGATAGCGAGATACCAGGGCGGAAGGGGCATTCTTAGCTTCTAGGCCTCGCGATTTTACGGAGGGGCAGAAGCGGCAGCGATTTCCTGATGGAGTCTATGTTGGAAGGTTCTCCTTGGGTGGTCTACCCCGCCGAAGCGAAGTTGAGTCGACCTTGTCCAAACTTTCTGGCTCGAGCGAGAAAACCCGCGAGGAGTTGCCATCTCGACCGTTTGGCAGGAGGTCAGGGGTTTCTCGGGTTCAGCGAGCATATGCGGGGCGATCTGTTTTTCTCGTCGCGGCGCGGAATTGGATTCGGTCACTTTGGGGGGGCTCTGGTTTTGCTCCAATTCGGGCAGCGCGGAGGAAGGGCTCCCCACCTTTCGAGGTGGTGGATTTTGATCTGGCGAAAGAAGCGGTGGGGGCAGGGCGTTTGGCGCGATCGCAGTGGATTGATTTCTTGCGAAAAGCCGGCGTCTCGATTTGGTGGAAGCCATGATCAGATCCATCATCGCTGTTCTTTCTGTTTTCGCTGGTATCGCCACTGCCGCGGAAAAACCGAACATCATTTATATTCTCGCCGACGATCTTGGCATCAACGACTTTGGCTGCTACGGCCAGAAGATCATGAAAACCCCCCGCGTCGATCAAATGGCGTCGGAGGGCATGCAGTTTTTTAATCACTACTCAGGCAGTACGGTCTGTGCTCCGACGCGCTCCTGTCTCATGACCGGGCAGCATACGGGACGCACCCGGGTTCGGGGCAACGGTGCAGCACAACTTCTCCCGGAGGACGTGACGATACCGGAAATGCTCAAGGAGGTGGGCTACACCACCGGCCTGGTCGGCAAGTGGGGGCTGGGTGAAGAGGGCACCACCGGTGTTCCGCTGGAGCAGGGCTTCGATTTCTTTTTTGGCTACCTCAACCAAAGCCGGGCTCACCGCTACTACCCGGACTGGATCTGGCGGAATGATCAAAAAGAAGAATACCCTGACAATCCGACGAAGCGCGAAGTCTATATTCACGACAGCTTCACCGAGGAAGGTCTCAATTTTATCGAAGAGCAGAGCAAGACGGATGAGCCGTTCTTTCTCTACATGGCCTACACCTTGTCTCACGTGGACCTCGATGTGCCCGAGGATTCCATGGTGCCCTACTACGACATCATCGAAGAGGATGGTCCTTACGTGAACCCGAACCTGCCCAAAGGTTATCGCAATCATCCGACACCCCGCGCCTGCTTTGCCGGGATGACGACGCGCCTCGATCGCGACATTGGTTACTTGCTTGATAAGCTCGATGAACTCGGAATCTCCGAGAACACGCTGGTGCTCTTTTCGAGCGACAATGGCCCGACTTCAGCCGGCGGTGCTGATCCCGAATACTTCAATGGCAACGGAATCTACCAGGGCATCAAGCGGGACGTCTACGAAGGTGGCATTCGTGCGCCCATGATTGCCCGCTGGCCGGGAACGATTGAAGAGGGTTCCAAGAGTGACCATGTCTCGGCTCACTGGGATGTCATGGCCACGCTCGCCGAAGTGTCCGGAGCAACCCTGCCAAAAGAACAGGTCGGCATTTCTTTCGCGCCTACTTTAAAGGGGGATGCCGACAACCAGGATCAGCACGACTATCTTTACTGGGAGTTCTATGAAAAGGGTGGCAAGCAGGCTATCCGCCAGGGCAAGTGGAAAGCGGTGCGCCTCGATCGCACCAAGGTCGGTCCCGAAGGAGCCTGGGAGATCTACGACCTGGAGAAGGATCCCAGCGAAGAGAATAACCTCGCCGCAGAGAAGCCCGAGATGCAGGAGCAGTTCAACCAGCTCGCACTCGAGGCGGCGACGGAGAACGAGTTCTTTTCCTGGAAGTCCGGAAAAAAGAAAAAGTGATCGAGTGTGTTAGGATTTCCGGGCTCACGTAGTATTCACGTAAAGCCGAGCTCGAAAATCCCATGAAACGCTTCTTTCTCTTCTTAAGTCTTGTTGGAACACTCCTGCCCCTGGCAGCGCAGGAACGTCCCAATGTTCTCTTCATCTCCATCGATGACCTGCGCCCTGAACTGGGGTGTTATGGCTCGCCCATCGCCAAGTCGCCCCACATGGACCGGCTCGCGGCCGAGGGCTTGCAATTCAATCGGGCCTACTGCCAGGAGGCTATCTGCGCGCCTTCGCGGGCCAGTCTGCTGACAGGTTTCCGACCGGACGTGACCGGATTGACACACAACTATGTTCGTCTCGAGGAAACCATGCCGGATGCGTTGACTCTGCCTCAGTACTTCAAAGAGAACGGCTACGAAACCTTCTACACCGGCAAGATTTTCCATCGGGGTGACGGGGAGAAAAATTCCTGGAGCCTGAAGCCGGATCCCAAATGGCTCGATGTGCCGAGACCGGCGGGATTTGCTGATCCGGTCAATCTCAAGTTGAAGATGGATCGGATGGCGGAGATGACGGCCAAGTATGGCGAGTCAGCTAAGCGCGGTCTCGGTAGCGGTCCTGCCTACGAGGGGGCGGACGTGCCGGACACCGGCTACGGGGACGGATTTGATACCGCGCTCGCCATCGAAACGATGAAGCGTGTCGTGGCGAAAGGGGAGAAGCCGTTTTTCATGGGCCTCGGTTTCAAGAAGCCTCACCTCAACTGGACTGCCCCAAAGAAATACTGGGACATGTATGATCCGGCCGACATCAAGCTGGCCACTCAAACCGAAGGGCCGGAAGGCGGCGCCCAGATGGGACTGCACGCTTCCTTCGAACTGCGCGTCCGGGCGGGCATTCCGAAATATGGACCCATCGGCGATGACCTCTCTCGCACCCTGCTGCACGCCTACTATGCCTGCGTCAGTTACGTGGACGCCCAGATTGGGCTGGCAATCAAAGCCCTGGAAGAACTCGGGATTCGCGAGAACACCATCATCATTGTCTGGAGTGATCACGGCTGGCACCTCGGTGAAATGGGTATCTGGGGCAAGGCCACCAATTACGAAATCGGAACGCGCGTGCCGATGATCCTGTGGACGCCGGATCAGAAGGTTCGAGGCACGGGAACGGATGCGCTCGTGGAACTGATCGACATCTATCCGACGCTCTGTGACCTCGCCGGATTGCCCGTCGCAGAAGAACTTCCCGGTCGCAGCCTGAAGCCGCTGTTGGACGATCCCGATCAACCCTGGCGCGAGATTGCCATCAGCCAGTTTCCGAGTCCGGCGCTGCGCGAGTGGGCCGCCAATCCGCTTTCGCCCGAGATGCGCGAGACCTTTTTCGGTCCGCTGATCAAGGATGTGGAAGCTCGCATCATTGAGCACCACGAAGATATCTGGGAGCGTGAGCTGTTCGAGCAGCACCTCATGGGCTACACCGCCCGGAGCGAGCGTTATCGCCTCATTGTCTGGAAGGATTATCGCGACCTGTCGAGGGAGGCTCTTTTCGTGGAGCTGTTCGACCACGAAACGGATCCGAACGAGACGAAGAATGTGGCCGATGCGAATCCGGAAGTAGTGGCCGAATTGACGGCAAAGCTGGGCGAGGCGCTGGGTTGGTAGAGGGGCTTCTTTCTGCGGTCGACGGGGATGACTGAAAATGCTCCCCAAGTCGCGAAATGCTGCCCAAACGGAAAACCCGCCGCGAAGATGGCGGAAAAAGCGGATGCATTGTCGAAGCAGTTGGTGACATGTCTTGGAGAAGCCGCTGCTTATCTTCTGAAGCCAAAGTAGGCTAATTGAACCCCGTTTAGTCGATCATCTCACCCTCTCAGGTCATCCATGAAACTGCTCCTTTTATTGTTTGCCACACTCTGCGCAGTTTGGTCGTCTGCGTTTGCCGCAGAAAAGACCAACGTCATTCTCATCATGGCCGATGACGTCGGCTGGGAAGCTTTTGGTAGTTACGGAGCGGAGGATTACGAGACCCCGAACATCGACAGGATGGCCGCTCAAGGGGTTCGCTTTGAGCATTGTTACTCCACCCCGATCTGCACGACGTCGCGGGTTATGATCATGACGGGGAAATACAACTTCCGAAATTACACGCACTTCGGCTACCTCAGTCCCGACGAAAAAACCTTTGGCCATCTGATGCAGGATGCGGGCTACAAGACCGCGCTTGCCGGCAAGTGGCAGCTCAATGGTCTCTACAACTCCATTGAAGGACACGACGACAACAGTCGCCCGGTCCAGGCCGGCTTCGACGAATACAGCCTGTGGCAACTGACCCAGCAAAAGCAGGGTGGGGGTGAGCGTTTCTGGAGCCCGATGATTGAGCAGAACGGAAAGGTGATGACCCAGGAAGACAATGCGAACCTCTACGGCCCTGATCTCTTCTGCGACTTTCTCTGTGATTTTATGGAGCGGAATCAGGACGAGCCGTTCTTTCTCTATTACCCGATGGTGTTGGTGCACGATCCTTTCGTGCCGACGCCGGACACGATCGGTGATGCGCCTCGTGACCAAAAGGCGAACAAGCAGAAGAAGGGAACTCTGAAGGAGAACTTTCAGGCCATGGTCAACTACATGGATAAGATCGTGGGCCGCCTCATGGAAAAGACCGAGGAGCTGGGTGTTGCTGAAAACACGCTCATTATTTTTACGGCGGACAATGGCACTCACAAAAACATCACCTCGGGATGGAACGGCCAGCAGATTACCGGCGGAAAAGGTGGCATGGATGATATGGGAACTCACGTGCCGTTGGTCGCCTATCAAAAAGGCAAGACTCCCCCGGGAACAGTTCTCCCTGATCTCGTTGATTTCACGGACCTGTATCCCACGCTGGCCGGGGCGGCCGGGATTGAACTGGGCGAGGATGACCCCAAGGATGGTGTCAGCTTTCTGCCTCAGCTTCGGGGCGAGAAAGGCACGCCGCGCGAATGGGCGCTGTGTCACTACCAGCCCTACTGGAACAAGCAGCCGGGTCAGTGGGCCCGTAATGCGGAATTCAAACTCTATCGTGACGGGCGCTTCTTCCACATCGGTGATGACTTGAAAGAGGAGAACAATCTTTCCGGCCGCATCGACAACGAAGCCGTGCTCGACGTGCACGATGCCTTGCAGAAGCTGCTAGACTCCGCGCCGCCGGCGCCGGAGGACGAGATCGTGGGCAGAGAAGCAACCGATCGCCCGGTTCATCCCGAGTGGCCGAGGCTGAAGTGAGTGGAGATGTCAGTAAGTAAACTGTGCAAAAATCTTTGATATGAACAAACTGCTGATTGTTGTCTTAGCCGTGCTGGCCCTAGGTAAACAGGGGAGTGACGCAGCTGATAAGCCCAATGTGATTGTGATTGTTTCCGATGACCAGGGGTATGCGGATGCGGGATTCCAGGAGGTGGTGGCCGATGGCGTGACGACCCCGAACCTCGACAAGCTGGCCGCTTCCGGAGTGGTCTTCCGAAATGCCTACGCGTCGTCACCGGTATGCAGCAACTCGCGACTGGCGCTTTCGACCGGTCGATACCAGCAGCGCTGGGGAGCCTATCATTATGGCCAGGGTGGTTTGCCTTCGAATGAATACACCATCGCCGAGATGATGAGGGAGGCCGGCTATCGCACCATGAAGGTGGGAAAGACTCATCTCAATTTCGGGCCGAAGGCGGATCCGATGAAGCATGGCTTCGATCAGTATCTGGGCTTTGAACATCACTCCTGGTTCTTCGAGATGGTGAGTCAGAAAGACGTGGACGCCTACGAGCGCAAGCAGAAGGGGAGTTCGAAGCGGGCGACCTCGGCGCCTTTCGGGCCGATGAACCGAAACAGTGAGACCAAGGAATCCTTCGAGAACACGACGACGACGGAGATTTTCGGTGATGAATCAGTGAAGTTTATCGAGCAGGAGAGCGACCAGCCTTTTTACCTGCAACTGGAGTTCAATGCCGTTCACACCCCGCTGATTGCTGCGCCGGAGCAGCTTCGCGAAAAATACGGCGTGCCGGATCGTTCCTTCGATCGCGATGCCGAGGTATGGGAGTTCCCGCTGTGGGATCCTGTGAAGCAGCCCGACTTCAAGGAATGGTATGGTCAGACCTGCCATCTTAAGGTTCCCGATCCCTACGGTCGCAAGATTTACCTCGCCCATCTTGAGTTGATGGATAGGCAGATCGGTCGCATTCTCGACACCCTCGAGAAAAAGGGGCTGACGAATGACACGCTTATTTTCTTCTCCGTCGACAACGGAGGCTCTGATCAGTCCTACGCCAACAACGGTCCTAACAATGCCTTTAAGTATTGTCTCATGGATGGAGGTATCAAGGTGCCCATGGTCATGTCGTGGCCGGGTAGGTTCGAAGCCGGTACGAAAGTGGATGCCACGGTGACCCATCGTGACCTTTACCCGAGCTTGTCTGAAATCACCGGCATTGCCCCGAAGAAGGACCTCGACGGAAAGAGCCTGCTGCCGCTCATCAAGGGCGAGGTGGAGACCCTTCATCCGGAGCCTCTTTTCTGGGATTCCGGCAACAAGATGGTGAACTGGGTCGTTCGTGACGGAGACTGGAAGATGGTCTTTCGCGGAGCAGGTCGTGACTACGAGGCCTACCAGCTTGATGAAAACGGTCTCGTGAAAGATGAGTTCCGCATCGTGCCGATCCAGACTGGGATGCAGCTCTACAACCTGGCTGAGGATCCCGGCGAAACGAAGAACCTGGCGTCTGCCAATCCAGAACGAGTCCAGGCAATGGAAAAGCTCTACCAGAACTGGCGTGCTACGATGGGTGAGCCGATCAGCGGCAAGCAGGCAAAGTGATCTTAACCAGTTGATCGACGCGGTCTGGCAATCGGCGCCAATCGGGCACCTCACCCTTTCAGCTTTTCAGCCCGGGCGATAGACGATGCTGGATCGAGGGCTCCGGACAATCTAGGCCAGCGACCAGCCGTCCCGGTAATTGACCGCCTTGAGCAGCTTGTCGGCTTCGTCGTCGTCGATGACGTTCTCGGTGGCAGGGTCCCACTTGACGGGGCGGCCCAATGCCTGCGACACGTAGCCGAGGTGGCCCGGAGTCACCGAACGGTGGGCCGTTTCCGCCGGAGCGATGCAGGCTTCGCGTGAGCGAATGCAGTCGAGGAAGTTCTGGCGGTGATCGTTGGATTCGTAGGTCTTGATCGCGCCGCGGTCATACTTCTCCTGGAGCCATTCGCGGTTGGAACATTCGATCTTGCCGCGGTCGACGTAGACCCAGCCGTTGTCGCCAATCCATTTGGTGCCTCGTTGATTCTTGCTCGAGATTGTGGAGGTGACGCCGTTGGCGAAAGTGGAGCGGATCTCGTAGTCGACCGGGGCGTTGTAGATTTCAGTATCGGGATAGGTCCAGCCGATCGCTTCGACTTTCTCCGGGCCGCTCTCGTCCATGCCGAGACCCCAGTGAGCGATGTCGTTGTGGTGACCGATCCAGTCCATGATCTGTCCGCCGCCGTAGGAGAGGTGCCATCGCCAGTTTCGGTGATGACGGGCGTGGATGTAGGGAAGCGCTTCACTGGGGCCGCACCAGAGATCATAGTCGAGACCTGCGGGAGGATCGGTCGGATCCACCAGCTCGGTTTGAGGCTTGGAATGTCCCGGAGGAAGGCCGACTTCGACTGTGTGGATCTTTCCGATGAGCTCGTTCAACGCGACTTCCACCGCGATGCGGAACCGGATTTCGGAACGCTGCTGGGAGCCGGTTTGAAAAACCGCCTTCTGACTTTCCACTTCTCGGTAGACCGCCTGGCCTTCACCAAAAAGGTGGGTGACCGGTTTTTCACAGTAGACATCTTTGCCATTGCGAAGCGCTGCCAGGGTGATGAGAGCGTGCCAGTGATCCGGGGTGGCGACGACCACGGCGTCGATGTCATCGCGGGCGCAGACTTCGCGGAAATCGGCGTAGGCGTCGCAACCCTTGTAGGTGCCGCTGGCCATGTCTTCGGCGTAGCGTTTCTCCACCGCCTGTCGCCCCGGTTCGCGGCCGTAAGTGCGACCGCTGGTGTTGTCCCGGTAGTGTTGATCATGCACATCACACACCGCGACGACCTGGACTTCCTTTTTGCCGAGAAAGTTGGTCAGGGTTCCGGAGCCGTTTCCTCCCAGGCCGATGACGGCTAGGTTGATTCGCTCACTGGGAGCGGGGCGTCCCTGTCCGAAAACGGATGAAGGAATCATGGCCGGCGCCGCGATAGCGGCGGCCGACGAAGCGAGGAATCGGCGGCGATCGAGTGCCCTGGCCATGATCTAATGGCTGATCTTAAACGATGGGACGATCAACCGCTGATCGGCCAACCGTCGCGATACTCTTTCGTCAGATACTGGTTCGCCTCTTCGTTGTTGGTGATCTTACCAGTCGTGCCGTCATACTCGAGTCGTCCGCCAGCGCGGAAGGCGGCAAGACCAAGGCACATGGTTTCAATCATGTTGGCGCTGTATTCGAAGTTGCAGGCGGTCTCGGAAGGCTTGCCGTTGCGGCAGGCTTCGGTCCACTGCTTCTGGAAGTTGCCGAGATCGGGGAGGAGTTCCTCCTCGGTGCGTGGCTCGTAGTAGGTCAGGTCGGCGGTGTCGCCAAACGGAATAATGAGGCGGCTGCCGAAGTCGGCGACGATGAATCCTTTCGATCCCTTGAACATGACACCGTGACCGATCTTGTTGAGGTCGATCCAGTTGGATGGAGACTTCGGCATCGCTCCGCCCTGGAACCAGGTCACCCGGATTTTATCGCGCCAGTCATTGGCGGGGAAGATGAATGAAGAGGTCAGTTCGACCGGGGTCACATCGGGATTGAATTCTTCAGTGGTCTTGGATTCGATTGAAGTCGGCAGGTCGGCATCAATCACATTCCAAAGCAGGTCCATGGTGTGGCTGCCCATGTCGCCCATCTGGCCGATACCGAAGTCCCAGAACATGTTCCACTCGAGGCATCCGGCCCGGTCCTTGATGTATCCGGGATTGTAGGGGTGAAAGGGTGAGGGTCCCAACCAGAGATCCCAGGCCATGGTCTCAGGAGCGCCCCCGGCGTCAGGCAGGTAGCCGTCGCGGGGAATCTGGCGGTTGCCCCAGGCATAGGCTTCCTTGAGGTCTCCGATGACGCCATCCTGCACCATCTCCCGCAGGCGGTTGAAGTTCGGGCTGGCGTGACGCTGCATGCCGACCTGGGTGGCAAGCTTGTCTTTCTTGGGGAGGTAGGAGTCCCGAACGGTGCGGGCTTCGTTCACCGTGATGGCGAGCGGTTTCTCCATGTAACAGTGGAGGTCGCGGTTGAGCGCCCAGTTGGCGATAAAAGCGTGCGTGTGGTCTGCGGTGCAGCAAAGGACGGCATCGAGGTCGTCGTGATCGAGAGCTTCGCGCCAGTCGAGGTAGACCTTGGCGTCCGGAAAGGCATCGACGCCCGGCTGCATCTTAATCTTGTCGACGTCGCAGAGAGCCACCACGTTTTCATCCTTGAGCGTTCCGTAGTGTGCCTGTCCGCGGCCACCGACCCCGATGAGGGCGACGTTAAGCTTGTTGCTGGGGGCATTTTGTCCAAAGACCGTTCCGGTCGGGAGAATGGTGAGTCCGGCTCCGGCGAGGGCGCCTTTCTTGAGAAGGCTGCGGCGGGAGGATTGCGAAGGCGCTTCCGTCCTGGTGGCCGCAGTGGCGGGTTGGACGTCAGGTTGGGTGGCAGGCTTGGTGGGGGGAGTTTCGTTGTTCATAGGTCAATAGGCGTTGGGCTTTATCATCAACGCTCTGGTCGTGCTCTGTCAATCTCACTGCGGTGTCATCCAATGGCGCAGGTAGGGGACGTCCAGTCCGGGGATTGCACGAAAAAAGGAGAGCCGTTAAGGTTGTTGGGTGCCCTTGCGAATTGAAATCTACCTGATTGCCCTGGTTGTTGCCGTCCTGTGTCCCGCCGTCGTAGGGGCGGAGGAGAAGACGGTTTCGTTATTCGATGGCGATTCGACGGGCGCATGGAAATCGATCGAGTTCGGTGGTGAGGGGGAGGTGCACGTTTCCTTCGAAGGTGAGCTCACGCTCGAGAATGGAAACCCCATCACCGGTGTGGTTTGGACCGGTGACGCGATTCCAACGACCAACTACGAAATCTCCCTGGAAGCGAAGAAGCACTATGGCGACGACTTCTTCTGCGGGCTGACGTTTCCGGTGGGCGACAGCCATGCGACCTTGATTTGTGGTGGCTGGGGCGGGGCCATTGTCGGACTTTCGAGCATTGACGGGAAAGACGCCTCCCTAAATGAAACGCGAACGCTGACGAGTCTTGAAGACGGGCGCTGGTATTTGCTCCGGGTCAGGGTGACAGACGCAACGATCAGCGGATGGATCGACGAGGAACTGGTTTTCGAAGTTGAGCGCGAAGGTAAGGAGATCAGCCTGAGGCCGGGGCCGATTGAAAAGTGTGTGCCGCTGGGAATCGCCAATTACCGAACGCGTTCAGCTTTTCGGAAGATTGAGCTCAAGCAGCTCGATTGAAGCCTCGGATTGGCATCATCTGCGAAGGGCGGACCCTACGTTTTGAAGGTAGGTCTGTTCTTGCCGACCCGGCTGGTTCTATCTACAAAACCGGTCATGAAGAAAACCTCTCGTCGACAATTCCTCGGGACTTCGACCGCTGCGGCCGCTGCGTCGACGGTCCCGAATTTTTCGATCGCGCAATCGGGCAAGACTTCGAAGATCAATGTGGCCGTCGTCGGGGTCGGTGGCATGGGGGGCTACGCGGTCGGTGAAGCCGCCAACGAAAACCTCGTCGCACTCTGTGATGTGGATGAGGCGCGCGGTGAGAAAGCGTTCAAGAAACACGCCGACGTTCCCCGCTTTAAGGACTTCCGCGTCATGATGGACAAGATGGGCGATGACATCGACGCCGTCGCCATTTCCACCCCGGATCACACGCACTTCGCTCCTGCAATGGATGCGATGGAGCGCGGTAAGCATGTCTTCATTCAGAAGCCGCTGGCTCACAATATCTGGCAGTGCCGCACCCTGCAGAAGGCAGCGGAGAAATACGGCGTCGTCACTCAGATGGGTAACCAGGGACACACTTTCGACGGCATGCTTCGGATCAAGGAGTGGGTCGATGCCGGAGTGATCGGAGATGTGACTGAAGTGATTACCTGGACCAATCGTCCCAACCCGCCGTGGTTCATCCCGCCCGAAACTTTCCCGCCTGCCAAGCAACCTGTTCCCGCCAATCTCGATTGGGATCTCTGGCAGGGCCCGGTATCCGACAAGGCATTCAACGAAGCCTACGCCCCGGTTCGCTGGCGCGGTTGGTGGGACTACGGTTGCGGAGCGCTC
>JABSSQ010000065.1 GCA_013213905.1 Verrucomicrobiales bacterium | reverse complement strand
CGATGAGGAAGAACTCGATGAGGAAGAACTCGATGAGGAAGAACTCGATGAGGAAGAACTCGATGAGGAAGAACTCGATGAGGAGGAACTCGATGAGGAAGAACTCGATGAGGAAGAACTCGAAGGTGGTTCGGAACTGGATGACGTTTCCATTGAATGTTTCCTGTGGTAGTTAGTTCTGTTAGTAGAAACTCTTAGATAGAAGACCACCAAATACGGGGGTAGCAATCTTAATCGCATTTCCTTGCAAAATATACTGTATGTCAGGACCAATCCCCCGCTTATGCCCGCAAGAAAATTATTCCTGAAGACCCCCCAATCACCCGGAGATGTCGTCATGCTAACGGCCGCAGTTCGCAGCCTCCACGAAGCCCATCCGGGCAAATTTCACACGAATGTTGCCAGCCCCTGCCCTGCCTTATGGGAAAACAATCCTTTCATCACCGACTTTGAAGAAAGTGATCCCGATGTCGAAGTCATTGACTGCCACTACCCTCTAATTCACCAGAGCAACCAGCGGCCTCACCATTTTGTGGAGGGTTATACAGCCTACCTGGCGGAGATACTGAATATTTCAATCCCTCCCTATGCGTTCAAAGGGGACATTCACTTGAGTGAGGATGAGCGAAACTGGATCCCCCAGGTGACAGAAATCACCGGAAAGAACATCCCCTACTGGATCATTGTTGCGGGTGGAAAAGGTGACTTCACGATCAAGTGGTGGGATCACAAACGCTACCAGGAAGTGGTAGATCACTTTAGAAATAGAATCCAGTTCGTCCAAGTAGGTGAGGCCCAGCACTATCATCCCCTCTTGAGTAGTGTGATTGATCTCCGAGGAAAAACGGATCTTCGCCAACTCGTTCGCCTTGTCTATCACGCCCAGGGCGTGCTTTGCCCCGTCACATCGCTAATGCACCTTGCTGCAGCGGTACCAACCAAACCCGGAACTCCGCTTTCACGTCCGTGTGTTGTCGTCGCCGGTGGGCGTGAACCTGTCAATTGGGAAGCCTACCCGAGTCATCGCTTCCTCCATACCCAGGGAGCCCTTTCCTGCTGCGACAATGGAGGCTGCTGGAAAGCACGGACTCTACCTCTCGGGGACGGTGACGAAAAAGACCTCCCGGAGAATCTCTGCGTCGATGTCACATCAAAGTCCTTACCGAGGTGCATGGATATGATCACCTCGGCCGATGTCGTCAGGGCCATCGAGAGCTATCTGGAAGGAGGAATTTTCCCCACTTTAACTCAGGCAGAAAATGAGGCGGCCAATTCCGTAGCCAGCCATCTCCGGGACGAAGACCGGCAGTTTTCATCGCCTGAAGGTCCATGCAGCACAACCGAAGCAGACGTTCCCGAACTCGTTGAAGTCTGCGGCCTGCGGCGTTCCGGCCTGCACTCCGTGAGTAACTGGTTTCTTAGTCATTTCGAAGGCCCGGCGTTCTATGTGAACGATATCAATCACCATGAATCTGACGAGGAGCTCAATGACAGTGCATATCTCCCCTGCCTGTCTTCGACCGAACCAAACACTCCTGTCGCCGATAGCCTCGACTCGGCGTCGATCATTATGGTTGGCTACGAGGATGCCCGACTCATCAGCGTGAAGAACTGGGATCTCCCGTCTCCTCTGCGGTCCATCGCATCTACCCGTATCCTCATTCTTCGGGATCCATTCAATTTATTCGCCAGCCGCCTGCAAGCGGCCCGACAACGATCAAAGAACGCGTTCGCGAAGGCCTTGGTGCACCAAATGAAGGGAACTTCGATGCACTTCACCCAACTTTGGAAACGCTACGCTCAAGAGTTTCTTGGGATGACTTCTCATCTCGGTGAAAACGTTATCCGGGTAAACTACAATCGTTGGACGACCGATATGGAATACAGGAAAGGCCTGAGCAAACAGCTCAATCGCCCGTTTTGTGACAATGAAAGAGACAGTGTTCCCCGCTATGGGTTCGGCAGCTCATTTGACGAACTCTCCTATCAACAACGCGGATCAGAGATGCCAGTCCTGAATCGATGGAAGGATTTTAAGGAGGACGCTGAATACCGGGCCTTTTTCGACCGGGAAACCATGGAGCTTTCAGATCAGATTTTCGGGAAAGTCATCACCGATTCTTTCTCCCGCTCTCTATGGTCCAGTTCCACGGACACCCCTGCCGTTTCCAACCACTGAAAAAATCGCCCGGTCAGACTACCGCAATTCAGGTCTTTGACGAAAAAATCCCGCAACCTAGGATGTCGTCATGAAAATCTCATCTTGTCTTGCCACCGCATACTTCCTGGTCGCACTCTCGTTTCCCGTTGAGTCCGGCGCCCAGGAGAAAAAGCAGAAAAAAGCCAAGCCGACCATGGCAGACTTCAAATGGGTCAACCCTCCCACCAGGTGGCAGGTAGAAAACGCTATCCCTCCAGGCGTGTCACACGGCACCTTCAAAAGCGAGTCGATGAATCTTGATGTCGGCTACTATATCTACCTCCCCGAAGCTTACAAAAAGCAGCCGGACCGTTCCTTTCCCGTAGTCTTTCATCTTCATGGTGGTCGCCCCGGCTCTGAGTCAAAGTCCTACAAGCTCGCCACTTACGTGGACGCTGCAATCAAAGCCGGAGACATTCAGCCCACCATCTATGTCTTTCCCAACGGTGGTCCCATGAGCTGGTACAACTATCCGCAAATCCCCAATGGTTTTGGCGAAGATGTTTTTATCAAGGAGCTCATCCCTCACATCAAAAAGACCTGCCGCACCCGCGAAATGGCGATCGAAGGCTTCAGCCAGGGTGGACGCGGAACCACACGAATCATGTTCCGTCATCCAGAGCTCTTCACCTCGGCCGCTCCGGGCGGCTCGGGCTATGAGCCCGAGAAGCGCATCCAGGAAAACGAGGGCGCCGAGAGTGAGGACGTCGTTTTTGCTCCGCGCGACAACGCCTGGGACCTGGCAGAGGACTATGCCATGAGGGAAGACAAAGCCGGGCTACCCATCCTGCTCTGGTGCGGCACGGCCGGATTCAACTACGAGTTCAACCTGAAGTTCTCTGACTATCTCAACGAGCTTGGCATTCCTCACGAAACGCTGATGGCCAAAGACGTGGATCACTCCGCAACCAGGAACTACGACCAGACTGGGAAGGAACTGATGCAGTTTCACCAGAAGTATTTCGCGCAGCCCGCGAAGGCAAAAAAGTAGCAACCATCTCCTGAATATTGGAGGGGCAAGCTCCCGCTTGCCCGCGAACGGATGCTCACTTTACAAACCTAGAGAAGCTGCCGCTTCTTCACGTTGAGGTATTGGGTCACCGTTTCGGTGCAAAGCTCCTCGTGCTCAGGAATTCCGAGCTCCACCCCGAGATGATGCAGTCGATTGCCGGTCTCCCGAAGTTCCTGCCACTGGAGGTGTCCGGCCACATTGTCGTAGACCGCGGATAATTCGTCCGGCTCAGTCCCCGGGAAGAACATCGGATAGGCTTTCTCCGGCCGCACCATATTGACGAGGACAAGGTGCTGCTTGTTGATCAACGGGAGGGCTTCAAAGAAATGTTCCGCCGTAAGCGGGTCACTGAGGTCCACCAGCATCACGAGCAGGGCCCTTCGCGTGAGGCGTTGCCGCAGGTCGATCATGAGTTGCTCAAAATCCGGCGCCACCTGCCTCGATTCGAGCGTGTAGAGAGCATCCCGGACGAGATTGTAGTGCTCTTTACCATTCCTACCACGGATGAACTGCGTCACCTTATCAGAAAAACTAACAAATCCAAAAAGATCCCCCTGCTTCTCTGCGACCGAGGCAAGGATCAGGGAGCAATGGAGAAACTTCTCAAGCTGAGAGGTAATCAGATAATCGCCTCCTGCAGCGTTTTCCCGGTAAAGCCAGTCGCCCTCCGCGGCCTCATCTACCGGAACACGAATCTCACGCCCGCTGAGACGTGAATGGTCGACAATCACGTAGACCTCCTGGGTTCGCTCGATCTGGTAGGTCCGCGTCACCGGCATCTGACGACGCGCCGTAGCCTTCCAGTCGATATCCACATAGTCATCGCCGGGCTGATATTCCCGGAGTTGCTCAAAATCCCTGCCCTTTCCGACCTGGCGCACGATGTGCGAACCCTCATTTCCACGCATCAGGAAGATGCTGGAGAGCCGTTTCCGTTCCACCGTGAGATCGGGATAAACCCGGACCTCAGTTTCAAGTTCGTGTCCCTGGCGAACCAACCAAAGTCCCAGAAGCGATCTTGTCTCAAGATGAAGTGAATCGAGGAAATACTGCCCCCGCTTCAATGGGATCATGGCATAATTTACCGAGGCCATTTTCTGTT
>JABSSQ010000064.1 GCA_013213905.1 Verrucomicrobiales bacterium | reverse complement strand
TGTCATACAGCTTGGTGATATTGGCGTTTTCGTTCTGAAGCTCAAAGGCGTCGATGTCTTTGGAGTTCATGAACTTCAAAGACCCCGCATAGGTATCGACATAGGACTGGGTGTCTTTAGCGCCGAAGTTCTCCTGGAAGTCCGAATTGAGCGTGTTCAGGATATCGAGACGTTTCTGAAAGGCCTTCTCGCTGACTGCTTGCTGACGCTTTACGAAATCAATGCCCTCGCTGGGGTTCTTGACGGGCAATGCAGCCCACTGCCCGGGGAAGAATCCGGCCGTGCCGGAGCGACCGCCGCCGATGCTCACGAAGTTGGGAAGGCTGTCCTCGGGAGTGGTCAGGCTCTTGTTGACCCAGGCACCCAGTTCCGGGTGCGTGATCGTCGCCCGCGGGTTGTAGCCGGTCAGCATCTTGTAGATACCCGAAGGGTGCGCGCCCTGATTGGTCTGCATCGAGTTCAAGACCAGCAGCTTGTCCATCTGCTTGGCCAGATTCGGGTAGTAGTGACTGACCCGAACGCCGTCAGCATTACTCTTGATGATGTTCGACTTTCCGAGGACGGGCTTGTCGACCTCAACATTGAAGCTGTCGTACTGGCTCAAGCCACCCGACAGGAAAATGTAGATGACAGATTTCGCCTGGGCCGCTGGCTCAGAAGCCGCAGTCGCATTGAGAAAGGGCAAGGAGGCCCCGGTCAGGCCGGCCCGATAAATAAAGTCTCTTCGATCCATCGTCTTATCTCACAAATCTGAATTCGTTGGAGTTGATCAACGCCCACATGACATCGTCTGGAGCGTGGGCAAACAGCGGCGCCTCCGACTCTTTGGGCAGGCGGCCCAGAGTGGCTTTCCAAAGAAGCTCCATCTTTTGCTGTTTCGTTTTCGCCTCACTGAGCTTGCGCTCGATCAAGGCATCTTTCGGAACGCCGAGACCGTTCATCATGAACAGAATCTGGGGAATCGTTGGTTCCAAACTCGCGTCATCGATCAATCCACGATCGGATTTGCCCATGAGCATGGCGACCCAGTGATCATCATAATTCCTGCCAAAGGTAGAGACGCGCCACAACTCGTAGGGTCCCATTTCACCATTGCGTTTCATCGCTTCCCGCTCCTCGCGGTCTTGAAACTCAGCCCGTCCGGGCCCTTTAACGGAGTAATCAACAAAGTCCTTCGCCGTCATATCTCTCGACTTGTCGTAGAAATGAGTGAACCCGTCCCAGCGAAACTCAGTCGCCACGTATTTGTCAGGCGTCTCGGTTTTCAGGCTGAGGAAGGAATCCACGATCACTTCCGCCGGCAGGCGCCTGACCGCTGGTCCGTCGAGGACATACTCTGGAGGCGTCGCGGTTAAGGCCAGGGCCTGGCTCTGGTAAGTTCGGCTATTGAAAATCGCACTGAGGAACAATTTGGTGTCGTAGCCCGACGCCTGCATGATGGCGATCAGCTTCTCGGTGAGGGCAGGATGGTCCCCCATCTCGTCCAGAGTCAACTCTCCCAGTTGACCGACCAGTTCCGTTCCCATCACCATGTGCCACAACCGATTCACGGTCGCCTTGGTGAACATGGGATTCTCCGGGGAGGTCATCCAATCCGCCATCGAACCGCGGGCATTAATCTCAGGACCAAACTGATTCTTGGAAAGCTTATCCAGCTTCTCTTTGGTCATTTCGTATTCTACCTCAGGCATGTCGCCGAAGAGCACATCGGCCTGCATGACCTCGTGCGGTTCGCCATCATCGTACTGGTAGTCATGCGGCAACCGCATGAACCCGGTGCCGTTGCCATAGATGGCTGCGTGCTTCACCCGGATAGATTCCCGGTAAACGATCCACTCGTCAAAATCCCGTTGCTTCAGGATATTTCGATCCTTGGCGTAGGTTGCTTTTTCCACTTCGGGTAATGGCTCCACGCGCAATTGGGTCTTGGAAGTGAAGGCTGCCAGTTTGTAGAAATCCTGCTGCGTCCAGACATCAAACGGGTGATCGTGACACTGGGCGCATTCAATGCTCATTCCCATGAAGGTCTTCACGGAATTGGCCAGGTGATCCAGCGGCATGCGTTCACGAGCGTAGAATCCGGTGGCTCCGTTGCCGGGCTTGTAGAGTTCGCCGCTGGCGCTGACCAACTCGTGCACAATCTGGTCGTAAGGCTTATTGCTCCGGACGGCTTCCTTGATCCATTCCGAGAAATTGCCCGAGTGATGCAACTCATCACCCACATCCTTCACCCGCAGCAGGTCCGCCCAGTAGTTATACCAGTGGCTGTTGTAGCCCTTGGAATGAAGCAACTTCTCGATCAAGCGAGCGCGTTTGTCAGGGCGCTTGTCATCGATGAAGCCTTCGAGCTCACTGATCGTTGGAATCCGACCAATCGCATCCAGGTAGATTCGGCGACAAAAGGTGTAGTCGTCGATCTCGGGGCGTGGCGCCTGACCGATCTGCTTCAGCTCGTCGGCCACCAACTGATCAATCTCCCTGGCGAAAACCGAGACATCCACCGCCGTCTTCGAAACCTTCTTTCCTGGTTTACCTGCCGGCTCATCGGCGCCTCGTGCGGTCTGAGCCAGGGAACACAAGACGACAGCTGCCCCTATCATCCAAAACCGCATTGCCAGCTCGCCTAGCGGTGCCTTCAGGGATTCAGATTTCATTCTACCAGTGATACGTCAGAGGCTGCTGAATTACTTCGTCGCCTGCTTCAATTCCTCGAGCGTCAGCTTTCCATCAGCGTCCGCATCGAGCTTCTTGAAAACTTTCGTTCGACCAGGCGATTCCTCAATTGGCTTATTGATGTATTCCTGAAGGGTCAGGGCACCGTCTCCATTCTGGTCACGCGCTTTGAAGAGCTTCTCAGAAATCGGGGAGCCGGATGACTTGGCCGGGGCGCTGGGCTTCGGCTTGGAAGCCGGTGTATTCTCACCCTTCACGCCAATCGATTCCGGCACGGGATACTCGGCGTTGATGCCGGCGAAGTGGTCCATCAGCTCCGCCTTGAGCGAAGCGTACACCTCTGGCAGGTCGGCTCGTAGATCGGTTTGCTCGCCGGGGTCCTGGCTGAGATCGAAGAGTGACAGGTCAGCGTTCTCGATGTCATTGATGAGCGCTTCCCAGTCCGGAGTGGAGTCTCTTCCCACGTCTCCCCACAATTTGTAGTTACCTTTGCGCAGCCCGAGGTTACCCCAAAGATCAAAGATCATGGTGCGCTCGGGAACCGCCTCTTCCCCAGCCGAAGTCATGTGGGGAATCAGAGAAAGACCCCGCATAGGGTTTTTGCCATTCATCTCAGGAAGCGGGATCTGAGCCGCATCGAGCAGGGTGGCAAAAATGTCGGCATGCATCACCTGGGCATCGGAAACGGTGCCCTCAGGGATTCGGCCTTTCCAGTTCATGAGAAAGGGCACACTCAAGCCCCCTTGAAAGGTGGTCGCCTTGCCACCCCGGAATTGACCATTGATGCCGGGATACCTTCCTCCAGCGGCGCCTTCCTCCATGGTACAGCCTCCGTTGTCGCTGACAAACACGATGAGCGTGTTATCGGCCACCTTCAGTTCATCGAGAACATCAACCAGCTTGCCAACATGATGATCCATGTGCTCGAGAACCGCAACGTAGTCACTGCGCAGAAAGCTGACGCCCCGGTCAATGGCCTTGTTGATCCACTCCTCAGGCGCAGACGCCGGCTTCGATTCCTCGGTGCGGATGGGACCGTGCACCGCGTTGTAAGCGAGGTAGCAGAAAAACGGCTCCTCTTCAGCGACACTCTCGCGAATGAATCCCTCTGCCCATTCCGTGAACAGCTCGGTGGTGTGACCTGTGGCATCATCCGGCTCTCCGTTGTGCAGGAGCCTGGACCGTTGTTCGGTGACCCAATACCCATGGGTTCCACTCATGAACCCGCGATACTCGTCGAACCCGCGATCGTTGGGCGCTTCTCCTTCGATGGAGCCCATGTGCCACTTGCCGAAGCCCCCGGTTTGGTAACCCGCCTCGGAGAGGAACTCGGAGAGCATCTTTACGTCACGCTTGATGCCTTTGTAGCCCGGCGTGCCAGGTATGCCTGACGGGCCGCGCCACATGCCGTTTTCCGATGAGTATTGGCCGGTGAACATGCAGGCACGCGACGGGGCGCAAAGCGGGACCGTGTGGTAGTTGGTGAATCGGGCCCCACCCGCAGCCAAGCCATCCAGGGTGGGAAGCTGCACCTCGGTCTGATCCCAATTCGCCGGCAGGTCACCCCAGCCGTGGTCGTCGGTCACGATGAAGAGAATATTGGGCTTCTCTGAAGCGGTGGCTGAAAGCAGAAGCAAGAACGCCGATGCGGCGATCACAAGGGTCCGTGTCAAAAGCGGCTGAAAAAGGGAAGTTGGCATCGATAGAAAGGGTTTGTGCCCTCATATCTCCAGACGACTTTAATTCTGTCGATTTTTAATTCTCCGTGAGACAACCTGGCTAAATTCAGAATTCACTCGAGTGCTCGCTTTTCCGCCCGATTTCCGCCAGAACTGCCCATTGAACAAAGCCTTGATTTCTCAATTGTGCCCGCCACCCTACTCCTTCCCGGGAATCTTCGACTCGATCTCAGCCGCTGATTTAGCGGAAGCCGCCACATGAAAATCCT
>JABSSQ010000063.1 GCA_013213905.1 Verrucomicrobiales bacterium | reverse complement strand
TTGATCGCGAAGTCGAGGGCGATCTCCATGCCGATCTTGCGGGCCTTCTTCAGCAGCCAGGTGAAATCGTCGAGGGTACCGAGCTGAGGTTCGACGGAACGGTGCCCACCTTCCTTGGCGCCGATCGCCCAGGGAGAGCCCACGTCACCGGGTTCGCAGGTGACGGAGTTGTTCTTACCCTTGCGGTGGCTCACGCCGATGGGGTGAATCGGGGGAAAGTAAATCACATCGAAGCCCATCGCCTTGGCGTCTTCGATTCGAGGCAGACAGTCCCGGAAAGTGGAATGCTTGCCCTCGATGCCTTCGGCGGAGCGGGGGAAGAATTCGTACCAGGCAGAAAACGATGAAAGCTTGGTTTCGACGATGACATTGAGGGTGTCTTCCAAAATGGTGGCAAATTCGAGATTGGGCCAGCGGGCCAGCATCTCAAGGACTTCGGGAGAATCGAGTAGAGCGGGCACGTTGCCCGGCTCAGCTTTCATGAGCTGGGTCGTGAGTTCTTCGATCGCTTCAGCGTCGTCACCGGATTTGCCGGTCGCTGCGCGAATCGCAGCACCGCCGAGAATGACCCGGCCCTCTTCGACCTCGGTGGAAAAGTCTTCCTGGTCTCCGGTGAGGCGGCGTTCAAAGTCGTGAATCCAGCTCAGGAAATCGTCACCCCAGGCGGTCACTTTGATTTCATAGGGACCCGTTTTGTCGAAACTCAGGGAGGCGCCCCAGTGGTCGTTTTCGTACTGGGTCATCGGTACCTCGTTCCACTTCTTCTTGCCGGCCTTTCTCCAAAGCAGGTTGGCGCAGAGCACGTCGTGTCCGTCCTTGAAAATGTCGGCGGAGACATGGAGAGCCTCGTCGACGACGCGCTTGGTCGGATAGCGCCCGTCTTCGACAACAGGAGAAAGGTTGGAAATCGAGACAGTAGCAGGGCGGTTCTTGAGGGAAGCCATAAGGAGGTGTCTGTAAGCAGGTGCGCGTCACTATCGGCTCATCGAAGCGTTCGCCAAGCCTATTTTTGTCGCCGTTTCGACAGTTGAGACGGCGGGACCCGGCTCAGAACTAGTCTGAAATGCGGCGTCGCATCTGCTTCTTGTCGGAGCGGTGCTGCTTGTTGCGGCGAGTCTCAGCCTTGGAGGCGGCAGAAGGCTTGCGTTTGCGGTAGCGCCGCAGAGCGCGCTGGCGTCGTGACTCCTGCCGGGCTTCAACCGAGCGGCGTTCGAAGACGTCGCAGAGCCGGTGACGGGCGGTTTCCCGGTTCTTCTCGCGGGACCGGGAATCCTGGCAGCTCACCTCGACTCCGGAAGGCAGATGCTTGAGGTAAACCCGCGACGACGTCTTGTTGATCTTCTGGCCGCCACTCCCTGAACCGAGCACAAAGCGTTCCTGCAGATCCTCTTCGCGGATCTGCCATCGCTTCATTCGTTGTTCGAGTGAGTCCATTTCCTACTGATCTGTGACCAGGCTGGCCAATTGAAGTTCAATCGTGAGACGTAGCCGTATCATTGAATAGGGTTGACTCTGTCACTATACCCTATTGAATAGCTTAATTCTATGATCGCTAAACCATCTGACGTGGAAAAAGGCTCTAAAGTCTACACGAAACGCAGTTTGGCCTTTTATGACTGGTGGGTTTTGAATGTCTCAAACCGGGTCATGTGGAATTGTCCGACCGACTACCTGGAGTCGCACTATCGTCAGCATATTTCCGATAGCCATCTCGATGCCGGGATAGGGACTGGCTACTTTCTTGAGAAGTGTCTCCCGGAGGGGGAGCCCAAAGCGGCCATCCTCGATGTGAACGGGGCCTGCCTCGAGTACAGTGCCAAGCGGCTGGAGCATTACCGGCCTGAGATCTACGAAGAGAATCTCTTTGAATCATTTGAACTTTACGATGTGAAGTACGATTCCATCGCATTGAATTACGTGCTCCACTGCCTGCCGGGCGTACTTGAGGAGAAAGCGGAGGTGGTGTTCAACAACCTGATTCCCCATCTCGCTGAAGGCGGGGTGATTTTTGGATCATCGATCCTCGGTACGGACGTCGAGCGAAACTGGCCGGCTCGCATAGCGATGTCGCTCTACAACAAGCGAGGCATCTTTTCGAACCGGGAGGATTCGCTGGGCTCGATGATGGAGGCCCTTTCCTCGTGCTTTAAGACGTTCAATGTCGAGGTGCACGGGTGTGTCGTGCTCTTCTGGGGGAAGAATCCTAAGACAAATTCGCCGGCGGACTGATCTAGTGCCCCGGACACGACAGAGCCCCGCCGTTGTCTGACGGCCCCAGCGCTTCGAGAAATGGCACCGCGGCTTCTGCCCAGACTTCAGGAGTGGCGTAGCTTCCGGCTGCGCTGCCGTAGCAACTGCGCAGCATGTCAGTGTCAATGACCCCCGGATTGAAGGCGATGGCGGCAAGGCCATCCGGCAGTTCCTGGGCGAGGGCCTGGTTGAGTCCTTCGATGGCCCATTTGGTCGCGCAGTAGGGCGCGACATCGGGAGACGTGGAGCGGCCCCAGCCACTGGAGAAGTTCACGATGACACCGCTTCCTTTTTCGATCATGGCAGGAGTGAAGTGGCGGACGACATTCACCGTTCCGGCAATGTTGATGGAGAGCATGTCATCGATTTCCGCCGCGGAAATTTCCCAGAGCGGAGCATTGCGATTGATGATCGCGGCTCCATTGATGAGCAGGTCGGGCGGGCCGAATTTGGTAAGCATTGACTCGGCGTAGGTGGCGACGGCTGCGTCATTGCTTACGTCGACTGCCGAGAAATGATGCGGTTCGCCGAACTCTTGATTCAATTCTGTGACAGTGGCTTGGTTCCTGGCGCAGCCGAGGACGTGATGGCCTCGAGCGATAAATCCCTCGGCCATCGCGCGGCCGAGGCCCCGCGAGACGCCGGTGATCAGGATGAGTTTGGATTCTGGCATCAGTTTCGAGCGTGGTTACGTCGGTCGCCCCGAGAGAGCCCAAAAAAGGACGGTTGGGAAACCGTCCTTCCTTGGGATGAAATCTTGAAGAGCTGTAGACTCAGTTTTGAGGTCTACTCGCTCTCAACGGCCTCTGCTGCCTGCTTGCGACGACGCTTGCGGGCGCCCCAGCTAAAGGCGGCCAGTCCGAGCCCCAGGAGAGTGAAGGTGCTTGGTTCGGGGACTGCGTTGAAGGTCAGGACAATGTCGTTGCCGGATGCGCCGATAGAGAAGGAGGCACCGTTTGGAAGCCCGCGAGCTGTGCTGAAAAGGACTCCGTTTGTGTCCATCCAGTCCTCTGCCATAATGCTGATGTTGCTGGCATTGGCGAGGGAAGCGGCACCGGAGTAAATGGTCCAGTTCTGGCCGGCATCCCAGAAACTGTCGGTCCAATCAACTGAGCCACCATCAAAGTTGAGATCGATGGAAGTGGGCCCGGAGAAATCAAGCGCTCCCCCAACAAGGAACTGGTCGAAGTCAGTGCCCGGATTCGAGCTTGAGTTGGCGATTAGATCCCAAGAGATCGTCGCACCCGCGCTGTAGGTGAGATCGCCGGAGACAGTCTGCTGAGCCACCGAGGTATTGGCGAGTGAACTTCCGGCGCTGTGAGTCCCTGAAATGGTTGCGGCTCCACCGATGGTTCCGCTACCACCGATCGTCGTAGCGGAGTTAACGATCACGGCACCGGTTCCGGTTCCGCTGCCGACGGTATTGTTCACGAGAAGGGTGCCGGAGGTGATCGTGGTGCCTCCGATATAGGTGTTGTTGCCGGCGAGAATGAGTGTTCCTGCTCCACCGGTTGTGAGAGCTCCATTTCCGCTAGTGCCGTTTCCGCTGACAGTCCCGTTCAAGGTCAGGGTCTGAGCGGCGTCGGCCACCTCGATAGTGCCTCCGGCATCGCCGATCTGGACAGAACGATTTGATGTGTTCTTTGCATTGCTGCCGGTCATCCGAAGCGTGGCGGAAGTGGCGTCTGAACCGATCTGGAGCACGTCCTGGCCACCAGCGTCGCCGAGGCTACTGGTCAGGGTGGCGGTATTGGTGAGGTCCCGATCGATAATAGTGCTGAATTCTAGGGTGCCGTTTTCGATGCGGGTGCCGCCTCCAAACTTGCTGCCGTTGCCGGTGAGGCGGAGGGTGCCTTCTCCGATTTTGTTGACTTCGCCATCACCACTGCCCGAGTTGATGGACCCGGTAGCTTCGGCAAAAGCTCCGGTGCCAATGTCAAAGGTAAGGCTGTCGTTGGTGCCTAATTGAGAGATGGTTCCGGTAGAGAGGAAAGTCTTGTTGGCTGCCAAACGCAGAAAACTGTCAGTTCCCACCGTGATAGTGTTGATTCGGCTGTCGTTGAGCAGAGTGACGTCGGCAACGCCTGTGCCATTGTTCGTGCCGAGGATGAAGGTACCCCCAGTCGACTGGATGCTGTGGAAGGATTCCACCACATTGTTGGCAAAACTGACGGTGCCGCCCGTTTGAGTCAGGACGGAGCTGTCGCTGATGGAATTATTGACGCCGAACCGGAGCTCACCCGCAGAGATTGAGGTGTCGCCGGTGTAGGTATTGACTCCATTGAAAATGGTCAGGCCCGCACCTGACTTCGTAAAGGTGCCGCTGCCGGTAATGACTGTGTTGAAGGTGACATTACCGGCGTCCTCGACGAGAAGAGCACCCGTTACGTTGAGTGTCTCGCCGCCGCCGTTGTCATTGACGGTGTAGGCAGCGGCGGTGCTGGTGAAGGTGGCATTATTGACTGTTAGATTTCCTTGAAGCGTCGGGGTGAAACTGGAAGCCGTTTCATCAAAGACGACGTCGTCTCCATCGAAGAAGAGTGAATCACTGCCGTTGTTCCAGTTTGTGGTGACACCGTTGTCCCAGAAGGTCGGGTTGGTCGCGTTGTTTCCGACCCAGGTGCCAGTAAGGAAACCCAGATTAATGACAATAGCATCGACGCCGTTGTCTACGAAGGTTCCCGCACCACCACGTCCACTTGTAGTATTTGAGCCAAGGGTGAAAGCACTTACATTACCACTAAAGCCTCCGGCTCCGTAGTTAAGGACCGTGATGTTCCCGCTTCCGGTACCGTTTACGTTGATGGTGAAACCATCTTCATCGAGGGCGTTGACATCGATGAGGTTACCGCTCAGTGCCGCTGTCGTGCCGGCATCAATGTCCAGCGAGTGAGTGTTGCCCGAAAAAATGATATTTCCCGTGGTGGAGCCTTCACCGCCTAGATTGGCTCCAGAATTCACGGTGATGGTCGAGTTGTTAGTGCCGTTGATATTGAGGAGCCCTCCGTCGATAGTCGTATCGCCGGTGTAAGTGTTGTTGCCATTCAGCGTCTGGATCCCGCTGCCGACCTTTTCGAGAGTGAAAAGGGCACCATCACCATTAGTGTTCTGGATCGTTCCATTGAAGACGCCTGTCCCGTTGTCGACGCCGAGGCGCAGTCCAACTCCGGAGGCGGCAGCGCTGGTGCCCCCGATTCCGATGGTGCCGTCTCCATTGAGGGTATCGATAATGATGTGTGAGGCTCGGCCCTGGTAAGTGGCTTCGGCGTCAATTTGCATGTCTCCGAGGTTAGCGGTCCAATTGCCAAGCCCGCCGGCTCCGAAACGATAGGTTCCCTCCGCGATGTGGAAGAGGCCCCCGGAGCTGAATGACACATTCGTTCCGGCTGAGGTCTGGACAAATTCATTTGTGCCGGATTTTCTGAAGGTGCCCTCGCCAGTCAGGGTGATGGTGCCTCCGTTGGTCGTT
This sequence comes from Verrucomicrobiales bacterium, assembly GCA_013213905.1. Taxonomy (GTDB): domain Bacteria; phylum Verrucomicrobiota; class Verrucomicrobiia; order Verrucomicrobiales; family DEV007; genus Arctic95D-9. The sequence goes on along the minus strand of JABSSQ010000063.1, from coordinate 2,393 downwards.
GTCCCGGTGGAATCAAATTCAAGAGTCGCTCCTGAGGCGATAGGGCCGTAGGGCTTGGTGGCACCAATGGCTGCGCCTCGCAGGGTCAAGGTGCCTTCGTTTACGGTAGTGGTTCCCGTGTAGTTTCGTGCGGAAGTGATCAGGACGGTTCCGGTGCCAACTTTAGTGAGACCACCTGTGTTGGTGTTGTCGATAGAGCCGGACAAGGTGACGGCCTGGCCGTCGGAATCGAGGATGATGGCAGAGCCGCTGTTCTTGAATCTGGCTCCGTAGTCGGCGGTGGTGCCGTTCGAGCTGAACTGGAGCGTTCCACCACTGAAAGTGATATCGCCAGTATTTCCAAAGGCATCTGAGGCATCAGTAACGAGGGTGCCGCCACTGATCGTGGTCGTTCCCGTGTAGCTGTTGCTTTGAGAAAGGGTGGTGGTGCCACCGCCGCTTTGTGTCAGGGTGGCATTTCCTGCCAAGACAACATTGAGAGTGACGTTGCCGGCGCCGGTGAATTCGAATCCATTATTGGAGTTCAAGGCTCGACTGCCGTTGTCACTGCTCAGGGTGTATTCTTTGGTATTGTTATTAAAGGTAACGAATCCAGCGGTGATATCGCTCTGAAGAGTGGGGCTGGTGCTACCGGTGGCGGTGTCGTCAAAGACGGCGTCATCTCCAGGTTGGAACACCGTGTCCTTGTTGTTGGACCAGTTGCTGGACGTCCCGATATCCCAGAAAGTCGGATTTGAAGCGTCGGTGCCAGTCCAGGTATTGGTCACGTAACCGAGATCAATGACGATGCTGGAGCCGGTGTCGAGGAAGCCACCGGCTCCGCGAACGCCCGAGGTGCTGGAGCCGAGCGCGAAAGCGTTGATGTTTCCGCTGAAGCCGCCGCTACCGTAGTTGAGCACCGTGATGTTGCCGCCACTTCCGGCGACATTGACCGTGAAGCCTCCGGCGTCGAGCGCACTGACGTCGAGGGAGCCGGTTCCGGTGGAACCGAGCGCGGCGCGAGTGCCGGCATCGATGTCAAGAGTGTGAACATTGCCACCAAAGGTGATATTCCCGGATGTGCTGCCTTCGCCTCCGAGATTAGCTCCGGCGTTAACAGTAATCGTTGAGACATTGGTGCCATTGATGTTGAGCTGCCCTTCCTGGATCGTCGTGTTGCCGGTGTAGGTGTTGTCTCCGTTGAAAGTTTGGGTGCCGGTGCCGACCTTAATGATGGCAAACTCGACGGCTCCCTGATTGCCGTAGGCTCCAGCACCGGTTCCGCCCCAATTGGTGGTATTCTTGATAACACCGTCGAAGACTCCGGAACCGTTGTCAGCGCCGATGGTGAGGCCTTCTCGCAAGCCTTCGCCACTCGCTTTGCCGCCGATGCCGAGCGTGCCGGCTCCGGTCAGGACATCGATGCGAATACCGGTGGAGCGTCCTTCGAAGGTGGCGCCCGCATCAATCTGCATGTCGCCGAGGTTGTTTTGCCAACGCCCTGGAGTGCCTCCTCCGAAGCTGAAGATGCCCTGCTCCACGTGAATGAGGCCACCTGAATCGAGGGCCCAATCAGAGCCACTGGAGATGAGACTGAACTGCTGAGACCCTGTCTTGCGGAAGGTGCCGGACCCGCTGACATCGAGTGCGGTATCGTTGCGGTTAGCTCCGGCGGTGTTGTATTCAAGGATTGCCCCCGATGCGATGACGTGGCTGAAGTCATTGGGAGTGACAATGCCAGTGCCTGAGAATTCAAGCACTCCGGCATTGATGTTCGTGGTTCCGGTATAGTCCGGCGCGGCTGAAATGATGGCGCGCCCGGTGCCTGTTTTCACGAGTCCGTTGCTGCCGCTGAGTTGACCAGAGAAGGTGAGGGAGCCGCTGCCTGAGACATCTACGGTGAGTGCATCGATGCTGACGGGACCCTGCACGTCGACCGCGCCGCTGCCGGTCGCGGTGACTCCTTGTGAGATGGTCAGGACTTCGGATCCGCTGGCGGTGCCGAGAAAGAAGTCGTTGATGTTATTGTTAAAGGTGAGTGACTCGGCGGTGATGTTGCCCTGCCGGACGACGTTGACGCTGCCGGAGACGGCGTTGGCGGCGGTGTCGTCAAAAACGGCGGAGTCGCCGTCGAGAAAGACGTCGGTGAGACTGCCTCCCGTGTTGCTCCAGTTGTTTGTCGTGTTGACGTCCCAGAAGTCCGGGTTGGTGCCATTCGATCCTGTCCAGGTATTGGTCACGAAGCCGAGATTGACTGCGATGGCTGAACCGGTATCAATGAAGCTGCCTCCTCGAGCGCTGGCCGAGTTTGCTCCAAGCACGAAATTGGTGGTGTCACCGGTGAGTGAGCCATATTCAAGGACGGAGATATTGCCCACTCCCGTATTGGCAATATCGACGGTGATCGTGGTGGG
>JABSSQ010000062.1 GCA_013213905.1 Verrucomicrobiales bacterium | reverse complement strand
TGAATGTAGTCTATTTTGCACCGTAAAGATCGATGAGGGCGGAGCCGTGCGCGTTCCTTGAACTCTATAGTTTTGAGATAGCCAGCTTCGCTGATATTCTCGGCGACGATGCCGTTCAGCTGTTGCGAGCCGGTCGTTAAGCAATATGCTCGTAAATCGCATCGATCAAGTCGAGTGATTTGCGGTTTGGCAGGATGCCGGCCTCCATCTGGTTCATGACGTAGGCAAAGGAAATTCCGGTCTCGGGGTCGGCGAAGGCGTGACTGCCGCCCGCTCCGGGTTGGCCGAAGGCGCGGTGGGACGGTCCGAAGTGTCTACGGTGTTTTTGTCCGTCGCTACCGATGGGATCCCGCATAAAGCCGGCAGTGAAAGCCGTGGGCATCAGAAAGGTATAATCGTCGCCGGAAGTCTGCAGGGTGAATGCGGCGTCGATCACTGGTTTGGGCAATACCTGAACTTCGTCGAGTTGTCCCCTTTGCGCCAGAATTTGATAAAACTTTGCCAGTCCGCTTGCTGAGCCAACGCCGCCCAGGGCTGGGAGACCGGCCTGAAGGTAGTCGAGCTGATTGATATCGCTCAGTGCCCGCATGCCGCCGGGAGAGGCGAAGATCGCGGTGGCGAGTGAGTCCTTGTCCGCGAGTGAGCGGAAGAAAGGCAGCTCCTCTTTGCTCGGTTTGACGGACTTGGGCGGATAGACCGTAGCGATGCGCCCGACCATTTCGGCCGGCAGGTCGCCAATACGAAAATCGATGCGGTTCGGAGTCGCAATCTTGTCGTTCCAGAAGTGGCCGAGGCTGGTGCCTCCGGTGAGTCGTCTCACGACTTCGTCGAGCAGAAAGCCTATCGTGCGCGGGTGGTAACCGTGACCCTTTCCCGGTGACCAGTAGGGCTCCTGCTTTTCCAACGCGGCGATGACATCCTTATAGGTGAGAATGTGAGGGCGATTCTCCTCGGACAAGGCGGGCAAGCCGGACTGGTGGGACAGCAGCTGCGCAAATGTCAGTTTGTTTTCCCGAGCCGCTCTCAATTCCGGCCAGAGATCGGAGACCGGTGAATGCAATGCGGTGCCGCTTTCATGCAAGGCTAGAAGCGTGGCGATGGCGGAAGGCCCCTTGGTCACCGACCACACCGGTGTGACGGTGTTTGCCTGCCACGCGCTGTCTTCATTGCGGTCGCGCCAGCCGTGGTGAAGAGAGAGGATCTTTTCACCGTCTTTCCATACCGAAATCGAGGCGCCGAGTTCATCGCGTTCAGCGAAGTTCTTGAGAAACAGCTCTTCAATCGCGTCTTGCATAGCGATTGGTCAGGCTTCGAAACCCTTAATGAGAGTGCGGAGTTCTTCGAGGTCCGGATCTTCGAGAGCTCGACGCTTCGAGCGTGGATCCATTTCGAAGGACTGCTGCAGCCAGGACAAAGCCGCTTGAGGCTTCCCGAGGGCAAGTTCGTAGCAACCGAGGTTGTAAAAGTAGACCGGTTCGTCCTGGAGGCTTACGGGACCGGACTGAAGATGTTCGATCGCTTCCTCGGTCCGGTCGAGGGCGTGGAGGCAGTAGGCTCCCTGAATGAAGCCAGCGTGATTGTCAGGGTGAAGATCCACGAGGACTTCGCTGAGGGCGAGCGCTTCGTTGAGCCGACCGCGGTCGAGCTCAATGATGATCCGCATTTCCTGGGCGATAGCAGAGGAACGCTTGTCAGCGGGGAGGTGGTTGATCTCTTCCCAGGCTTCATCAAGCATGCCGAGATCGATGTAACCCCGGGTCTTTTCCAACCAGACCGGTTCATTCATGAATCACATCTTTTCGGTGGTTCGAATACCAAGCAGTCCAAGGCCTTTGCGCAGGACTTGTCCCGTCAGTTCGCAAAGCGCGAGGCGGGTTTCGCGAACGGCCCCTTCTTCTTTAAGGACGGGGCAAGCCTCCCAGAACTTATGATAGGTCGTCGCCAGTTCATAGAGATAGTTCGCGAGCGTGTTCGGACGGAAATCAGAGAGGACCGCCGGAACGGTTTCGCTGAACTGGGCCAGCTTGAGAACGAGGTCCTTCTCAGCATCAGCCGTGAGCGTGATGGCTCCGCCGGGCTCGAAGTCGCTGCCAAGCTTGCGGAAGATGGCGCGGGTTCGCACGTAAGCGTTGATGAGGTAGGGCGCGGTGTTGCCCTTGAGCGCGAGCATGGTGTCCCAGTCGAAGATGTAGTCGGTCATCCGAAACTGGCTCAGCTCCGCGTATTTGACCGAACCGATCCCGATGACTTCAGCGATCTCCCGCTTTTCCTCTTCGGAGAAGTCGGGATTCTTCTCGTCGACAATCTTGTAGGCACGCTCGACAGCTTCGTCGAGCACGTCGGCGAGCTGGACGGTGTCTCCGGAACGAGTCCGCAGCATCTTGCGGTCTTTGCCGAGAATGC
>JABSSQ010000061.1 GCA_013213905.1 Verrucomicrobiales bacterium | reverse complement strand
TTGATGGTCTTTCTTGGCGCCGCGCCGCTGACGACACTATTGAGCCAGAGTCCCTTCTGGTTCGCGATCTACTGGATTGCCTGCTTCTTCCTGGTGGGGTTTGTCCTGCTGCTGGCGGTTTATGACCTTATCGCCATTCGACAGGAACACCGGCAGCGGATGAATAAACTGGAGCAGGAACTTTCCGATGCGGCGGAGGAGGCCCGGCAGTTGGCTGAGGAAGCGAAAAAGTCAGAATGAATCCGGTCGGATCTGCGTGCCCCCTTTAGCGGGGTAAAAGCGGTTGCCGCCCGACGAGGCATCGGTTACGTCGAGGGTGATGGAGTATAACGCCTGGTTTATCGCGATCGTGTTGGGGCTCTTCCTGATGTGGAAGCTCGACCTGTTCGCCACCCTGCTTAACTTGAAGGCCCTTAGTGGCGAGATTCCTGCGACTTTCGAGGGGTTTGTCGACGAGGAGGCTTATGAGCAGTCCCAGGAATATACCCGGGTCCGGGCGGTGTTCGGAATTGGTGAAGGGATTTTTTCGCTCGTTTTGCTGTTCGTTTTCTGGTGGCTGGGAGGATTTGGCTGGCTCGATGAACAGGTGAGAGATCTCGGCCACGGCCCCATTGTTTCCGGCCTTGTTTTTGTGGTGGCCTTAATGCTGGCGCAACATGTGATCGATCTGCCGTTTAACCTGTATTCCACCTTTGTGATTGAGGAGAAGTTCGGCTTCAATCGCACGACTTTCGGAACCTGGGTATTGGATCAGTTCAAGGGATTGGTTCTTGGTGCTTTGATAGGGCTACCATTGCTCGCAGCGCTTCTCTGGATTTTTCAATCTGTGCCCCTGGCATGGATCTGGGGTTGGGGACTGGTGACCCTGTTTTCCCTGGCGCTTACTTATGTCGCTCCCACCTGGATCATGCCGCTCTTCAATAAGTTTGAACCTCTCGAAGAGGGTGAGCTGAAAACAGAGATTCATGCGATGGCGGAGAAATGTGATTTCCCGCTCAAGGAAGTCTTTGTGATGGACGGGTCCAAGCGCTCTTCGAAATCGAATGCCTTTTTTACGGGCTTTGGGAACAACAAGCGGATCGCTCTTTTCGATACCCTGATCGAGAATCACACGGTCCCTGAACTCGTCGGCGTCCTCGCGCATGAGATCGGGCACTACAAGCGCCGCCATATCGTAAAGTCGATGATTATTGGCGTGGGCACGACCGGAGCGATGTTCTTTCTCCTCGGCATGATGATGGAGAACCGGGCATTGTTTGACGCCTTCGGTGTGAAGGAGACTTCAGTTTATGTGAGTCTGATCCTGTTCGGTATTCTGATGAGCCCGGTCAATGATCTCCTGTCGATTGGCGGCAGCCTCTTGAGCCGTAAACACGAGTTCGAAGCAGACGCCTACGCCGCTGAGGTGACCGGGAATCCGGAAGCCATGGCCGACGCGCTTCGTAAGTTGAGCAAAGACAATCTCAGCAACCTGACGCCGCATCCGTTTTATGTGTTTCTCAATTACAGTCACCCGCCGGTGGCCGAGCGGGTTAAGGCTCTCGGAGTGGAGTGAGTTTCTGCCCTTGGTCTGGCTGCCCTTGCTCCTGGGATGGTTGGATATCGCGGTGACCTTGTTGGTGCAGCCTTCAGGCTATTGGGCGGGAGATTACGCTCTCGCCGTAGATTTCAATCCGCTGGTGGTCTGGGCGCTGGGGATTCATCCTGCGATGGCCATTGTCGGGGCGCTGGGCTGGGCAGCGGTCATCGCCGGTCACATGGCAATAACGCGGGGAAACCTTCGTGCGCTTGCCTACGCTTTCCTGGTGGTGGGACACCTGGTGTGCGTGGCCGGATGGGTCAACCAGATGTGGCCTGAGTGGATGCCTGCCGTCTGGATCGCAAGTATTGTAGTCGCCCTGATCGGTTGGCCGCAGTTCAGGCGGGCCGGCGACCGGTAACCTACTTCTCGAGAAAAACGCTGATGAGAATCCCGGTTTCGATACCGAGCCGCTCACTGGCTTTCTCTCCGTTATAGGCGACTTCAAGATAGCCCGAGTGACCGAAGACGGCGATTGGGTGGCCGGGCTCGACATCGGAATAGCTGCAAGAGAGGCTCCGAATGCTGATGTTGTTCACTGCGATTCTCTCGATTGCTGCTGACTCGAGCAGGTTTCGGTGAATGTTAGTGATCAGGTTTCCAAAGCGGTCGATGTGCATGATCCGCCCCTCGATCTTTCGAGAACCGGCCTGCTGCGGTTTGGGCCAGTCGAGACGTTGAAGCTCGACCGTCTCTCCGCCAACTTCGGCAACTTCGGCAAGGGATTTGCCGGAGGCAATCGCGGCGGCGGCCGGGGCGAGGACCTCCCGGCCAAAAAAGGTCTGGGCGTTGCCGCAGGATACTGACTCAGGAACAGGCAAAGCCAATGCTTCGTCGATGGGAAAGTGTTCTTCCAGCAAGGTGAGGATGCCGTTGTCAGGGCAGACCAGCACCTGGTCACCGGCCTTCGCAATGACGGGCTGAGGGCCGGGGGCGACGTTGATGAGGTGGACCGTGCCCGCGGGGAAGTGAGGGACTGCACCGAGCACGAACAGGGCGGCCTCGGTCACATCGTGAGGCGAAACCTGGTGGCTCAGGTCAACCAGGTTGACTCCGGGGCAAAGCGAAAGCAATGCGCCCTTGATGCTGGCGGCGAACGGCTCCTGTTCGCCGAGATCGGTGGTGAGAGTAATAAGCGGAGGCATGGGAGACGAGGTATCTTTACGATTCAGCGTCTCCCGATGCAAGCCTAGTAGACGTCACGCTGATAGCGGTGGTCGTCCTTGAGCTGCTTGAGGTATGCCTGGGCGCCTTCTTCGTCGACTTTGCCGTATTTCTGGATCAGGGCGAGGAGCTCCTTTTCGACGTCGACGGCCATGTACTTGGCGTCACCGCAGACGTAGAAGTGAGCACCGCCTTCAAGCCAGTTCCAGAGCTCCTCGGCGTTGTCGCGAATCTTGTCCTGGACATAGATCTTGAACTCCTGATCGCGGGACCAGGCGAGATCAATCTTGGTGAGCACTCCTTCTTCCTGCATGGCTTCGAACTCTTCTTTGTAGAAGTAGTCCGTGGCTTCGTGCGGATTGCCGAAGAAGAGCCAGTTGCGGCCCCCGGCCTTGGTGATCTGGCGTTCTTCGAGGAAGGCGCGGAAAGGGGCAATGCCTGTGCCGGGGCCGACCATGATAACATCCTTGCTCAGGTCAGTGGGCAGCTTGAAGTGCTTGGTCGGCTGCATGAAGACGCGAACCGTCTCGTCTTCGCCCATGCCTTCGCAGAGGAAGCTGGAGCAGACGCCCTTGCGGACGCGTCCCTTGGATTCGTAGACCACCTTGGCAACGGTCAGGTGAACCTCGCCGGGGTGCTTCTTCGGACTGGAAGCAATGGAGTAGAGGCGAGGGGTCAGCTTGCGGAGCAAGCCGATGAAATCCTGACCGCTCTTGAAATCAGCCGGGAACTCGTAAATGAGGTCGATGATCTCAATGCCGTCGACGATTGAGCTGACCGTGGCATCGTCCTCGATCACGGCGCGCAGGTAAGGGTGGCAGGTAAAGGTCTCCCACTTTTTAAGGATTGCCTTGGTCACCGTGCGGATATCATAACACTCGATGAGGGCATCCCTCAGGGGTAGCTTGCGACCATCGTGGGCTTCTACAGACACTGCTGTGTTGAAGGGCAGTGCATTGAGGATCTCGTCGACGAGCGCCCCATCATTGCGAGGGTAGGTTGCTACGGCGTCACCAACTTCGTATTCGAGGTCAGATCCGTCGAGAATGAGCTCGACGTGTCGGGTGTCGCGCGGGGAAGGCTCGAGGTTCAGCTTCTCGCGAAACTTCATCGGAGCCGGGAACGGATTCTTTTTACCGTAGGGGATATTTTCGGTGGTCTCCACGGCGGTGCCTTCCCCGTCGCCGAAAGTGGCCACGGCAAAGGTTTCCTTCCCGATCTCATCAAGTTTGGAAGTGACCACCCGAAACCATTCCTCGGCGGGATCCTCGTAATCTACGTCACAGTCGACGCGGGGTGCAATGCGCTCAGCTCCCAGTTCTTCGAGACGGGCGTCGAAAAGCTTACCCATTTCGCAGAAGTCGGCGTAGTTGGTGTCGCCGAGAGCGAGAACGGAGAATCTGGCTCCCTCGAGTCGGGCTTGTTCGTCAGATGAGAACTTGGCCCAAAAATCTTCGGCATTGTCAGGCGGATCGCCTTCGCCCCAGGTGCTGGTGACGATGAGAATGAGCTTTTCTGCGGAAAGGTCCACAGAGGCGTGCTTCTCCATATCGAGAGCCTCAGCCGCCCAACCGTCGCCGTTCATCACCTCAACAAAGCCCTCTGCGAGTGCCTGAGCGTTGCCGCTCTGGCTGCCGACCAGGAAAAGAGCACGAGGTTTGACCGGGCCGGAAGCCGCCGGAGCAGTGGTCGCACTGGCAACTCGCTTGGCAAATTCGGTCATGTAGGACTGGAGCCATTCGCGCTGTTCAGCCGTGAATGGAGCGTCTTTCGAAATCTCGGGAAGTGAGGTAGCCATAATTGGGAAGGGGGTGAGATATAGCGCAGCTTTGCCAAATGGCAAATCAGAGCACGTTCCAAGCCAGATTATACGACACTTGGGCCCTGATTAGGCTCAAATTTGGACGATTTTAGGACAAGAAGGCGTCAGCGATTCCGTCTCCGATAGCGACAAGGTAAAGATCAGCCTTCATTTCACGCGTGGCCATTCCGAGTAATGCCTGCTGAAGGGTTTTTATCAAGTTCTGTAACAAATTGAAAATTAATCGTATAAATAGATAATATACTTTAATAGTATGAAAAGAAGGAGGGACAATGGTTGCATCACAGGTGCCAAGGAAACGGTTGGCGTCTCCGAGGTATCGAGGTCGCCTCTGGCTTGTCGACGCTGGCTGCAGAGACGTTTTGGTATGGCCTTTCTCTCAGTCGAGCTGCTGGAGTCGGGCTGTTCTTTCTGGCCAAGAGAGGCAGAGGTTCTCCCGATGCGCCAGGCTTTCCCAGGCTCTTGACCCAGCAGGTGACTTTTTGATCCGGCGGTGTTGTGTTCTGGGTTCTCGAGGGGGAGGCGATGGAAGGCGGGGCTCGATCTTGGGTGAGGGCTTGAACAAGGGGTTGAAGAGATGCCCAAACTGGTGCATCCGGTGTGTGTTGCTCGATCTTTCCTGCAAGCTGACCCTCCCCATGAAAATCTTCTGGCTCATACTTCGACTCGGTTTCGGCGCACTCTTTATCTGGAGTGGCATCGCTAAGTTGAAGGATCCGATTTCATTTGCGGATGACGTTCGGAATTTCCGAATC
>JABSSQ010000060.1 GCA_013213905.1 Verrucomicrobiales bacterium | reverse complement strand
TACCTATCGTGAAGCACTCCGTGAAGGTCTCGACGAAGAACTCGCCTACGACGACAACGTCGTGATCATTGGTGAGGAAGTCGCCGAATACAACGGAGCCTATAAAGTCACCGAAGGCCTCTGGAAGAAGTGGGGCGACAAGCGCGTCATCGACGCTCCGATTTCAGAAGCCGGATTCATCGGTATGGGCATCGGCGCCTCCATGCTTGGCATCCGCCCCGTTATGGAGCTGATGTTCTACAGCTTCGCCTACGTTGCTTTTGACCAGATGATGAACAACGCAGCCACCTGCCGCTACATGTCCGGTGGTCTCATCAACGTTCCTATCGTTGTCCGCGGTCCCGCCAACGGCGGCACCAACGTCGGCGCGACCCACTCGCACACTCCCGAGAACATCTTCGCCAACATGCCCGGTTTGAAAGTCGTTTCTCCTTCCGACCCCTCCGATGTGAAGGGCCTCATCAAATCGTCCATCCGCGACAACGATCCTGTCTATTTTATGGAGAGCACCGTGCTCTACGGTATGACCGGCGAGGTTCCCTCCAATGACGAACTCGAAGACGGCGAACTGATCGTCCCGATCGGGAAAGCCAAGGTGAAGCGCGAAGGTGCCGATATCTCACTCATCGCTCACGGCCGCGCCGTAGTCACCTCACTGGCCGCTGCTGACATCCTTGCCGACAAATACAACATCAACGCCGAGGTTCTCGACCTGCGCTCCATCCGCCCGCTCGACGAGCAGGCCATCATGGAAACCGTGCGTAAGACACACCGCGCCATTTACGTCGAAGAGAATAAGCCGTTCTGTGGTGTTGGCGCCCAGGTTTCTTCCATGATCATGGAGCAGGCATTCGATGATCTCGACGCCCCTGTGCTTCGTATTACCAGTGCAGATGCACCGGCCTTCTACAGCCCGCCCATCGAGAAGCTCCAGCTGCCCACTCCCGAAGAAATCGTGGAGCGCGCTTTGACAATTTGTTAGGACTAACAAACACATCAATAACGACCGAATAGTTTTATGGCCGCATACGTAACGATGCCCAAACTGAGCGACACCATGAGCGAGGGAACCCTCGTCAAGTGGCTCAAGAAAGAAGGCGACGCCGTCTCCATGGACGAGGAGATCGCCGAAGTCGAAACCGACAAAGCCACCATGGCGATGCCCTCCTTCGACGAAGGCATCATTCACAAAATCTACGTCCAGGAGGGGCAGAGCGCTCCGCTCGGTGCCACCCTCGCCCTCGTTCTTGAAGACGGTGAAGAGCCGCCCGCCGACGCCGACAATCCTCCCACCGTCGAGGCCGCTCCGGCCGAAGAGCCCGCAGCTGAAGCCGCTCCCGCCGAGGAAGCTCCTGCCGCCGCACCGGCGACACCAGCGCCCGCTGCTCCCGCAGCCGCTTCCGCCTCAACTTCCACCCCGGCTCCGTCCGCCGGAGGCAAGCGCATCAAAGCTTCCCCCATCGCCCGCAAGCTCGCCGCCGAACTCGGCGTTGATCTCACCCGCGTGCGGGGAACCGGCCCCGGCGGCCGCATTGTGAAGGAAGACGTCGAATTCGCACCGGTTGGTGGCGGCGGATCCAATCTTGGACTCCTCCCCTCCACCGATGGCCTCACCGATGAGAACGTTCCGCTGACCGGGATGCGCCGCGTCATCGCCCAGCGCCTCCTCGAGAGCAAAACGACGGTTCCTCACTTCTACCTCAATATCGAAGTCGACACCGAACCGCTCATGGAGCTTCGCGCCAAGGTCAACGAGGCCAGCCTCGCTAACGGCGGACCGAAGTACACCGTGAACGATTTCGTCATGCGCGCCACGGTGCTCGCTACCGTCGCCGTTCCCGAAGTGAACGCTTCATTCATGGGAGACTCCATCCAGCACTACTCCGATGTGAACCTTTCCATCGCGGTGGCCATTGACGACGGACTCGTCACTCCCGTAATCAACGGCGCTCAGAACAAGTCCATCCTCGAGCTCTCTGCCGAGATCAAGGAACTCGCCGGACGCGCCCGCGACAAGAAGCTCACCCCTGACGAAATGCAGGGTGGCACCATCACGATTTCCAACCTCGGCGCCTACGGCGTGGGCAACTTCGACGCGATCATCAATCCGCCGCAGTCCGCCATCCTCTCGATCGGTACGATCTCCAAGCAACCCGTGGTCAACGCCGCCAACCAGATCGTGCCCGGCCAACGCATGTGGATCGGCATGAGCTGCGATCACCGTGTCATCGATGGTGCGGTCGGAGCCACCTTCCTTGCGAAGTTGAAGAACTTCCTCGAAAATCCTTTCCTTCTTATCTCCTAAACACCAGTCATGGCATCCTACGACCTCATCGTCATCGGCGGCGGCCCCGCCGGATACGTCGGCGCGATCCGCGCTGCACAACTCGGTAAAAAAGTAGCCTGCGTCGAAAAAGAACGCGCCGGCGGCACCTGTCTCAACTGGGGCTGTATCCCGACCAAAGCTCTGCTCAAGAATGCCGAGCTTTACCACACACTGAAACACCACGGGGACGACTTCGGTCTCTCCTTCGACAACCTCAGCTACGACTGGGAGAAAGTGGTGAAGCGTTCCCGTAATGTCTCCGACAAGCTGGCCGGCGGTATCGAATTCCTGTTTAAAAAGAACAAGGTCGACTACATCCGCGGCGTGGGTGGTCTCGCTGCCAACGGCAAGGTCGAGGTGATCGATGCCGACGGTAAGAGCGAACTTCTCACCACCGAGAACGTGCTCGTCGCGACCGGTTGTGTTTCCCGCGAACTGCCTTTCCTGCCTTTCGACGGCGAGAAAGTGATTGGCTCACGCGAAGCGATGAATCTGCCCAAGCAGCCGAAATCCATCACCATCATCGGCGCCGGCGCCATCGGCATTGAATTTGCCTACTTTTTCAACGCCTACGGCACCGAGGTGACCGTAGTCGAAATGCTGGATCACGTTCTCCCGATCGAAGACAACGACGTTAGCGATACTCTCAAGAAGTCCCTCACCAAGCAGGGCATCAAGGTCCTGACCGGCACCAAAACGACTTCCGCCGATACCAGCGGCGAAAGCGTCAAACTGACCGTGGAACCCGCCGAGGGCGGAGACAGCCAGGTCATCGAATCTGAAACCGTCCTCGTCGCCATCGGTATCGCCCCGGTGCTTCCAAATAATTCCGAGCAGATCAAGCTCGAACGCGGATTCATCGACACCGACGAACGCTACCAGACCAGCGTGCCGAACGTTTACGCCGCCGGCGACATTACCGGTCCGCCGTGGCTCGCCCACACCGGCAGCTACGAGGCCGTCCAGGCCGTCGAAGGCCTGTTCGTTCCCGGTCACGAGCCGAAGCAGGTCGGCACCTTCCCGGCTTGTACCTACTGCCACCCCGAGGTTGCTTCCGTTGGCCTCACCGAGCAGGCGTGCAAAGAGCAGGGCCTCGACTACACCGTCGGTAAATTCCCCTTTGCTGCGAGTGGCCGTGCCCTCGCTGTGGCGGACTCCGAAGGCTTTGTGAAAATGATCTTCGACAAGAAGTATGGCGAAATTCTCGGCGCCCACATGATCGGTGGCGGCGCGACTGAGCTCATCGCCGAAGTGGCCCTGGCCATGAATCTCGAAGCAACCGCCGAAGAGATCGAAGCCACCATCCACGCGCACCCGACCCTCGCCGAGGCCGTCCACGAGGCGACTGGCGACGCTTACGGTCACGCCATTCACATCTGATCCACCCGGACAGACTGAAACCTTTTCAACCTCATGGATCGACTCGTGCTCAACGAAGAGATCCATGAGGTTGTTTTTAAGGATCTCATCCCCAACGCTCGGAAGTTCATCTGGGTGGCTACCGCGGACCTGAAGGACCTCCACCTCCAGCGGACCGCCAAAAAATTCGATACCTTTCTCTCGCTCTTCGCCGAACTGGTCGGTGACGGTGTCGAAATCCGGCTGATCCATGCCAAGGAACCCGGCCCCCGCTTTCGGGAAGACTTCGACCGTTTCCCGGAGTTGATCGAGAGCGATCGCTTCGAACGGGTGCTTTGCCCGCGCAATCACATGAAAGCCGTGATCGTCGACGGCAAGCGCGCCTTTCTTGGATCAGCCAACCTCACCGGCGCCGGCATGGGTGCCAAGTCGGTGAAGCGCCGCAATTTCGAATGCGGGATGCTGGTCGAATCTCCGGAGACCGTCGAACCGCTCATGGAACTCTTCGACAACCTTTTCATGGGAGAACACTGCCTCAAGTGCGAACGCCGCGACGTCTGCCCTGACCCCATCATCTAGCCCTAATTTCTCACGGAACGTGGGAAATTCGCCCGGAGGGCCGACTGCGTCGGGGCTAACCCCGATAGTCGTTTCGACAGTTTGTGTTTTCTTCCCGGTGGTCAACTTTCTCGAAACGCCGTATCGGTCTGGCCTTCGGCCAGATGCACCTCTCACTTGCGAGAAGTGCAGGCTAGGCACAAAAAAAATGAGGCCATCCGAAACGGATGACCTCATTCACCAGGGAGGATTGAAAGTTGTTACAGTCCCATCTCGAGCCGCTCGAGCGAAAGACTTCTGCGAAGTGCTTCCATGCCGTAGCGATAACGCGATGCCGCTGTGTTTGGTGATATCGTCAGGGTCTTGCCAACCTCTTCAAAAGTTTGTTCACCCCAGATCTTCAGCGTTATTACCTCGCGGAATTTCTTAGGGATTTTCGCGAGTGCCACCTGGAGTGCTCGTGAGGTATCATCCTCAGGCAAATCAAACCAGGTTACCAGTTCACCGGTTTCCCGTAGGGATTCGTCTTCACGTCTGCGACGTCTGTCGGTGGAACGCGCCAGATCTATCGCACAACGTTTAATGTTCGTGTAAGCCAGGCTAAGCACTTGTCGATTCGGGGCTCCACGATGGGTTTTCCAGGTTTTCACCAGGGCCATCTGAAGCACATCTTCGGCATCTGCCTCGCAACGAGTTTGCTGACGCGCAAAAAGCATCAAGCGATTCCCGTATTCAGCTAACCAATTTCGCCACTGTTCAGATAAGTCCTGCATTATTGTGTTGGACGACCCTGGTGACGATTTGTTCACATTTTTTTACATATATTTTGGACAAGCCCTTAAAGCTTACCCTAACATATCATTATTCTTCGACCGATTACTTGGTGAATTCCGCCTCGTAATTCTCACGAATCTTCAAGAGCCGTTCCACAATTTCCGGGTGTTTGTCACGCACGTTTGTCGTCTCTCCCGGATCATTCTCGAGATCCACCAGGAAGAGCTCCTTATCCTTCCCTGCCAACTCCTTCACTCCTTCGGGACGCACGGTTTCATTCGGATTTCCGAGCATCTTCCATTTTCCTTCACGCGCCGCCCACTTGGCCTTGGGCGATTTTCCACCCATTCGCCAATACAACTCGGTGCGCTCAACCTCCGCGTCCGCTGACTTCAATACCTCGACCAGGGAAATACCGTCGACCGCATGAGTTTCCGGAATCTTCGCTCCAGCCAATTCAGCGATGGTGGGATACCAGTCGATCCCGCAGACCAGTTGCTCGCGGACTTCACCCTGAGGAAGGCCTGCCGGCCAGCTCGCAATGGAAGGCACACTAAGCCCGCCTTCCCACAAGGTCCCCTTGTGACCACGACGATGACCCGCCGAGCCGCCCCCGTAAAAGGTTCGTTCCTCCACGGAATGGCCGTGATCCGACTGAAAAATCACCAATGTGTTTTCCCGAAGACCACTCGCTTCGAGATGATCCAACAGCTCTCCTACGAGATCATCCGTCGACGACATGAAAGCCGCATACCTATCCCGAGGAGACTCTAGCCCCTTGTCAGCATAGTAATCCCTCCACTTAGCAGTACCCTGCAACGGGTAGTGGGGCCAGTTGATCGCCCAGTAGACAAAGAACGGTCCTTCCTCATTGCGATCAATAAATCCCGTCAACTCATCCATCATCCCTGTTCCAAAAAACTTCCCGTCTTCCCAGATCTCTTCACCGTTGCGCCACAAGTCATGGCGATTCGGTCCGTTCCAGTAAAAGAAGTGTGAGTAGTTGTCGATGCAGCCACCCATGTGGCCATAGCTGTAATCGAAACCCTGGCCATTCGGCATCGTCTCCGGCGTATACCCCAGATGCCACTTCCCGATGTGCCCCGTCTTGTAGCCGGCCGACTTCAACAATTCGGCCATGGTGAATTTCTCCGTCGGCATCCCCGCACTCCCCTTGGCTGACGACACATTTCCGGGAACACCCGCCCGCGGGGGCTTCTGCCCTGTCATCAGGCCCGCCCGTGAGGCCGAGCGAATCGCGGACGGCGCCCGCATCTCGGTGAATCTGACACCCGTTTCAGCCAACCGGTCGATATTCGGAGTCATCAAATCCTTGGAGCCATAACAATTCACATCGACCGAGCCCTGATCATCCGTGTAGACGATGATGACATTTGGGGGCTCAGTTTCCCCCTTGAGAATCCCGGTGACGAAATACAACAGAACGACGGAAACAATTCGGATCATACAGCCATCCTGATCGGTTCCACCTTTCGCAACAATGGCGGGACCAAGTATTTCTCGCCGGCCAATCCATTTTTCGTTTCCTCCCTCGCGCGCCTGACCTAACTTCAAGGCAATGTCGAATCCGACACCAGAAGACGAACGCTTCATGCAGGAAGCCCTCGACGAGGGAAGCAAAGGTCTCGGCCTGACCAGCCCGAATCCACCGGTTGGTTCCGTCATCGTTAAAGACGGAAAAGTTGTCGGACGCGGCTACCATCGAAAAGCTGGAGGACCGCACGCAGAAGTGAACGCGATCGCCGATGCCGACTCCACTGAAGGAGCCACGATCTACGTCACCCTGGAGCCCTGCTCCACCCACGGACGCACCCCTCCCTGTGTCGAGGCGATCAAGAATGCAGGAATTTCCCGGGTCGTCGTCGGCTCCACCGATCCCAATCCGGATCACGTCGGTGCCGGTTTCCAGCACTTGCGCGACGCAGGCATCGAAGTCACTTCCGGCGTTCTCGAGAATGAATGCGATCACCTCATTCGCTTCTTCGCCAAACGCATCGCGACCGGCCTTCCCTGGGTTATCGCCAAGACGGCTGCCACACTTGACGGTAGAACCACACTCAAACCGGGAGACGGCCAATGGATCTCGAGCGAAGCTTCGCGGGAGGACGTCCAGAACTGGCGCCAGCAATGCGACGCCATCCTCGTCGGCGGCGAAACTTTCCGCCGGGACAATCCCTCCCTGACGCTGAGAGGCAAGTACGCTGAGGGACGCCCCCAACCGCTCCGCGTAGTTCTGACATCCGACGAGAATCTCCCGCCCGAGCATCACCTCTTTACCGACGAACACGCCACTCACACCCGAATCCAACAGGGATTTACCTTTCGTGAATCTCTTGAAGCACTCGCCTCCGAAGGCGTCAGCGCCGTGCTCCTCGAATCAGGGGGGCGCCTCCTTGCCCACGCCCTCGACCTGGGCTTCGTCGACGAAGTGGTGCTTTACCTCGCCCCAAGGCTCGGAGGTGGCGAAACCTCTCTGATCCCGACACCGAACCTTGGCGTTCATCTCGAAGACATGCAGGTCGATCTCATCGGGCCCGACATTCGGATCGTCGG
>JABSSQ010000006.1 GCA_013213905.1 Verrucomicrobiales bacterium | reverse complement strand
TTTCCGGCTGCGGAGTGCAGAGACTTATGAAGAGTTCTACGGAGAAGCTCATCCGGCTCCCGAGCTGCTCGAAAAGGCGGTCTACGGTTTGCCGGAGACCTATCGGGATGACATTGCCGGCGCTGATCTCGTTGCCTCTCCTGGATGTTATCCCACGAGTATCCTGACGCCTCTATTGCCGCTGCTGCGCGACGGGTTGATCAAGCCGGCCAGCATTGTGGTCTCCAGTCTTTCCGGCGCCAGCGGGGCCGGAAAGAAAGCGGACACGTCCCTCATCTTTGCCGAGGTGAATGAAAGTCTCCGCGCCTACGGAGCGCCGAAGCATCGTCACTTGAGTGAGATTGAGCAGGAGTTGTCCATCGCTGCGGGCGAGGAGGTCCTCATCAGCTTCGTGCCGCACCTGATGCCGATCACGGCAGGCATTGCTACGACGATCTTCTGCGCGCCCTCGGGTGACGGTGAAAATATTTCATCGAAAGTGGCTGATTCGTTGAATCAGGCTTATTCCAAATCTGCGTTTGTCAGGATTCTCGGTGAAGGAAAGTTTGCCGACACGAAGTATGTCGTCCGGACGAATTTCGTGGATGTCGGTTGGGTAGTTGACAGCAGGACAGGACGTTTGATTTTATCAAGTGCCGAAGACAACCTGGGCAAGGGTGCGGGGAGTCAGGCAATTCAGAGTTTTAATATGATGTGTGGCCTGCCTGAAGAGAGCGGGTTGATGAATTTTTAGTGCAGGGTTCATCCCGTTCTGTTCATGGGTAGCAAAGTTAAAGAGATCGAGGGAGGTGTGTGTGCTCCCGAAGGATTCGTTGCCGCCGCGACTTCCTGCGGCATCAAGAATCCCGATATCGATCGCCTTGACCTGGCCTTGATTTACTCCGAGCACCCCACGGTGGGCGCTGCGGTTTTCACCCAGAACGAGGTGTGTGCCGCGCCAGTGAGACTCTCTTCCAGTTACCTCAAGTCTGCGGAACCCCGTGCCATCATTGTGAACAGTGGCAATGCGAATGCCTGCACCGGGCACGCTGGTATGCTGCATGCCCGGACCATGGCCAGCGTTACCGCTAAGTCGCTGGGCCTGAAGCAGCGGGAAGTTCAGATCTGTTCCACGGGCATCATTGGTGTGCCGCTTCCGATCGAGCGGATCGAACCGAAGATCGGCGAGCTGGCGGGGGCCCTGATCCGTGATTGCGATCCGGCGGCGCAGGCGATCATGACGAGTGACACCAAGCCAAAGAGCGTAGCGGTCACCGTAAAGATTGGTAGCAAGAAGGTGAAGATCGGAGCGATCGCGAAGGGGGCCGGGATGATCAACCCTCACATGGCCACGATGCTTTGCTTCATCACGACCGATGCGGCCGTGACCAAAGCGGAGCTGACGGCAGCGACTCGCGAAGCGGTCGACCAGTCCTTCAATCGAATTTCTGTCGACGGTGACATGAGCACCAACGACACTGTCGTGGTCATGGCCAATCACCAGGCCGGCAACAAGACCATCACAAGAAGTGGCACCGGCAGCGCGGAATTTCGCGAAGCGCTCACCGAGGTGATGCAGTGCCTCGCCCGTAAGATCGTCTCTGACGGCGAACGGGTGACCAAACTGGTCGAAGTCCAAGTGAGGGGAGCCGCTTCTCACCTCGATGCCGAGCGGGTCGCCCGCGCGGTTGCCAACTCCAAGCTGGTGAAATGTTCCTGGAACGGGAACGACCCCAACTGGGGGCGGATCATCCACGCGGTGGGTTATTCCGGGGCACGCGTCAAAGAGGAACTCGTCGATATCTACTTCAACGGTGTGCTGGCGACCCAGAATGGCGTCGCAGCCAAAACTGACATCAATAAGCTTTCTGCCGCGGTGCAGGAATCGGAGTTCACTGTCGGAATCGATATGAACCTCGGGAAAGGGGAGTTCAACGTCTGGACCTCCGATCTGTCCCCCGAATACGTCGAGTTCAATCGCGAGGAATACGCGTTGAATCGAAAAACAACCAGGCGCTAACCTAACCCGCAGCGGGTCAGGGTGGCGGATTCTTTTCTTGCTCACGCAGGGAATTCCGGCATGTTTCCCGCTTCCCCATTTTCGATGGAATCGAATTTCCAGAACCACATTGAGAAAGCCGCCGTCCTGCTGGAGGCCCTACCTTACCTGCAGGAGTTTCGCGGGAAGACCTTCCTGATCAAAGTGGGTGGTAGCGCCATGGACGATCCCGCCCTGGTTCGGCGCCTGCTTCGCGATGTGGTTTTCATGGAAGTGGCAGGTATCAATCCGGTTATTGTTCACGGAGGTGGCAAAGCCATTTCAGCAGCGATGCAGGAATCCGGGCTGGAAGCAAAATTTGTCGGCGGCCAGCGGGTCACGACTGACGAGGCCATGGACATCGTTGAGAAGACACTCAGCGGAACGATCAATCCCGGTCTCGTTGAGGGAATCGAGAGTTTCGGCGGCCGGGCGATCGGTGTGCCCGGTAACGAAGCATTTATCGGTCAGCGACTGACAGGATGGTCTGACGAGGAAAATCGCGAAGTCGAGCTGGGCCGGGTGGGGCGAGTGACCGGCTTCGATTTGTCCAAGGTTCATGCCGCACTGGCCTCTGAGATTGTTCCGGTGGTCTCGCCGGTCGCTTCGGAAGAGGGAACCAAGCTCAGCCTGAATGTGAATGCCGATCTCGCCGCCAGCGCCCTGGCTGCCGAGCTGAAAGCAACCAAGCTGGTCTACTTAAGCGATGTGTTAGGTCTGATGGAGGATCCCTCTGACGAAAGCACGCTGATTCACTCGCTCAAGGCGGGTGAGGTCGAAGGGCTCATCGAAGGCGGAGTCATCGGTGGCGGCATGATCCCGAAGGTGCGTTCTTCGGTCGAAGCGTTGGACGCCGGTGTTGGAAAAGTTCACATGATCGACGGGCGAATTTCCCATTCTCTCCTGCTCGAGATTTTCACCGAGAAAGGCATCGGAACTGAGATCGTAAAATGAGCAGCGAAGCAACAACCGCAGAATTGATGAATCAGTTCGTGCTCGGGAACTACGGTCGTTTCCCGGTCGCTGTTTCGCGCGGAGAAGGTGGCTATCTCTGGGACGAGTCCGGGAAGAAGTATCTCGATTTTGCCACCGGTATCGCTGTGTGTGCGTTAGGGCACTGCCCCGAGGTCATGCAAAAGGCTCTCGCGGATCAGTCTGCGAAACTGATTCACTGTTCCAACCTTTACCAGATTCGCGAGCAGGCGGAGCTGGCCCGGTTCGTGGTGGAAAAAATGATGGAGCGCTCCGGGAAGGTCTTTTTCTGCAACAGCGGTGCAGAGGCAAATGATGGACTGATCAAGCTGGCAAGAAAGCGTGCTTTTGACAAATACGGTAAGGAAGCCGGCAAGAACGAAGTCATCACGGTGACGCAGTCTTTCCACGGCCGGACCCTCGGCGGTATCGCTGCGACCGCGCAGGAGAAAGTGAAGATCGGTTTTGATCCGCTTCTTCCCGGATTCCTTCACGTCCCTTTTAACGACTGCGACACCCTGCGCGAAGCGGTCACTGAGAAAACGGCAGCGATCCTCTTTGAGCCCCTGCAGGGCGAGGGCGGCATTAATCCAGTGACTCCCGAGTTCGTGGCAACCGCGGCGGAGCTTCGTGAGAAGTTCGACCTCTTGCTCATGTTCGACGAAGTCCAGTGCGGTTCAGGCCGGACCGGTGACTGGTGTGGCTGGCGGACGATTTTACAAGGATCCGGTGTCGATGTGGAGCCGGATGCGGTGAGCTGGGCCAAGGGCTTCGGCGGCGGATTTCCGATTGGCTCATTCTGGGCGAGCGATGAATGCGAGGGGGCGCTGGGGCCGGGAACTCATGGTTCTACCTTTGGCGGAACACCGCTCGCCGCGGCGACTTCGCTTGCCGTGCTGGAGGAACTTGATGAGTCCGGCGCACTTGAAAACGTGAAGCGCCAGGAGGCCCGGATTCGGGAGGCGTTTGCTCAGTGGGATCTGCCGGTGATTGATTCCCTGAGAGGTGTTGGTCTGATGCTCGGCTTCGTTCTCAATGGTGACGAACTCTCGAATAACACCACTTTTGTTGAGTCGGGTTTGACCCCTTCTCTCTATGTCGTCAACAAAGCCATGGAAGCAGGTTTTCTGACGGTGCCTGCAGGTGAGGATGTGGTCCGTTGGCTGCCGCGCCTTAACGTTTCCGACGCTGAAGTCGATGAGGCACTCGCAACCTTCAGCGAGGTGCTTTCCAATCTTTAATTCCCCCAAAACTGAATCCCCGAACCGATGAAACATCTGTTAGGTATTGAACAACTGAGTAAGGAAGAGCTGGAGCAGCTCGTCGATGACGCCGTGAAGCTGAAGGCAGATCGTTCCCTCGATGGTCCCAAACCGCTCCTCGGCGAAACGTGGGCGATGATCTTCACCAAGTCGTCCACCCGTACCCGGGTGAGTTTTGAGGTAGGGCTGAATGAGCTCGGTGCCCGCCCCATGTTTCTGAATGCCAATGACGTTCAGCTCGGACGGGGCGAACCCATCAAGGATACGGCTCGCGTTCTCGGGCGCATGGTGCATGGCGCCATCATTCGTACCTTTGATCAGCAGGACGTTGTCGATTTTGCTGAGTACGGTGATATCCCGACGATCAACGCTCTCACGGATGAGGAGCATCCCTGCCAGATCCTGGCGGATCTGCTCACGATTAAGGAGCTCCTTGGCGGTTGGGAGGACAAGAAGGTGGTCTTCGCCGGTGACGGAGACTGCAACATGGGACGTTCCTGGGCCTGGGCGGCAAAGCGCCTCGGCTTCGAACTCGTGATCGCAGCTCCCCTCGAGTTCCAGCCGGACGCGGCATTCATGGAGCGACTCGGCGAGGCTCCGGTGATCCTGACGGAAGACATGGAGTTTGCCGTCGAGCATGCCGATGTGCTTTACACCGACACCTGGGTCAGTATGGGCAAGGAAGCCGAAGCCGAAGGGCGCCTTAGAGCACTCGCTCCCTTTCAGATCCACACCGACCTGGTTAAGAAAGCTAACCCGGGGGCGATTGTTCAGCACTGTCTGCCCGCCTATCGCGGTAAGGAAATTACCGAAGAGGTCCTTGAGGACAGGGCGGATGAAATTTTTCAGCAGGCTGAAAACCGACTCCATGCTCAGAAGGCGGTCCTGTTGGCTCTCAGGGAAGGCTATTCACAAGGGTGATCTTTTTAGAGAGATTCCCGGTGCCGGCGGTTGATCAAGGTTGTCGGCGCCAAGCCGGTTGTGTTAGCTTGCGCTGCTGATGCTCCTCCGCCTCCTCTCAACCCTGATTGTGCTCTTCTGGCTGGGCACGGTCGGATGGCTTTGCACTGTTGTCTTCGCGCCACCCGAGTCGCGGATGACAGAGGTGGATGTGCGCGAAGTCTACGACGTCTTCTTCAACTGGAATGAAGGCACCACGATGACGTTGCTGGAGAGTGGGGCTCGCCGGGGTGAGTTGCGGATCGCGGGAAGCTCCGGTCCGGATATACAGACCGGTGAGATCAATAAGATTCTTTCCCTGTCAGGAACCCTCGAGAAATACGAGGAGAAGTATGAGTCCAGCGTGGTCGATACCTACTGGAAGGGGAACTTGATCTTTGACGAGGAGGTTAACCTCGATGCCGGTGATTTCTCGGTTCGGATTCCGCGCAGTTCGATGACGGCCTTTTTGTCGTTTGAAAAGGATCCTCCCAAGGTCAACGCATCGGCCCAGGTCGCGGGGAAGGAACTGTTCAAGTTCGGTGGAGAAGAGAACCCGTCGACGGCTCTGCCTTTAAACATGCTGCCGATGGGAGCCGGGCTTGGCCTGGGACAAATGGATCTCTCGTCGATTCGCTGGAGGAGCGTGGCCAGGGTGGGGGAGTATTCCTTCGGAGGGCGCGATATGCGGGCCTACCTGCTCATTCTGCGAGCGGTGGAGCAGGATATGACCTTTCGAGTTTATTTCAGTGAGGTGGGCGAGCCTCTCAAGGTGGAGACGGATTTCGGTTTCGAGGCCATCTCGGAAATCCTTGTTCCGCTGGAAGCCTACCGGAAATCACAAGATCAAGTGGATGATTGAGATTAGAGATTTGTCGATGCGTTATGGCGACCTGCTGGCGCTGGATCGGTTGAACCTGACGGTCGAGCCGGGTGAGTTCTTTGCCTTCCTCGGTCCCAATGCCGCTGGGAAAACCACCACCATTAAGCTGCTGACGGGTCTGATGTACCCGAGTGGGGGCTCGGCTGAAATCTGCGGATTTGATATCGCGAAGCAGCCGATCGAGGCGAAACGTCGCATCGGCTACATCCCGGATGTGGCGGAGTTTTATGACAAGCTGACTCCGATGGAGTTCATGGCGTTCATCGCTGATCTCTTTGAGGTGGATCCCGGTCACGCCAAGAAGCGAGCCCCCGAGCTGATGGAGCAATTCTCGCTGGTCAGCTACAGCGCCCAACGAATTGAGAATCTCAGCCACGGCACCCGGCAGCGCCTTGCTATTGCGTCAGCACTGCTTCACGATCCGGAAGTTATCATCATCGATGAGCCGATGGTCGGCCTCGATCCAAAGAACGTCAGGGTCGTGAAAGAGGAGCTGAAAGCACGCAGCCAAGCCGGCACCACGGTGTTCCTTTCGACCCACCTTTTGAACGTGGCCGAGGAGCTTGCCGACCGCATTGGAATCATCAATGAGGGGCGCCTCGTTGCGCTCGGGAGCGTTGACGAAATTTTGTCCGCAAAAGAGGGGATTGAAGGACGTGATCTGGAAGAGGTATTCCTTGAAATCACGGGCTCTGGGGACGATTTCGACGATCTGAAATGAATTTATTTTTTTTTCTTTACAGGTTTCGTGAAATACCCCAAGAACGACACCTCCAAATTAGCAAAAAGCAAAACTAAAACACCCATGTCAGAAACGATGTCATTCCTCCGACCCAAGCGTCATCTCATTGCTCTCGGTATCGTCCTTTTGTTCACCTTTGCCGCTCCCGAACTTTGGGCGCAAGATGGTGGCGAGGCTCCCGTTGAAGAGACCAAGACTTTGATGACCAAGATTCTTGATGCCGGTCCCTTTATGGCGCCAATCGGAATCCTCTCAGTCCTGATGATTACCTTGGCTGTTTTTAACTTCCTTCAACTCAGCAAAAAGAAGTTTGCTCCTGATGATCTGAAGAGTCTCATCGTTGCCAACATGGCTGATGTGAAGGTGCGCAGCTCCATTGACGCCTCTGCTCAGGATCCTTCCTATCTCGGCCGCATGGTGGCCACCGCTTACCCGCTGGTGGACGCAACTGACCCCGAAACGCTCGGCCGCCAGAAGGTGGAAGATGCTCTCGCCGATTTCTCAGTGCGTGAGAACTCCCGCTACATGTCCTGGATCGGTTACTTCTCAGTGATCGCCCAGGCGGCTCCGATGATCGGACTTTTCGGAACGGTTGCCGGTATGATTATGGCATTCGACACCATGGGGCTCAGCGGCGGTTCTGACCCCGGTGCCCTTGCCGGAAATATCTCACTTGCCCTGATGACGACCGCTGGCGGTCTTGTCGTCGCGATTCCGAGTATTTTCTGCTTCTACATCTTCAAGAACCGCTTTAACAAGCTCGTCGGCGAAGCACAGGAAGTGGCGATTGAAGGTCTCGACTACGCGGTCGCTACGGTGAATGCCGATCAGCAGCTCGCCAAGGTTCCGGAAGGTATTTCCGAAGGCTAAGCGCATATTCGCGAGTTTGAGGTCTAAAGCATCGACCTCAGCTCAAAAAAACTGTACGACTGGTAGCAGTAGATATGGCGTCCGAGAAACTCAGAGCAGCAACCGAGAGCATCGAAGGCGAGGAGCTCCAGATGGACATGTCCTCGATGATCGATCTCGTGTTCCTGCTGCTCATTTTCTTCATGGTCAGCTCTCACCTGATCATTGTTCAGATTGATAAGCGGGTGAAGCCGCCGACGGCAAAGAACGCGCAGGTTGCCAAGAATGCGACCGGCCGTGTCGTGGTCAACGTGCTCGCCGATGGAACGATCTGGGCGCAGGATGAGGTCGAGCTTGGCTCCACCGACGCAATCACCGAATACGTTCAGGCAGCCCGTGAGCGTCATGATGAATCCGGACTTCCCACCCGCCTCAATCTGCGTGCGGACAAGGGTGTCGATACCCGGGTGATCAAGAAGGTGGTTCAAGCAGCCGGTGATGCCGGTGTCAGCGATGTGATCTTCGGAAGCTACGTCGTTGAGAAAAACTGATAACTTTTTGAGATTCGAACGAACTTATGGCTCGTAGAAAAGCACCGAAGGAAGAAGATCCAGCGTTGGATATGTCCTCGCTGATTGATGTCAGCTTCCTTCTCCTCATTTACTTCCTGGTGACATCAACTCTCGATCCGAAAGAAGCGGATCTGGGGATGACCATGCCGACCAGCACGGGACAGGGTTCCGATGTTGAGATTGACCAGATGACGGTCGAGGTCAACAGCCAGGGACACATTGTTCTCAACGAAGAAGTACTCGATACCGACGCGGCTAACCGCGACGTCCCTCAGTTGTTGGATCGACTGAAGACTTATTCGGAAAGTGCTCGCCTGACCGACTCCGAACCGATGGTGATTATCGCGGCGGACGACGCAGCGAAGGGACAGCGTTTTATCGATGTTTTGAACGCATTGGCCGACCCGGAGGTCGGAATTGATAAGGTGACGATATCCGGATTTCAGGAGGAGTAACCTGGACAGGTGTCGCTGAGGCGCAGTGCTTTCGACGGAGAATGATCAGGAGACGAAGGGAACAGGAACAGATAGATCAAGGCGGACTGGATATTTCTTCCCTGATCGATGTCAGCTTTCTTCTTCTTATCTACTTCCTGGTAGCGTCGACGCTGGATCCGAAAGAAGGCGATCTTGAGCTAACGATGCCGCCTCCCGGCGGAAGCCCGATCGCGACAACTTATGATTTTGATGTCCCGTTGATTGAGGTTGATTCCAAAGGTCGGGTGACGATGGAGCAGGAGTTGCTTGAGACGGAAACGGACAATCGTGAGCTGTTGACGCTGACGGATCGGCTTTCCACCTACGTGGAAGCTCAGCAACTCTACGGCAAAGGGGATGCCCCGGTCGTGAAACTCGAAGTGGATGATTCAGTAAGCGGACAGCGCTTTATTGATGTGATGAACTGTTTTGCCGGTGTCGGCATAGAAGATGTGAGACTCGTTGGCTTTACCAACGAGTGACCCAACAATTTTTTCAGAATGAATATGGAATGGATTAAGAAGGTGGCCGGGCGCGTGGCGCTGGTGGCAGCTCTTTCAATGACGCCCGCAGTGGCGCTGGCTCAGGACAATCCGGAGGACCTCAGTGTGGAGGAACTCTATGAGAAAGCTGGTCAGCTCTTCATGTTTGGAAATCATGCCGAGGCGTCGAAGCACTACGAACTCATGATCGAAAAGTCCGGAGGCCAGGAGACTCTCTTTGAGGACTTCGGGTCCCAGGCCGGTGGTATCTTTTTTGATTACGGGATGACCCTTCTCCCGCAGAAACGCTGGGAAGACGCCAAGGTTGCCTTCGACATCTGCGTTCGTTCCGATGAAATCGCTGAGGAAGTCGAGTCACCCATCAATTCTCAGAACCCCCGAAAGAACCTCGCCAAGTTCCAGCTCGGTTTCTGTGAAGCTCAGTTCGGCAATTATGAAGAGGCGATCAAGCTCTATGACGATTACATCGCCAGCGATCCGACCCCGGAAGAGCTTCGCCAGGTCTACGCCAGCTTCAAGCTTCGCTACGGCGGCGCGCTGATGAAGGTTGGTCGCGGGCCGGAAGGTATCGCTCAGATTCAGGAGCTTTTCGACAGCCGTGAGGAGCGCGGTATTTCTCCACAGTTTCTCATGCAGGGTATCCTCGATCTCGGCCTTGCCTGGGTGGAAATGGCGAACCAGGCCGGCGCTGATGCCGCTGAGGTGGAAAAGATCGAAAACCAGATTCACGAGTTCCTCGATACAAACGAGTCGGTCATCAAGATTTCCCCGATGGATCAATTCCGCTTTGGCTTTCTCGAGCGACTTCGCATGCTTGGTTTCGAGTGCACCAAGTCGGGAATGTATAACGCAGCGCTTCGTTTCTTTGCTCTCGCACCGACTTTCGAAGATGTCCGTATTGATATCGATCTCAACCTGGCCCGCCAGCCGATTGGTCTGGAAGTGCCGTCCCAGTTCCAACAGCTTCTCGACAGGCTGACCCAGATGGAAGCCGCCGAGCTGCACCCTGATGCAGAGTCGCTGCGAGTTGTCGCGAACTGCTACTCCGCTCTCGAAAACTTCCGCGCCGCCCGTGGGGTTTACTGGTTCCTCGTTGAGCAGTTTCCCGGTGCGCCACAGCAGGCCCGCGCCGAGATCCTTCACGAGGCAGCTCGCCTCTCCTCCATGTTAGCCGACTACCCGGCGGCGCAATACTTCGGGGAGAAGTTCATGGAAGAGATGCCTGAGGATCACGAGCTCCGCAACAACGTTTCCAGCTTCATGCTTCAGTCGCTTTTCACGGCGAAGCAGTATGACATGGTCATCGACATTTCCGAGACGGTTCGTGAGCGCTACGAGCCCGGCGTGAAGCAGCGCGAACTGGCCGACTTCTTCTACCCGATGTCACTCTACATCACGAAGCGTTTCGACGAAGCTGTTGAACCCTTCGCCGAATATGTGAAGGCTTATCCCGAGGGCGAATATCTCGAGGGAGTCATGTTTCACCGAGCCAGCAACCTGCTTGTGCTTGGCAAGACCCGCGAGGCGGCTGAGAAATACGAAGAGTTCCTCGCCAAGTTCCCCGAGTCCGAGAGCTATCTCGACACCGCTCTGGCGGACCTGACTATTGCCCGCTTTAACCTCGAAGATTATCCGGCAGCGATTGCGGCTTCCGAGCGCCTCCAGAAAGAGCGTCCCGATTCCTCGCAGCTGGGCCGTAACCTCAACATCACCGGTGACGCTTACCTCGTTCAGGCAGGAAGCCTTGGAAAAGATCAGGAAGATCTGGAGCCCGAGCTCCGGGCCAAGGCACTCGATTGTTACCTCCGCGGTATCGAAGCTTCCAAGGCGAAGCAGGCCTCCGACGAAGGGCAGGGTGAATACCACAAGCAGATGGCCGCTGAGAGTATCTGGAAGGCGGCTGATATCTACTATACCGATGGAGAGATCGAGAAGGGTATCGAGATGTATGATACCTTTTTCCCGGACTATGCCGGGACGACTTGGGAACCCCAGATTTCCATTTTCTCCCTGGAGCATCTCGAAGGTGCCGGAAGAGGCGAGGAAGGGCTCACCCAGGTCGAGAAGATGATCCTCCTTCTCGGCAATCAGCCACCTCAGACCCAGGACATCACCATGCTGCGTAAGGCGATCGGCTCCTACGCCGAAGCTTCGACCCGCATTCGCGGCGTTGAGTCGACCGTTGCTACCCTGGGGAACTTCCCCGGTGCGGATCCGGCTAACCAGGGTCTGCTGACCTGGCTCAAGATCCAGCAGGTCATCGTGCTCCAGGAATCCCGGAAGGGCATGGAGAAGGATTCTCCCGAGTATGCCTCTGTGGAAAGCCAGATCGATGCGATTTTCGAAGAACTTAAACTCTTCGAGAAGCGCGATCTCTCCGAGTTCGTCCTGCGCGAAATCGGTCGCTACTTTGCCGGCACGGACAACCCGTTCCGGGCGGTGCCATACTTTGAAGAATTGCTCGCCCGCACCAATCCGGAGGCCGAGGAGTTCAAGCTTCTCGCCGAAATGGAGCTCGGTATCATCGAGATGCGTGCGGCTGATCCGGGCAAGGTGCAGTCAGCTCGTGAGCGTTTCCGCCGCATCATCAGCAGTGGAAAAGACAAGGCACTTATCCCGCAGGCCTGGCTGAATCTGGCCATGCTCCACATCAAGAACAAGGAGTGGAACGACGCCCGCGAAGCGCTGGATACCATCAACAAGGAGAAGAAATGGTTCCAGGATGACAAAGAGAAGCGTGCCGAAGCCGGTTTCCTGTTGGGAACGGTCTATGATGAACTGGACGATCCGGTTGCGGCCAACCAGGCCTACCTGGCGGTGGTTTCCACCTACGGAAAATTTGCTGACTGGGTCACTCAGGCCTGGGAGCGTTACATCCCGAACAGCCTCGCTGATTTCGAGAAGATGCCAACCGACACCGAGGAGGCTCGACTGGCCAAGCGTGAGCGTGAGATCGCGCTTTATCGCCTGACCCGCAAGTTCCTCTACCAGTGGCAGAACTGGACTGATGAAGACGCTCCGACCGGTGCCCTCCGTCGCCTCCGCCGCCAGATCGAGGACATGAAGAACGACATGGGAATCACGCCCGAAGAAGAGGCAAAGGTGATGAGCGATCTCGGATTGGCTGAGGAGTAGTGCGAGCAGAACGGAGTGAACTTTTAGAATCGATTTAGAAATGAAGACGACACGATTTTTGATGCTGGGAGCAGCTTTGGCGATAGCCACGGCTGGAAGTGCCATGGCCCAGGTGAAGGAGACCCCTGCGACAGTGGGCTTGATGGAGGGAGGTAATCCCCGCGGTTATGTTCAGGGTGCCAACGATCAGGGAGTGATTTTTGCCACTTCTGCCGGTTCCCGCGGCAACTTGATTCCCTATGCTCAGATTCGCGGCGAGGGCTTGAACAAGTTGGTTCGCCTCGACGCCCGCCCTGAAGCACTGGCAGAGCCTCGTGCGCTGTTTGACAGTGGGGAATACGCGGAAGCTGCGAAAGCCTTTGGTGCGGTAGCTCGCAACTACGCCATCATTCTTGGCCTGCCTCAGAACTTCGCTTCCGAAGCTTTGTTCTTTCAGTGCGAGAGTCTGCTTCGTGCCGGCAACTATACCAAGCTGGCCCAGGTTCTTGATTCTCCGGCATCGGCGACAATCGATTCCAAGCTTGGCGAATACTACAAGAAGTCGCACGAGTATCAGAAACTCTGGGCGTTCCTCGGAAAGAATGACATCGAAGGTCTTCGTGCTGCCCTGGCTGCCTACCAGAAGCCGGTGATCGGAGAGGCCAAGCTCCTGCCGGCTCCGAATTTCAACGACCTGCCAGCTGCCGAAGTGGCTCAGCTCGCCTACCTCAGGGGGAAGGTTTACGAAGCAGATGGTGAGACCGACAACGCCAAGGACGACTACTATCGCGCTTTTACCCTGGCTTACGGCAACAAGGAGCTCATGGCCAAGCTCGCGATGGGTGCCGTGATGTTGAAGTTGAACGAGGATCCTTTGCTCAAAGCTGAAGACCGGGCCGCGATGGCTGAGATACAGAGCGTCGCCTACCTGTTCAGCAAGCGTTTCGGCAGCGATGGCATGCCGGAGAACATCAAGAAGTTCGCAGTTCGCCCCGAGGTGGCCCGCCCCGTTGTTGCAGAAGATGCTGAGATCCCGGTTGATACCAATTCTGCTGAAGAAGCTCCCGCCGAGGCAGCTGAAGGTGGCGAAGAGGAAAAGAAAGACGACAAGAAGAACGACGAGAAGAAGGATAAGAAGAAAGGCAAAGAGTGAGCGATTTCTTTTGATCGATCTCCGGGCATGAAACTTGCCTTCCCGAATCCGGAAGAGCCGGTCTTTGAATGGAACGCCGAGCTTCGCGAGGCGGGAATTCAAGCGTCGCAGGAAAGTCCCCGGCGACGGATGTTGATTCCGATCCACCGAAGTCAGGAGGACTTGGTGCAACGGATGGTAAACATCCTTCAAGTCGGTACCTACATTCAACCGCATCGGCATCCCCGCGACTGGGCCGTGGAGACCCTTCAGGTGATTGAGGGGGAGCTGGGATTCGTCACTTTCGACGAATCCGGCGATGTGAGAACAGTGCATCGCATACCTGCCGGAGGGTTCGTCGATATCGAGGAGCGCATCTGGCACGGAGTGCTGGCTTTGAAGCCTGACACGATCATTCTCGAGGTGAAGCGGGGACCTTACGATGTCACCGACAAGGAGTTTGCCGACTGGGCACCGGGTGAAAATGAGGAGGGCGTGACCGCTTACCTCGAAGGCTTGGAAGCGCTCTTTGCTTAGCCCGGCCCATTGCTTAACCCGGCCCATTGCTAAACCCGGTCAGGTCGCAGGCGGAGAGAGCCCAACCGGTCGAAAGACCAGCTTATTCCACAGTTCGTCCCGGGAAGCTTCGGGCAGCAGCAGATTGGTGGTGGCAAGGAGGATGAGCGCAACGCATACACCCACGAAGAGGTGGGAGAAGAAGATCGCGAATCCCTTTATCGTCGAGCAGCTGTAGACAGCGGAGACGAGAATAGAGAGAAAAATGGCAGCGACGATAAACCCGGCCCAGAGCAGCGAGGTGTTCCCGTCAAATCGAGCCGACAGGATCAAGTAGATCGTGACAAGGACAGATCCAATGATCCAGCTTCCGGCAAAACCGAGGAGAGCATGAACGGGATTCAACTTTCGTGCGATGAGTGCTCCCGAGATCCAGAACCCGAGAAAGAGAGGCACGACGACGGATACCGCTGAAATCAGAAGCAGCTTCTTTTTCTCAGCCGGCCAGAGTGAATCCCCCGGAAAGCTGCGGTGATAGACAGGGGAGAACAGGAAATGCTGCCTCGACCGCATCGAGAGGTCATTGAAGGCGACGCGAGTGCTTTCAGGTTGAGCCGGATCGTCGAAGACCAGTTCCTTGGAGTCGAAATCGAAGGAGTCAAGCTTTCCGCCTATCTCCGATCCGTCCCGGGTTTCCCAGGCCAGGGTCGGCGTCGTCGCGAGGAGGAGTGGCAGTATGATTCTCAGCCAGCGCATAGGCAGGGCTATTCCTGTTCCGAGCGGGGATTGCGCTCAAGGAGTTCACGGAGCGCCTGTCCGGGAGGCTTGTTTTCGTGAATCACGGCGTAGGCCTGGTCGATGATCGGTGTGCGAACGCCCAGTTTCCGGGAAAGTTCATGGGCATTCTTCGCGTTGGGAACGCCCTCGGCGACCTGGTCCATCTCTGCGATCGCTTCCTCGAGCGTCATTCCCGATCCAAGCATGCGACCGACACGATTGTTTCGGCTATGAACAGAATAGCAGGTTACGATCAAATCGCCGATACCGCTGAGTCCGCGAAAGGTTTCCTCCTTGCCCCCGACGGCAACGCCGAGGCGGGTCATCTCGGCCAGCCCGCGGGTGACCAGGGCTGCCTTGGCGTTGTCACCGAGACCAAGTCCGTCGGCCGCTCCGGCAGCGATCGCAAAGATGTTTTTCACAACGCTGCCCAGCTCGATGCCAACCACGTCATTGCTGGTATAGGTGCGGAACCAGGGGAGGGTAAAGACTTCCTGTACCCGCGAAGCGACTTCGGGATCCTCGGAGCCAATTGTTGCCAGTGTGGCCATCCGCGAAGCGACTTCTTCAGCGTGGCTCGGGCCTGACAGTACCGCTACGGGATTGTCGGGGAAGAAATCATGAATAAGTTCATGCATCAGTTCCCCGGTCTCCGGGTCCAGGCCCTTGGTGCAGCTGACAATAATGGTTTCCTTCGATGGCTGTGCTTCCGCCAGCTGTTTCAGCACAATGCGGGCAACCTGGGAGGGAACGACAAGGAGAATTACTTCGCAGCGGGCAGTTTCGTTGATATCTGTTGAGCCGATAATATTTTCGGGTAGCTCAACGTCCGGCAAGTATCGCTTGTTGGAATGTGAGGTATTGATCTCGTCGCGAACTTCTTCGTCGTTTCCGTAAAGAACGACATTGAGCTTGCGGTCAGCCAGAGCGATAGCGAGGGCGGTGCCCCAGCTTCCAGCGCCAAGGACGGCAGCGTTTTCGATCATAGAATTATTGAGACGGTGGTGGTGATTTTTTGGAACCTGCTTTTGGTTCCTCTCCTTGTTTCAGCCTGCTGATATTGCTGCGATGTTTCCAGATCGCAAGCACGCAAACAAACATGGCAAAGCTGAAAATGGGAACATCAAAACGATCACGGATCAAGCTCTCGACGAGGACTTCAAGAGGGATTGCCAGGGCCGCGGCAATCGAGGCAACCGAGACATAACGGGAGATTTTCAGCGTGACCAGCCAAGTGGCTACAGCGAAAAGGATAGCGAACGGCATGATCGGGACGACGGCCCCGGCAGTGGTTGCGATCCCTTTCCCTCCCTTGAAGCCCAGCCAGAAAGTGTAGTTGTGCCCCATGATGGCTGCGATTGACGCGGCAATCGCAACGAGAGAGGAGTCCGAGACACAAAGGGCAATAATGACCGGGAGCATTCCCTTAAGAATATCGAGGACCAGTACGGTGATTCCGACCGGCTTTCCCAGGGTGCGCATCACATTGGTGGCCCCGATGTTTCCACTGCCGTGATCGCGAATGTCGATCCCCTTTATTTTGCCCGCAAGAAACCCAAACGGTGTCGCCCCGATGACATAAGCCAGGGGGACTGGCCACCAAGTTTGAATAATCTCGATGAGGGACGGCATGTAGATTGAGAGGCGCTAATGTGAAGGGCGGAAGTCTCGATGTCCAGCAGTGGATTGGCCTAAGAAGCGGAGGCTTCGTGGTTGAGGATGAGCGTTGCGGTGCGGGTTGAGGCACCCCGGTGTCTCTCCATGGCTGCGGCACCGTTTCGGGCGAGAGCCTCGCTTCTTTGAGGGCTTGAGAGCAGATCACGGATGGCGGGCTCAAGTTCGGTTGTCCCGGCTACCTGGACGATCCCGTCAGCGTTTACAAGCTCGGATACGACGTCAGAGAAGTTCTGCATGTTCGGGCCGACAATCGTGGGCTTGCCTGTCAGGATCGGNTCCACGGGATTCTGACCACCTTCGCCGCACAGGCTCTTTCCGATGACAACGATGTCGGCAAGATGATACCAGGCACGGAGCTCCCCGGTGGTGTTGGCAATCCAGGCCTTGGGTCTGCTACCTGATGCGTTCACTGTTCCGGAACCCGATTGTCGTAGAACCGGATCGAACCCGCAGATTTCAAGTTGATTGGCGATATCTGGTCCTCTTTCCGCATGGCGGGGAATGATGACCAGCTCGAGGTCAGGGTAGTCACTTTTGAGCACGGAGGCGGTATGTGCGAGGAGAGATTCTTCGCCGTCGTGGGTTGAACCGCCGAGGAGGATTTTACTGTTGTCAGGAAGGCCGGTGTCAGAGAGCCATTGTTTCAATTCGCCAATCTTGAGGTGGTCCGATGCTGCCAGCGTGTTGTCAAACTTAACGCTTCCGAGAACCTGGATCTTCTCCCGGGCGATTCCAATGGAAACCCAGCGTTCGATGTCGGCTTCAAATGGAACGGTGACTTGATCCACCAGTGAAAAAACAGGTTCGATTAAGGGGCGGACTTTCTGATAGCGACGTTGTGAGCGAGGAGATAGACGGGCATTGATCAGCTTCACGGGAATGCCTTTGCGCTTGAGTTGACCTACGAGGTTGGGCCAGATTTCGGCTTCGATCAAAATGAGTTGTTCCGGTCGAATTAGCTTAATGACCCTGGCCGTGACGAAAGGGAGGTCGACAGGATTGTGAATCACAGTGAGGAATTCGTGGGTGTGCTCGTCGGCGACTCCGAACGCTGTGGTTGTCGTGGTGCTGAGGACGATCTTCTTACCGGGTGCCGCTGAGTGAAGCGCTTCGATGACTTTCAGGGCCAGTAGGACCTCGCCGACACTTACCGCATGGACCCAGATGGGACGTTCTCCTTTGAAGCGGCTGAGTGTTCTTTCCCTGAACCAGCCGAAACGCTGGCGAAAATTGCGCGCCAGTCCACCTCGCTTGATCCCCTTGATGAGGAAAGCCGGAAGCCCGAGCAGCAGGACGACTGGAAGCATCAGGTTGTAAATAACGTAGACCAGTAAACGCGGCATGGTGGGAGAGGCTGAATCAGCTTTGCGGAGTGAGAAAGCTTACCC
This sequence comes from Verrucomicrobiales bacterium, assembly GCA_013213905.1. Classification (GTDB taxonomy): domain Bacteria; phylum Verrucomicrobiota; class Verrucomicrobiia; order Verrucomicrobiales; family DEV007; genus Arctic95D-9. The sequence goes on along the minus strand of JABSSQ010000006.1, from coordinate 25,633 downwards.
GTGTTTTGCCGTAGATCTTCTCTTTTGCAACCTCCCATAGAGGAGAATCTGGTAGCGGGGCTTTGGCAAAGCTTTCCACAACGAGACGGCCTTCAGCTGATATGGCGTGCTGGAGGGCCGCGTTTTGGAGCAGGTCTTCTACTTGTGCGGCTGTCTCCTCGTCGCGGGCGTAGGGAGGATCGGCAAAGACGAGATCGTAGTTGTCTTCGGTCAGGTTGGACGAGAGAAAAGCAGAAATGCTTCGTTTCTGCACCGTTCCGCCATTGAGACGGGTTTTCCTGAGATTCTCTGAAATGATGCGGCAGGCGTCTTCGCTGGAATCGACAAAGGTCGCTGATGCCGCTCCCCGGCTGAGGGCTTCAATACCGAGTGAGCCGGAACCGGCAAAGAGGTCGAGGACTCTGGCATCGATTACCTGTTCACCGAGTGATGAGAACACGGCTTCCCGGACCCGGTCTGTGGTAGGACGGGTCAGATTTCGGGGCACGTTGATCGGCTGGCTTCCGGCTGTTCCGGCGATGATTCGCATGGGCTGAATGAGAGGTGAGAGATTATCCCAAGGAATTGGGCTCTCCAATCGTTAAATCAGTGATTGGGGGCTTTGCGGCCCCCTTTTTACTGGAGAAGCCGGCAGAATTCAGGGATGGTTCCTAAATTCAGGGATGGTTCCCAGTCGGGCATGCGCTGAAATGTCGTGAATTGTCCGTCTACCGATCAATGATGCGTTGGATTCGAAGATTGTTCCTCTTTCTCTGCCTGATTCTCACGGGGGTCGTGATCTGGGCGGGAGTCTATGCGCGGAAGAACGGGTTTACCGAGAGCTGGCGCAACGCGATTGAAGCTGAGTTCGAGCAGCGCGGCTACTATGTCGAGATCGGCAAGATTACCCTGGGGGCATTCCGGGGGCTCGTCGCAGAAGATATCCAATTTTTCCAGGACCCTGAAAAGAAGTTTGAAATCGCAAGTGTCGACGATGTCTACCTCGATGTTGATCTGAGCAAGATCCTGAACAAAGAGGTCTCGATCAATACTCTCGACGTGGCAGATGCCAGTCTTTCACTTCCGCTGGACCCGGGAGATCCGGGCGGTAAGAAGCTGCAGATCGACAATCTTTCCGGTCGCGTCGTCATCACCGAAAGCATGATCGAGATTGTATCGGCTGCCGCGACGGTGGCGAATGTGGACCTCAACATTGCCGGGACGCTCGTCCGGGCTCCGCAAGATGAAGATGCGCCTGATGAGGAACGAATCGAAGAGAATGCTGAGCAGCTGGCTGCGACGAACTCTCACATTAGCAAAGTGATTGATGAACTCGAGCGCCTCGAGTTTTTCGATGGCTCTCCCCAGGTTGCGATCGAGTTCCGGGGGGACCTGGATGATCTCTCGACCATGACTGCCCGCGCCAGGGTGGAATCGAGTAGGCTTAGCCGGGTCGGCAGCGACTATCATGTTGAGGGTTTGAGTGCTGTGTTTCTCTTCGATGGAATTTCAAACCAGGCGGAGATCGAGAGTGTCAATATCCGGGATGAAAAAGGCGAGATCGATCTCACCGGCACGTGGTTTCTTGATGACGGTCGGGTCGAATTTGATTTGAGGTCCAACGCTGATATCTCAAGTCTGCTTGGCTTCTTCTGGAAAGATCGAAAGCTGGGTGAGGTTGTTTTCTTCAAGCCGCCCGAGATTGAAATGAAGGGTGAGCTGAACATCGACGAGTTGGGGCGGGCCACCTGGGAATTCCCCGGGACGGTCATGGGGCAGTTCAAGTCGGATCGTTTTGTTACCCGTGGCACTGTCTTTGCCGGTTTGGATTTCGGATTCAGTGCTGAGGGCGAAAAGGTGTATGTCAGAAACTTGCGACTGGACCATAAGAGCGGTGTCGCTTTTGCGAATTTTAAATACGAGCCCGGTTCGGGAGGGCAGAGCATTCAGTATCACACAGAGATCAAGCTGGACCCCCAGGTGTTCCGGCCGTTCTTTGATGATGGCGGCCGCAAATTTCTTGATTCATGGGAGTTTACCGAAACCTCAGCCGTTTATCTCGCGGCTGTGGGAGAAGGCGAGAACTGGGATCTCAACACCTGGATCAACAAAGGTGTGTTGGACTTGAGGAATTTCTATCTCAAGGGTGTGGAGTTCAAGGAAATGGAAGCCGAATTCGAGGCGAAGGACGGTCAGTTGTGGTTCGAGGATATTGTGTTAGGGCGCTATGAAGGTGAGATTGTGGCGGAGATGGCTCACTACATGCCTGCGAAGAGCTTGTGGGAGGTAAAAGGAGTCGTATCAACCGTGGATCTCGTCATCGGAACCCGGGCTTTCAACTCGAAGCTTTCCAAGCAAATGGAGAAATACAGGTTTGAATCTCCGCCAACAGTTAAGCTTGCCGGCTTCCTCGATTCGCGGAGGAAAGAGGAGGTCGGGGACGAGTCCCGAAACAACAATCTCACGATCTCTTTTACGAGCGATGGGCAGGCCGGCTATGATTTTCTCGGGAAGGCTCTGACTCTAAGCACTCCCTCGGGAGTGCTTGAGATTTCGGGGAGTCGTGTGCACTTGACGGAATTTTCTGCCGGTCTGTTTGGCGGCAAGGTTGAAGTTGAATATGACGCTTTGGATGTCCGGTCGGAGGAGAAACCCTACCATGCGACGGTGAAGGTCAGTCGCGTGCCTCTTGAGGCTTTGACGAGAGTCTATGGAGATCTCGAAGTGGCCACCGGTCAGGTTGATGCGGTATTTCATCTCTCTGGATTTGGAGGGGATGTCAGCCGGTTGAACGGGCACGGTGCAGCGTCGATCGAAGAAGGGGAACTGTTTGCCCTGCCGCTGCTGGGTGCGTTGGCGGGCGTGATGCAGGTGTCCGGTTCCGATGGAGGAACTGCGAGGGAAGCCCAGGCGACATTTAAGATCTCCAACGGTGTCCTCGAGACCGACGACTTCGTGGCGCTGGCTGACACTATGTTTGTCAGGAGTGCTGGAACCGTTTCCCTGATCGATCAGTCCGTAGACTTTGAGGCCGTCGTGAATACTAATGGGACACTTTCGAGAACTTTGCTGACTCCGGTGAGTGAATTGCTCACCTTCTCATGTGAAGGCACGATCCAGGAGCCGGTTTGGAAGGCCAAGCATATCTCCAATATTGGCAAGCTTCCCGCCCAGGTAATTACCGAAATGACTCAGGTGCCAATTGAGGGGTTGAAGGCAATTGGCGAAGGGCTCTTCGGCCAGTCCGGTGAAGGCGAGAGGGGCGAACGGGAAGAAATAAATATGGTTCCGCTGGAATTGAATCCCGGTGAAGGTTTGAAAGCCATCGGTCAGGGCATATTCGGATCACAGGAACAACGCGGTCATGGGGGGGGGAACGGGCAGGGAGGAGAGAAACAGCGAATCCTGCCGCTCCTGCCCGGGAGGAAGCTCCAAGTAGATCAGGAGTGAGATCAAACTGCCTTGGCATGAGCCGTCTGCCTGCGAGTGATGGCTGCCAATGAATTGGTTTCCGGAATCTCAGTCAAGAGCTTGATCTGTTTTTTGTCCGATCTGGCTCCGACGGGTTTCCACGCGGTTGAGCGGAACCGACAGGCCGTCATCACCACAATCGCAAAAGTCACCGGGGGCGAAACGTTGGTTCATCAGATTGAGTAGAAAATGGGGCACCGTTTGAGTCAGACGAGATCGGTAATTTGCGAGGCGGGTCACAGCCGGGTGGATAGATTGAGTCTCGAGCGCAACGCGAAACTCTGATCGACGAGCGGCTGAAATCCGAGCCTTTGAGGCTCGCCTCTTTGGCGACCTGCCGGGCGAATTCGAGGGAGATGAGGGGGTGGTCAATACCTTGTTCAGCGTCATCGAGACTTCGGGGAATGGGTCGGAAACGGCGCTTTTGTGCTTCTTTTCGAGGGCTCCGGAGGACTGCTCGGCGCGTTGGAAGCTGGAGGAAGCGGTGGAAAACAACCGCCTCCGACGGGATAGAGGTGATCCTTCGCCGCTACAATATCAGGAGTCTCAGAACCGAGGCGATGCCGTCGTCTGCTTGACAACGGCTCGTGGGTCGCCATTTTCCCGCCATCCAGAAGTTACAACCCGTCTCTTTGCCAGATGTCGACAACCAACACACCCGAGAAACGTGAGTTCCAGGCCGAAGTCAGCCAGGTACTCGATATCGTGATCAATTCACTCTACACGGATAAGGAAATTTTCGTGCGTGAGCTGGTCTCCAATGCCTCCGATGCCCTCGAAAAGCTTCGTCACACTCAATTGACGGAGAGCGAAGTTCATCAACCGGATCTCGAGATGGAGATCAAGATCGAGGTGGACGAAGAAAACAAGACGGTGACGATCATTGATCACGGCCTCGGAATGACTCGAGACGAGCTGCACGAGAATCTTGGCACGATTGCCCACTCCGGATCGAAGGCGTTTGTAAAAGCTCTTGAGGAGTCTCAGCAGAAAGAGAGTGCCCTGATCGGTCAGTTCGGTGTCGGCTTTTATTCGGCCTTTATGGTGGCCGACGAGGTTCGTGTGACGACCCGTTCGTGGCGACCTGAAGGTGAAAACCTGGTTTGGATCAGTGACGGCAAAACCGGCTACGAAATTGAAGACGCTGAAGGCGAAGTCGATCGCGGGTGCCGCATCGAAATGAAGCTTCGCGAGGATTGTGAAGAGTTTGCCAGCGATGGTCGTATCAAGCAGATCCTTGAGAACTACTCCAGTTTTGTCTCTTTCCCGATCATGATCGGCGAAGACCGGGTGAATAAGATTGAGGCGATCTGGCGAAAGAAGAAGTCGGAAGTGACAGACGAAGAATACAACGAGTTCTACAAGTTCTCGGCCAAGGCATTCGACGAGCCGCGTTACCGGATGCACTTCAGCTCTGAGATGCCGATCGAGATCAACGCATTGCTCTTTGTGCCGGCAGAGAACACTGAGTTGTGGGGCATGGGGCAGATGGAACCCGGCGTTTCACTCTACTGCAAGAACGTGCTCATTGACGATAAGCCGGATGGTCTCCTGCCCGAGTGGCTTCGCTTCCTCCGCGGGGTGATTGACAGCGCTGATATTCCGTTGAACATCAGCCGCGAATCGATGCAGGACAGCTCGCTCGTTCGCAAGCTGAACAAGGTCGTGACCAAGCGTTTCCTCAAGTTCCTCGCCAGCGAGGCGAAAGATGACGCCGACAAGTATAAGGAATTCTACGGTAAGTTCAGCCGGTTCCTCAAGGAAGGGGCCGCGGTTGATTTTGATCATCGTGAATCTCTCTCCAAGTTGCTTCGATTCGAGAGCTCGATGACTGAGGCAGGGGAGTTGACCGGATTCGAAGACTACCTGACTCGTGCCAAGGACGGGCAGGACAAGATTTACTACCTCACCGGTGCCGACCGTGCCGCCATCGAAGGTGGCCCCTACCTCGAAGCTCTCAAGTCCCGGGGGCTGGAAGTGATCTTCTTTTACGACGCGATCGACGAATACCTGTTGCAGCACCTGCGCGAGTTTGACGGCAAGCAGCTTGTTTCTGCCGCGAGTTCCGGCCTTGAGCTGGAGGACGATGACAATATCGAAACCGAGGGTGAAGCCCTGTCCGATGACGACATGTCCCTGCTGACCGAATTTCTCACCGGCGAGCTGGGTGAAAAGATTGAGAACGTTTCTGCCGGCAAGCGACTCGTGAGCAGCCCCGCGGCGGTGATGACGCCTCAGGATGGGATGACTGCCCAGATGCGTGCGATGATGCAGGCGATGAACCCGGACGAGCCACTTCCGGCTCTCAAGGTCGATTTGGAACTCAATCCCCGTCATGCCCTGATTCATCAGCTATCTGATGCTCGCGAGAACAACCCGGAACTGGCCAAGCTGGTTGCCGTTCAGTTGCTCGACAACGCGCTTTTGGCTGCCGGTCTGCTTGAAAACCGGACCGATCTCGTGTCCCGCGGCTTCCAGTTGATGGAAGAAGCGATGAAAAAGTGATTTTTTTCGAAACCGATCGGTAGGGGCGGCGTTCACTCCCATGCAGGACGATGTTCCTGATTGAATTCCAAACCTACTTAAGACATGAAAAAAATCCTCATAGTGGCGGCCGCTCTGGTTGCCGGAATGACATTCGGCCTTGAGGCCGCAGAAGGCGACAAGAAGGGCAAAGGCGGCGAAGGCAAAGGCAAGGGTGATCCTGCCAAGCGTGCCGAGATGATGCTCGAGAAGCTCGATACCGATAAGAGCGGAACGATTTCGAAGGAAGAGTTCGAGGCGTCCCCGATGGCAGCCAAGATGAAGGAAAAGGGTGGCGAGGGCGCCATCGGAAAGATATTCGCTGCTCGTGACAAGGACGGTGACGGTGAACTCAGCAAGAAGGAACTCGCCGCTCCGACTCGCGGTGGTAAGGGCGGCCCGTCCGGCAAGAAGCCCTAGGGTAAGCCTGAAGGCAAAGAGAAGAAGGAAGCTGATTCCTGATTCTGCCTGAACGCAGATTTTGAAATGAACCCGTCGACGTGCTTCACGTTGGCGGGTTTTTCGTTTCCGGGGCGGTGCTTCAGAGGGTCGCCAGAATTTGCTGAATGGAGGATTCGGCCTGCGAAGCGTAGCTGCCGCCGAAGAGATTGAAGTGGTTCAGCAGGTGATAGAGGTTGTATATGGTTTCACGTACTGGTTCCACTTCTGGAAATTTACTGCGATAGGCTTCGTAGAATCCGGGGCCGAACCCTCCGAAGAGATGAGTGAATGCCAGGTCAGCTTCGCGATCGCCGAAGTAGGTGGCGGGATCAAAGAGAACGGGAGCTCCGCCTTCGTCGAAGCTGACATTGCCGCCCCAGAGATCTCCGTGAAGCAGTGATGGAGCAATATCGAGGGACGAAAGGTGGGAGTGAACGGCATCGAGCAGTGCGCGGGCATTGCGGAATTTGTGGCATCTCGATTCGGCCAACTGAAATTGGTATTCGAGACGATTTTCGGTGAAGAAGTCGGCCCATGATTCCGTCCCCGGGTTGGGCTGTGGCGTAGCACCGATGTGGTTGTCAAAGTCGGCCCCGAACTCTCCCGATGGAGAAAGCGACTGATGTAGATTTGCCAGGGCCGACCCCATTGTTTCCTGGGAGGCAGAGTCTGAACGGTTGGTCAGGCGAATGCCTTCCATGGCAAAGGCGGCCTGGTCTCCGATTACGGCATGGCAGTAGGGAGCCGGAACCCGAATGACACCTGTCGATCTGAGCAAGTCCAGCGACAGCTTCTCTGCTTCGAACAGCGGGAGTTGATGGCGTTGATTGAATTTGAGGAAAACAAGCGATCCATCTTCCGCCTCGACGAGCCTGGCTTCATTGATACAGCCTCCGGAAAGAGAACGGGCGGTAGAGGGGCGGAGCTGAATCCCCGTTTCTTCCCTGAGCCATTCGGTCACCGCTTGCGGGATCATGGCAAGTCGTGGTCTTTCCAGCGCTTCAGGAATGAGGCACAACCATCCTCGAGCAGATCGAGGACTTTTTCGAATCCTTCCGGGCCGCCGAAGTGGGGGTCGGGAACTTCGTCCTCCTCGTGTTCTTCGCAAAATTCGCAGAAGAGGATCAGGCGAGCAGTTGGGTTGGGGCACTGATCCCGCACCTCGAGCAAGTCGTCGTAGTTGCTGCGGTCCATCGCGAAGATCCAGTCGAAGGTGGCAAAGTCATCCGGCTTTACCTGCCGTGCGCTTCCTTTCATGGCGATGCCACGGGCATTCGCGGCAGCGTTCATGCGGGAGTCGGGCGGGTTTCCGGTATGCCAGCCAGCCGTCCCCGCTGAATCGATCTGGAACGAGCCGGAGAGACCCTCCGCGTCTACGATGTGACGCATGACATTTTCACCCGAAGGGGAACGACAGATATTCCCGAGGCAGACAAAGAGCAGGCGTGTTAATTCCGACATGGTGCCGTCAATCTCAGATGCGATGCGCTGAATTGTCAATCGGCAGTCACTACCGTTCCTTCAAGAAAGGGCTCCCCGTTCTCGAAATGAGTAAGGTTGGTGCAGGTCACGCGCGCAATTTCCGAGAGCGCTTCCACCGTGAGAAAGCCCTGGTGCGATGTGATGAGGACATTGGGAAATGAGATAAGGCGCGCGAGGTCATCATCATTGATTCCCTCTTGGGACAAATCCTCGAAGAAGATCCCTTCCTCGATCTCGTAAACGTCGAGCGCCACGCCACCGAGTTTCTTTCGTTTCAGTGCGCCAATCAGAGCCCGGGTATTGATAAGTTTGCCGCGACTCGTGTTGACGAGATAGGCTCCCGTCATCATCAGTTCAAGAGCTTCATCATCGATGAGGTGATGGGTATCCGGCGACAACGGTATGTGAAGCGAAACAAGGTGGCTTTGGGGCAGGAGATCTTCGAGAGGTAAGTATTCGATCCCATGCTGACCAGCCCAGTCTGTATCCGGATAGAGATCGTAGGCGATGATTCGCATTCCATAGCCTTGGAGAATCTGTGCGGTCAGCCTGCCAATCTTTCCGGTCCCGACGATGCCGGCAGTCTTTCCGTGCATGTTGTGGCCGACGAGTCCATTCAGGGAGAAGTTGTGTTCGCGGACGCGATTGTAGGCCCGGTGAATTCGGCGGTTAAGGGTATGAAGCAGGGCTACGGCGTGCTCCGCCACGGCGTGTGGTGAGTAGGCCGGGACCCGAACGACATGAATGTTCAGCGAGCTCGCAGCGTCGAGGTCGACATTGTTGAAACCTGCGCAGCGAAGGGCGACCACTTTCACCCCGAGGTTGGCCAGTTCTTCGAGGCAGGAGCGATCGAGGGCGTCGTTCACAAAGACGCAAACGGCCTGATATCCATTCGCGGTGGGCACTGTCTCGGTAGAAAGGCGGAATGAGTGAAAGGCTATTTCGAGAGAGTCGTCCGAATTTTGCTCGTCGAAAAACTCCTCGTCGTAGGGCTTGGCATCATAGAACGCTACCTTCATGATCGCATTCACGTAGGTCGCATCTTGGCCGCGGGCATGCAAACGTTTCGACACTCTGCCCCCAGAAATTCCCCCAATGACCGCTTTTAATCGACGCAAATTCATCCAGACCTCTGCAGGAGTCACCGCGCTCGCAAGCCCCCTCGTTGCACCGTGGGTAAAAGCTCAATCCAAGTCCGGCAAGAAATACAAGACGGCTCTGATCGGGTCAGGCTGGTGGGGAATGAATATCCTGCGCGTGGCCATTGAAGACGGCAGCTGCGATGTGGTGGCCCTTTGTGATGTCGATTCCGACGAGCTGGAGGTTTCAGCTGACGAGGTGGATGGCCTCACCGGAAAGTTTCCTAACATGTATCGCGATTATCGCGAGATGCTTGAGAAAGAGGAGATCGAGATCGCTATCATTTCGACTCCAGATCACTGGCATGCGTTGCAGAGCATTGCTTGTGTTGAGGCGGGCGCTCATGTCTTTGTCGAGAAACCTACCGGGCATACCATCGGCGAGAGTCGCGCCATGGTCGAAGCGGCGCGTGCCGCCAACCGTGTCGTCCAGGTGGGAATGCACCGGCGTATCGGCCCTCACCATGTCAGCGGGATGAAATTTCTCAAGGAAGGCGGGGCCGGCGACATCGGCATGATTCGCGCCTTTGCCCACGGCGGTGGCGGGGCTGAGACCCCCACTCCCAACAGTGACGTCCCGAAGAACCTCGATTGGGACCTCTACTGTGGCCCTGCTCCGATGCGCCCTTTCAATAAGCGCATTCATCCCGGCGGTTTCCGCAATTTTCTCGATTTTGCCAACGGCACGCTCGGGGACTGGGGAGTTCACTGGCTTGACCAGATTCTCTGGTGGTCAGACGAGAAATATCCCAAGTCGGTCTATTCCACTGGTGGCCGGCCGGTTAAAGGGCCCGCCATTCTGAATGATCAGGAGCAGACGACCGATGCTCCTGATCACCAGGTGGCGACCTATGAATTCGAAAACTTCACCGCGGTCTGGGAGCATCGTCGCTTTGGCGGCAACGAAGCCGAGAAGTCGAAGGTTGGCTGTTATTTCTACGGCTCAAAGGGAACTTTCCATATGGGGTGGCGGGACGGCTGGACGTTCTATCCTGCCAAGGGTGGTCAGGTGATTCACGAAGATCCGAAGTTTGATCATGAAAAGGACGGGCACAATGTTCCGCCACTCTGGCGCGATTTTATCGAGTGCATTGAAGACCGGAGCCGCAGGCCGGTGGCGGATGTTGAGATCGGGCACCAGGCGACCAACCTGAGTTTGCTTGGTATGATCAGTTACAAGGTGGGCCGGAGCATTGAATGGGATGGAGACAAGGAGACCATTCCAGGTGATTCTGAAGCTGCCGGCCTGTTGACTCGCGACTACCGCGGTCCCTGGGAATACCCCACTGTTTGATTTATGAAAATCCGAATCCTGACACTGTGCCTTTTGGCTATCTCATCATGGGGATGGGCCGAGGAAAAACCGCTGAACTTCATTCTTGTCCTTGTCGACGACATGGGCTGGATGGACCTGTCCTGCCAGGGAAGTGATTTCTATCGCACTCCGAGTATTGATCGGCTCGCTGAAGAGGGAATGCGCTTCACCAACGGCTACGCCGGGTGTGCCGTTTGTTCTCCATCGCGTGCGGCCGTGCAGACGGGGCGGCACCCGCATCGTCTCGGGGTGACAGACTGGATTCGCTCCCGTTTCCAGCGAGGCGGCAAGGGGACACCGGAGGCAAACCCTTCGGAGTATGTCGGCAATAACAATCGCAAGCTGCTTTGCCCGCCAAATCCGTTCTGGATGGAGCATGAGGAAATCACGATCGCGGAAGCGCTGAAGAAAGAGGGATACCAGACAGCTTATATCGGGAAGTGGCACCTGGGTGACCCAGACTGGTATCCGGAACACCAGGGCTTTGCTGAAAATCGCGGCGGTTGCGACTATGGTCAGCCTCCTTCATTTTTCGATCCTTACAATCAGCCAAAAGGCAAACATGAGTCTCTGCGCGAGGGGATCTACAAACTTCCCGGTCGAAAAGCAGGGGAGTATCTGACCCATCGGGAAGGAGCTGAAGCTGTTGAATTGATTCGCAGCTGGAAAGACGAACCTTTCTTCATCCAGATTTCCCACTACGCGGTTCACACGCCGATCCAGGCCATTCCGGAAGTGGCTGCGAAATACGAGGACACTCCCGGAGCCACCCAGGCCAATGCCAAGTATGCCGCGATGGTCGAGTCCGTTGATGATTCCATGAGAATGGTGATGGAATCCTTGGAAGAACTGGAAATCGATGATCGCACCGTGATTCTTTTCACCAGCGACAATGGCGGGCTCGATCGCAACAGCAGTCCGACGGACAATGCTCCGCTCCGAAGCGGGAAGGGCTACGCTTATGAGGGAGGCATTCGCGTCCCGTTTCTGGTGAGGTGGCCGGGTAAGATTCCGGCGGGAACGGTCAGCGATCTTCCGGTAACTTCGGTGGATATTTTTCCGACCTTTCTCGATATGGCCGGTGTGGCCCTTCCCGAAGATCGCGAGATCGACGGGATTTCATTGGTGTCTCATCTTCAAAGCGGAGAGGTGGCCGAGGGTGACCGCGATACTCTGTTCTGGCACTTTCCCCACTACCGTCACGAGCCGGGACCCTACTCCATCATTCGCGAGGGTGACTGGAAGCTGATCAAATTCTGGGAAGGCCCCGAAGAGCTCTACAATTTGAAAGACGATCTTTCAGAGGAGAAGAACCTGGCCGCTTCGAATCCCGAGCGGGTCGACGCCATGGAGAAGATCCTCGTCGAGCAGCTCAAAGCCGACGGCGCCAGGCTGCCGATTCCAAATCCGGATTACAAGGGCAAGAAGTAGGATTACTCCCGCTCTGGAAGCGTTGCGTGGTACTTGGCCCGCAACTCTTCGATCAGCTTTTGCTGTTCGGTGAGTTGCTGCTCCTGCTGAGCGCGTTCGGCTTCCGCTTCGGCGAGCTCCCTGGCAGCAGCCTGCTCTGATTGAGTTCGCTCGGCAATCACCTTCGGCGTTTCGCGAGCCACCTTGGCAGCCTGGTCAACAGTAGCTTTGGTCTTGTCTGCTTCATTGAAGGAGTTCTCAAGGAAACCTTCCAGTTCACTGAGACGGCCGCGAAGCATTTCGACTTCGGCGCTGAGCTCGTCGCGGGTCTTGTAGGCGAGGGTTTCGGCAGCGACCGTTTCGATCATTTCCTCCTCGGCGTTCACGGGCTCTTCGTCCGTCGCGATCTCAGACACCTGATCGAGATTGGTAGCCGCGAGGGTAACGGATTCCTCAGCAACTTCTTCGCGAAGATCGGCGACAGCCCGGTTCGCAACCAGTTCGAGGGCGTGCTCAAGAACGTTAGTGGATTTTTCGCGAAGCTTCTGATTGCCGGCAGCAACGGTGCTTTTCGCATTGGCAAGTGTCTTCTCGGCATCGACCCGTGATTGAGTGGCTTCTGCGACTTCGGCCTTGGCTTCGGTTTCCTCTTCCTTGAGCTCAGCGAGTTCCTCGGTCATTTCAACGAGCTCTTCAGACTCCTCATGAGCGGTCAGGTTGATGGCCGCGGCCTCCCACTTCTTGACAAGGAACTGGCTGGACACGAGTTCCGCTTCGGCAGAAGCGATCGACTTCTTGGTATCAGCCTCTTTCTTTGCGATCGCATTCACCTTGGCCTGAGCGGCCTCCTTGGCCTTGGTGGCGTTGGCTACAGTGGCCTCGGCTTTCTTGAGGGTTTCCTGTTGAGCGGCCAGTTGCTTCTTCACTGCGTCGAGCTGGCCACGCTTTGCGTTGACGGCATCGGTGGCAGCCTTGGCTTCTCCTTGTGCTTTCGTTAGGGTTGCCTTGTGTTGATTGATAGCCGCGGTGACATCAGCCAGTGCTTTGTTGGCGGCGTCGGACTGGGCCTTGTTATCCTGATAGGTTTTGTTGGCAGCTTGCTGTGCCATCGTCTTGTCAGCGAGATTCTGCTGCGCTTTCTGAACGCGAGCGTTGCCGGCGGCAAGGGCATCGCGAAGCGGTTTCAGGGCAGCGTCTGACTGGCTGCGTTTGGCCTGGGCGGCTGCGTAGGCATCTTGAGCTTTCTTGAGTTCAGCGTTGGCGGCTGCGAGTTGAGCTTCAACCTGCTTGCGGGCCCCCTCGTTTTTCTGATGGGCGGCGTCGGCGGCGGCCACTGCTTTCCGGGCGGCCTCTGCTACGGTGCGGGCCTGCTGCTCTGCGGCGCGGGCAGCCTTCTGCGCGTTGACGAGATTTTGAGGAGCGGGTTGTCCATCCTTTGAAGCGTTCTTCACGGCGGCGCCCGCTTTGTTGCGAGCGTTGGTGGCATCGGTCAGCTGCATTTCAGCGCTGGCGAGCGCGGTTTGACGCTTCTCAAGTTGCTCTGCCGTCACAGCCGATGCCTTTTTCGCTTTGCTAACCTTGGCAGTTACCTGCTGGGGGACGCGGGCCTTGGCATCGAGAGCTGCCTTGGCGTCCTTGCTGGCCTTATCGGCCTGAGCCAAAGCGCCGGCGAGTTGGTCATGCTTCTGCTTTTGATCAGCAGGGAGGGCCGGCTTGGCTGCCCCGGCTTTTGCTGCGTTGAGTGCGTCCGTGGCCGCTTTCAGGGCCGCTTCGTTCCTGGCAAGCGTGGCCTTGAGTGCAGCGGCTTTGTCCTGGCTCGGCTTGAGTTTGGCGTTTGCCTGGTTGAGCGACTCGGTCGTTTTGGCGACCACGGCGTTTTTCGCATTGGCAGCTTCCTGGTCCTGCGTCACCTGGGGTGTGAGGACTTTGATTTGCTGATCCAGCTTGGCGACGGTGGCCTGATTTGTCTTCAGCACCTGGTTGGCGGCGTTGGTGTTCTTGTCGACCTCGGCAAGCGCGGCACGAGCTCCGGCGAGTTCCTTGGAAACGGTCTCAACACCGGCTTTGAGCTTGGGCAGCTCGCCGGTCAGCTCGCGAATGCGCTGTTCCGAATAGGCGAGTTGATCGTCGATGGTGGGAGGATTCGGGACGATGCTGGCGAGCTCGGCGCCGGACTCGACGTTCCAGACCTTGATGTTGCCAAAGATATCCCCACTGAAAGCGCGGGCGCTGTCGTGGCTGATAGCGACACTGAGCACAACATCGCTGGAGGCAGGAATGGATTTGAGCTGCTTGCCGTCTCCCTGCCAGACTTTGAGAGTCTTGTCGCGACCGACTGAGACCAGATTGCCGTTCGGAGCGAAAGCGACAGAGAGAGCACCGCCGGGGTGGGCGTTCCATTTCTTGACCTGACTGCCCTCATTCATCTCCCAGAGGATGATTTGTCCGTCCTCACTGCTGGACGCCAGGACGTTGCCGTCGGAGCGCCAGGAAAGAGCGGTGACTCCCTTGGTGTGCCCCTTGAGGGTGAAGAATTCGTATCCGGTGGCCGCCTCCCAGGTGTAGAGGTCGCCACCACGGCCGCCAGTGGCGAAAATCACGCCATCCGGACTGTAGGCTGCGGAGAGCATCCAGTCAGTGTGCTTCTTGATGCTGGCGATCTGCTCGCCAGCGACGGTGTCCCAGATCTTGATATTGCGGCCGGGGCCGCCCATGACAGCGCGCTTGAGGTCGGGGGAGACGTCGGCGCCAAGAACGCAGTCGTATTCTTTGCCAACCTCAATGATGCGTTCTCCGGTCTTGATGTCCCAGGCAACGACATTGCCGGATTTGCCGGCCCGCCCGCCGCCGCAGGAGAGATAGGCTCCGTTGGGACTGAAAGAAAGCGCCTGGGGAAACCCTTCGGGGTAGGGAAGAACGCCAAGAAGGTCGAAGTCCTCAGAGTGGTAAAGCAGGACCTGCTTCTGACCGGCCACCGCAAGGATGGGGGCCCAGGGGCTGTGGGCCAGGGCCGGAATGGAATTGGGGCGCTCCGTCAGCACGGCCGGCTCGAGCAGGAGGTGCTCGGGCATCGCGGGCGGGCCCTCGGGTTTGCCGGCAGAGGTGATGGAGTCGAAGTCGATTTTGGGTTTGTCCGACTTCCTGGCGGTACTGCTGGAGGTCTCAAGAATACCGCCTGAGATCCAGTCAGAAAGAACTTTGAGCTCTTTCTCGGAGGCCTTGGTGCCTTTCGGGGGCATGATGGGTTCCTCGAGATGAGCGGAGAGCGAGAAAAGGCGGGAGCTACCGGGATCTTCAGGAATTACGATTTCGCCTCCAGAGCCACCGGTAAGGGTGGCGGAATAGGTGGATAGGTCCAGGCCACCCTTGGATTCGTCGGGATTGTGGCAATTCACGCACTTATCCTCAAGAATGGGGAGGACGTGATCGACAAAGGTCACTTTCTCACCTGGTTTGGCCTCTTCGGCGGCCTGCAAGAGGCTGGGGAGGGTCAGTGAAAGGGCGGATAGCAGAAGGTATTTCGCTTTCATGGAGGAAATCCAGGTTCAGGAGCCGTTACCGAGAAATAATCTCAGGAAATGAGGGGTTCCCGGGCCGCTTTTGGGCGGCCATTATGGAAATA
The DNA here is from genome assembly GCA_013213905.1 of Verrucomicrobiales bacterium. Lineage (GTDB taxonomy): Bacteria > Verrucomicrobiota > Verrucomicrobiia > Verrucomicrobiales > DEV007 > Arctic95D-9. Next base: position 10,251 of record JABSSQ010000006.1, on the reverse strand, counting down.
TTGAAGAATCCTTAAACTATACGACACCAGAGGCTGCCGTCCTGCTGAAATATCGTCGCGGAAAGGCAGGCTGTATATAGCTCAAAAGGGGCATATGAACTGTCTCACACACGCCTCTACGCGAAGCCCTGTTTGAGGTTAGGCTTTGTTAACGGATTTTTAGATTTCCTCAAAACCTGTTCCAATTATCTCAAGACACACCAACCAATTATGAAAGGCTGCTCAGGATTCAATCAATCAGGCATCGCAAATCGACGGGAGATGCTCCAGGTCGGTTTTGCTGCGGGTCTGGGACTCTCACTGCCCGAACTTCTCAAGGTCGAAAGCAGAGCTCAAGCCAAGTTCTACGAGTCAAAGGAAGGTGTGGCCAAATCACTGATCCACATTTACCTGCCCGGTGGAATGGCCCATCAGGAAACCTGGGATCCGAAGCCCTTTGCGCCGTCCGAGTATCGTGGGCCCTACAAGGCGATCGACACCAACGTGGCCGGTCTCCAGTTCAGCGAGAATTTCAAACACCTGGCCAAGGTGGCTGACAAGATGACCGTGATTCGCTCCATGACTCACGGTGAGGCAGCTCACGAGCGGGGCACTCACAACATGTTCACCGGTTACCGCCCGAGCCCGGCGATCAAATTCCCGAGCTTCGGTTCCGTGATTGCTCATGAGTTTGGCCCGCGCAAGAGCCTTCCTCCGTACGTCTGCGTTCCCAACCAGCCGAACGAGTTCGCCGGAACCGGCTACCTCAGCTCGATGTATGGCCCGTTCTCTGTGGGCAGCGATCCTGCGAGCGACAGCTTCAAGGTTCGTGACCTCACTTTGCCGAACGGTGTGGATCCGGCACGTTTTGAGCGCCGCCGCACGCTGCTTGAGGCGGTTGACAGCCACTTCCGCGGCATGGAACAGGCAGATCAGATTGATGCGATGGATTCATTCTACCAGCGCGCCTACAGCCTGATGGGCTCTCCCGAAGCACGCGATGCTTTCGATCTTTCCAAAGAGGATGAGAAAACGAAGGAGCGTTACGGCAAGAACCAGGCCGGCATGCGCATGCTTCTCTCACGTCGCCTCGTCGAATCCGGGGTTCGCCTCGTGACCATGACCTACGGTAGCTGGGACCACCACGACCGCATCAAGGACAACATCGCCCGCCAGGTGCCGTCATTCGACAAGGCACTTGCGACTCTCCTTACCGATCTTGATGAGCGCGGTCTTCTTGATTCCACCCTCGTGATGGTTTCTTCCGAATTCGGACGCACGCCGAAGATCAACAAGACCGACGGTCGCGATCACTGGCCCCGCGTGTTCTCCACGATGCTCGCCGGTGGCGGTATCAAGCGAGGATTTGTCTACGGATCTTCCGACGCACTTGCTTCCGAGCCCGACACCAATCCGGTGGACGTGCAATCTTTCGCCAAGACCGTCTACGCCCAACTCGGCATCAATGCCGACAAGGAGCTCATCGCACCCGGACCTCGCCCGATGGAAATCGTCGATGGCGGAGATGTGATCGAAGAGCTGATCGAGAAGCGTTCGGCCGTCTAATCCCTTTCCCACTTAACACCGATATGAATCGTATTCTGAATTCTCAGAGTGCGGCTTTCGCGGCGTATGCCGGTAAACTGGTGGCAGCTTTCGTGCTGCTTGCCGGTATACTGACTGTCAGCAGCGTTGAGGCCGCCAATCCCGCGTTTACCACCACAATCCCGCGAGGGGCCCAGGTTGGAACGGAACAGAAGGTGATCTTCTACGGCGATCGTCTGGACGACGCCGAGGAGATCATGTTTCATCATTCCGGTATTTCGGTGAAGGAATTGAAGGTCCTCGATGCCAAGAAAGTGGAGGCCACGCTTGTCATTGCGCCGGACTGCCGACTAGGAGAACATCACCTGCGTCTCCGCTGCCGAACTGGTGTCAGTTATGCCCGTAACTTCTGGATTTCGCAGTTTCCTAATGTGGCCGAGGTCGAGCCCAATGATGATTTCGAAAATCCTCAGAAAATCGATCTCAATGTCACTATTGAAGCTGAAGCCAAGTCCGAGGAAACGGACTATTACGAGGTGACAGCCAAGAAGGGCGATCGCCTTTCGGTTGAAATTGAAGGTCTCCGGATCAACAACATCACCAACAACATCGCGATCGATCCGTTTGTTTCGATTTTGAACAAGGACCGTTTTGAGATCGCTTCTGCTGACGGTTCCGCTTTGCTCAAGCAGGAGTCCATTCTCTCGGTGGTGATTCCTGAGGACGGTGAATACATCGTTGAGGTGCGCGACAGTGCCTACCAGGGGCGCGGACGCTATCGTGCTCATATCGGTACCTTCCCGCGTCCGCTGGCCGTTTACCCGGCCGGAGCCAAGGCGGGCTCCGAAGCTGAGTTCAAACTCATCGGCGACGTGAAAGGGGATTATTCCACCAAGGCCAAGTTGCCGGCCAAAACTGTGGAAGGCACTTACGGCGTTTTCGGTGCTCAGGGAGGGATGAAGCCGCCGTCACCGAACCCGGTCCGCGTGAGCGAGTTCGACAACTTCCTCGAGACTGAGCCTAACAACTCCAGCAAGGAGCCGAATCTTTACGAGGGCGCTCTTCCTGTGGCTTTCAACGGTATCCTCGATCAACCGGGGGATATGGACTACTTCAAGTTCACCGCCAAGAAAAACCAGAGCTTTCGCTTTCGCGCCTATGCTAACACGATCGGTTCCCCGGTCGATCCGGTGCTGAATATCTACGATGCGAACATGAAGTCGATTGCCGGCAGCGATGACGCTGACGGGACTAAGGACAGCCGCGTTGATTTCAAGGCGCCGGCCGACGGTGAGTATTTTGTCAGGATGCGAGACATGCTCAACAACGGTGGTCCGAATTTCGTCTACCGGATTGAAGCTCAGCCACGTAGCCCTGCGATCAATGTGACGATGCCTGAAATGCTTCGTCGCCAACTGCAGTATCGCAAGCAGTTCAATGTTCCTCGCGGCAGCTACTATGCCATGGTGGTTAACACTTCCCGACAGAACCTGTCCGGCGAACTGGTATTCGATATGCCAGAGTTGCCCAAGGGTGTGACTTGGGAGTCGGCACCGATTCCGAAGACGGTGAGCCAGTTTCCGATTCTCTTGAAAGCAGCTCCCGATGCCCCGGTTGCAGGCGGCATGTATAAGCTCCTTGCCGAGAGCACGGATCCGGACCGTCCCGTCGTGGGAGAATTCAAGCAGTCACTCGACCTGGTTCGAGGGCCTCAGAACGGTGTCGAATATTACACCCGTCTGCACGATCGCGTGCCCGTGGCTGTGGTGGATGAGATTCCGTTCAGCGTCACCATTGAGCAGCCCAAGGTGCCTCTTGTTCGCAACGGAACGATGAAGCTGAAAGTTCATGCGCATCGCAGAGACGGATACGACAAAAAAATCACCGCGCGTCTTCTCTGGAAGCCTCCGGGTGTCACCAGCCCGGCAACGGTTGTGTTCAATGAAAAGGACTCCACCATCGAATACGAATTGAATGCGAACGCGACGGCTGAGTTGAATACCTGGAACCTGACTATTCTCGCCGAGTCTGACGATGGTAAGGGACTCATGGTGACGGCAACGCCCTTCGTGAAACTTTCTGTCGAGGAGCCATTCGTGAGCATGAAACTCAACCTCACCACAGCTCGTCAGGGTGAACAGGCCAATATGCTTGCGGCGGTTACCAAGCTACGTGACTTCGGTGGCGAGGCGGACGTCCAGCTCTTTGCCAACCCAGCGCATTCAACCGTCCCGGTTGTGAAGATCGATCAAGCGACCACTGAGGTGAACATCCCGATTCAGACATCGGAAAAAACACCTACGGGCCAGCATAAGAACCTCTTTTGCACCGTAACGGTGATGAAAGATGGTCAGCCTATCGTTCATCGTGTCGGCATGGGCGGAACGCTCCGTGTTGATCCGAAGCCGAAAGAAGTTCCTGCGGCAAAACCGGCCGAAGCGAAGGTGGTCGCCAGCAATAACAAGCCGGCGCCGGAAAAGCCTCTGTCACGACTTGAGCAATTACGCCTCGAAGCGAAGGCTCAGTCAGAGGCCAAGTAATTTTTAACGAATCCCGACAGACGAAACTATTTCGTTTACCTGCATGAAAAAACAGATCACAGCCGTTCTTTCACTTCTTGGTATCGCAGCCATGCCCCTGGCCGCACAGGACGCCAAGATTGACTTTGTGAAGGACATCCAGCCTATCCTTGAATTCCACTGTGTCAGTTGTCACGACGCCAACGAAACTAAGGGTGGTCTTCGCTTCGACGAAGCCAAATTGTTCTTCGAAGGTGGCGATGGAGGTCATGCCCTGATTAAGGGTAAGCCGGAGGAGTCTCTCATGATGGAGTTGGTGACTCTTCCTGAAGATGATACCGACGTGATGCCTCCCAAGGGGCGCGTTCTTAACAAACAGGAAATCGCAAAACTTCGCCAGTGGATTAAGGAAGGCGCGGTTTGGCCGGAGGAGCTCAAGCTCGTAGCCAAGAAGGAAGAAGACTTCAAGGGAGCTGAGCCCCTCGAAGACAAAGGCAAGGCCATCGTTAAGGTGGAGATTTTCCCGCAAGACATTGTCCTTGAGACGAAGCGCGACAGCCAGTCTGTCGTTGTCATGGCGACTTATGAGGACGACACGACCCAGGACGTGACTTCAAACGCGACCTTGACGTTCGCGGATCCGTCCCTCGTTGACCTGAAGACTCGCAGTCACTTTATTCCGGTTAAGGACGGGGAAACCAAGCTTGCCGTTAAGGTGGCCGATAAGTCCGTTGAGATTCCAGTGACAGTGAAAGACGCCGCGGTGGACCGCCCTGTCAGCTTCAACCTCGACGTGATGCCGGTCTTTATGCGCAACGGTTGTAATGTCGGTGCTTGCCACGGCTCTGCCCGCGGCCAGGACGGTTTCATGCTGTCTCTCTTTGGTTATGATCCTGACGGAGACCACTTCCGCCTCACGCGTGAGATGGCCGGTTATCGAGTGAATCTTGCGATTCCTGAAGAGTCACTCCTTGTCGAAAAGTCCATTGAATCAGTGCCTCACACAGGTGGTAAGCTGATGGAAAAAGGAGGTCATGCCTACAACACTCTCGTCGAATGGATCGCAACAGGCGCCAAGAACGAGAAGAAAGAGGAGGTTCCTTACGTCACTGATTTGGAGATCTATCCGCCCAAGCTGGTCCTCGAAGGTGCTGGTGCTCAACAGCAGATGACGGTTCGAGCCAAGTATTCTGACGGACACGATCGGGATGTGACTCACTTGGCGGTATTTATCACCAACAACGAGCCAAGCGCCGCCGTGGATGAGCACGGATTGGTTACTGCGGGCAAGCGTGGCGAAGCGTTCATCATGGCCCGTTTCGAGACTAAGACGGTGGGGATTCAGACGATCGTGATTCCGGAAGGTCTTGAATACACCCGTCCGAAAATGACGGAGAATAATTACATCGACGGCCTCGTCCACGACAAGCTGAACAAGCTGCGTGTCATTCCGTCCGGAGATTGCAGTGACGAGCAGTTCCTGCGACGAACCTATCTCGATATTGTCGGGCAGCTTCCCACAGTGGGGGATTACAATGCTTTCGTTGCTGACCAGAGCGCCGATAAGCGTGCCACGAAGATCGACGAGTTGCTGGAACGAAAAGAGTTCACCGAGATGTGGGTGATGAAGTGGTCTGAATTGCTTCAGATCCGCTCTAACAACAACATCAACCTGGGCATTTCATACAAGTCGGCGTTGCTTTACAACGGCTGGCTGCGCGACCGCATCGCCGCGAACGATCCGTTCAACGAGATCGTGGTCGACCTGGTGGCGTCGAAAGGGGGGACTTTCTCGAACCCGGCGACGAATTTCTATCAGGTCGAGCGTGATGCGCTCAAGCTGTCGGAGAACGTAGCCCAGGTCTTCATGGGAATGCGTTTGCAGTGCGCTCAGTGTCACAACCATCCCTTCGACAGGTGGACAATGGACGACTACTACGGCTGGGCGGCCTTCTTCGCCCAGATCGGTCGCAAACAAGGGGTGGACCAGCGTGAGCAGCTTATCTACAACCGCGGTAGCGGTGAGACCAAGCACCTCGTGGGTGGACGCACCATGGCACCGAAGTTCCTGGGAGGTGAAGCGCCTGACGTCAAAGGTAAAGACCGTCGTGAGGTGTTGGCTCACTGGCTGGCGTCACCCGAGAATCCCTATTTCTCCCGAAATATCGTGAATCTAGTGTGGTCTCACTTCTTTGGAGTGGGAATCATCGACCCGGTTGATGATGTGCGTGTGAGCAACCCGGCTACCAACCCGGAGCTTCTTGCCGAGCTCGCACGCCGATTCGAGGGAGAATATAACTACGACTTCCGGCAGCTGGTTCGCGATATCTGTAATTCGGCGACCTATCAGCGCACGACCCAGGCAACTCCCTCCAACAAGGATGATCTGAACAATTTTGCGAAGGCCCGAGTTCGTCGTCAACGCGCCGAGGTGATGCTCGATACTATCACTCAGGTGACCGACACGCAAAATAAGTTCCGGGGGCTTCCTCTGGGCGCCCGTGCGGTTCAGATTGCAGACGGTAATACGACCGACTACTTCCTGACGACCTTTGGCCGTGCCACCCGCAAGACGGTGTGTTCCTGTGAGGTTAAGATGGACCCGAGTCTTTCCCAGGCCCTTCACCTCATGAACGGTCCCACGGTGACCAACAAGATCGAACAGGGTGGTGTCGTGAAAGCGATGGCTGAGGAAGGTAAGTCTCCTGACCAGATCATTGAAGAGATTTACGTTCGAGCGCTTACGCGGAAACCGACTGCGGAAGAAATGAAGCAGCTCCTGGAGCAGGTGAACTCTGTCGGTGATGATGCCGCTCAACGCCAGATGGTCCTCAATGATGTGTTCTGGGCCGTGCTGAACTCGAAGGAGTTCATGTTCAACCACTGATTTAGCTGTTTAGCTGTTTAGCTGTTTAGCTGTTAAGGGCGCCCTCCGTAAGGGGGCGCCTTTTTTTTAGGGGGGCAGGAGCCGTTGCATTTTCTTTACAACTTCGTGCTTATTCAATCTTCCCCTCCGTGGCTAAGATGGTCATCATCGATCAACTCTAACCTGTCACGCTATGAAAAATCCGGTTCGTTCATTCTCCCGGCTCACCGGAGCCGCTTTGGTAATCTCTGCTGCCTCTATTGGTCTACGAAGTGCCAGCGCAAACGACACGATTGGTTTCCTGGAAACCTTTGCCCTGGCTGAAAACCGGGCTGATGTCCTGCAGGAACTGATACCGGGAACCGAAGATTTCTATTACTATTCGGCGCTGGTTGCCCAACAGGAAGGGCGGCTCGATGATGTGGCGACCTTTCTCGAGCCTTGGAACAAGAAACACGGGGAGACGCTACGGTATCGGGAAATTCTCAATCGCCAGGCTCTCCTTGAGTATCGTGAGTCTCCTGACAAGTCTCTCAACTATTTGAAGCAAAATCTCGGGCTGAGATTTAACCACCAGCAGGAACGACTTGATCGTAAACCGGATCTGCCTACTGCGATCGATCCTGACAAGATTACGTGGAAAGTGTACTTCGACGATGCCAAACGCAGGCATAAAAACCTGCAGGGTGTCCTCGACAGCGGCCTTGATCGGATCATACGCGAGGAAGAGAACATCACGGACGCGCAGCGAAGAGATCTTCTTCGTCGGCTCAAGTATCCCGACTATGAGCGACTGGTGGGGTTGATTGCTGCAGACCTGCGCAGTCAATCACCCCAGGCATTCGGTTCTCTTCCGATTCACCGGGAACTTACTACAGCGCAATTGGATGAGTTGGTGAAACTGCGTCCTCAGCTGGCCAACGACCCGCGCTTTGTTGACATCAAGTTGTCAAAGCTACGACCGGGTGAAGACGAGTCAATCGAACTCAGTCTTGAGACAAAAAGCGCCTACATCGACAGATTGTGGAGCTACGTGGAAGGACTGGAGCCGGTATTTAACTCATTGAAGGCCAATGTGCTCTACCAGAAGCTGGAACTCGCCCACAAACGGGGTGAGTATCCGTCTGAACTGTTTATCGATTACCTGGCTCTGCCCAGGGCCATGCCCTACGTAGAACCGAGATATCTGCAGCGGCGGGAACTGAAAGGATTCACGGCAAACATAGGTGAAAACTTTTCGAAGCAAATTGGCTTCGGACCGATTCTGAATGATGAGCCTCTCGTGAGGGCATATCTTGAACACTTTCTCAAGGAGGATGAGAACTACAACCGCTTCTCTCCCTTTGTCAGGGAGAGCTATCTCAAGAGTGTTTTTGCTGAGACCAAATTGCTCCAAGGGATTGGAGATTCGCAGCGCTGGTTTTCCATGCTGTCTCCGGGACGGGTCCAGGCGATCAAAGATCGAATCGAGATTTCATTTGCTCCGGTCAATGCCGCCGAGTTCGCGGTGGAAGATGACGTTAATCTGGCTCTCGATCTGAAAAATGTCAGTGAGTTGATCGTCAAAGTCTACGAAATCAATTCTCTCAACTATTACCTCGACCAGGAGCGGGAGATTAACACTGATCTAAAGCTTGATGGCCTTATCGCCAACGAGGAGCAGACCTACCATTATGATCTGGCTCCGATTCTGCGGCATCGGAAGGCCTTCTCCTTTGATGCATTGAAAAATCGCCGTGGCGTCTGGGTGATCGAGTTCATCGGGAATGGAATCAGTTCTCGTGCCCTCGTTCGCAAAGGCAAACTCCAATACCTCTCCGAATCGACACCGGGCGGTGAGTTGGTGTCCGTGTTTGATGAAACGAATGCCCCTGTGGAGAAGGCTTCAATCTGGTTCGGCGGGAAGGAGTATACTGCTAATGAGGACGGACGGATCCTGTTGCCGTTTTCCACCGAGGGCGAGGTGGATATCGTCCTGAGTGACGGAGAGATGTCCAGCTTTGGCCAGATTCATCTTCCAGAGGAGAGGTATCACTTCGAGATGGGAGGGATTCTTGAGCAGGAGACTCTCTTGCCTGGAATGGAAGCGGGACTTTCGGTAAGGCCCGTTCTGAGCATGAACGGGGCTCCCGTTCCGGCCAGTGTTCTCGAGAATGTTCAGCTGATTGTTTCGACCCTGGATCATGACGGCGTTGAGTCGAAGAGTTCTGCTTCCGACTTTGAGCTTTTTGATGATCGCGAATCGATCCATCGCTTCCGCGTTCCGAACCGTGTCTCTGTGATCGGTTTTGAACTTAGAGGAGAGATTCCCCGCGTCAGCTCATCGGGCGCACCGATTCAGTTGTCAGCTTATAAGGCAGTCGAGCTCAACGGGGTCGACCTGAGCCCGGCGGTGTCGGATGCCTACCTGAGTCGTATGGGAGACAGCTACGTGTTGGAGGTTCTGGGTAAGAGTGGGGAAGGCCTTCCGGATCGTGCCGTGACGATTAAATTGAATCACCGTGATTTCGAACTGCCGAGGCACTTTTCTCTCAAAACTGATGCTGCCGGCAGAATATCCCTCGGTGAATTGGATGGGATTGTGAGGGTCACTGTGGATGGTGGCGGTTCGGTTGCGCGCACCTGGGGACTCTCCGGGGATGACCAGTGGCTTGGCTCAGCGGTTCATGCTGTAGCCGGAGAGCTTATCACGATTCCGGCGCCACGAGTGGGGGTAGCACTGGATCGCAGCGATTTGGCTCTGTTTGAGGTCCGGGACGGAGTGATTGTCAGGGATGTTTTTGATCATGCGAAATACGAGAGACGAGCCTTGGAGATTTCTGATCTTGACCCCGGCGACTATCGCGCTGTCCTGCGGTCAGACCGCAAGAAAATAGATATCCGTGTCACGGCCGGAGGTAAGAAAGGTGCCGGGTATGCCCTTTCTGACTCGCGTCATCTCAGTCTTTCCAATGAGGCCCCGTTGCACATTGCCGGGCTGGTAGAGAAAGACGGCAAGGTTGAAATCGAGCTCGGGAATGCGGGCGAGATGACAAGAGTTCATGTTGTCGCGACGCGGTTCCTTCCTGAAAAGAATTTGTTTCGTGAGATAGGCGGGGGTCACCGGGTGGGTTCCATGGTGGTGTCGCGGGGATCTAATGAGTCTCGTTATGTTTCCGGTCGGGATATTGGTGAGGAATATCGCTACATCCTGGAACGCCGTGGGGCGACAAAGTTCCCCGGGAATCTGATGACTCGTCCGGGGCTGTTGCTTAATCCGTGGGAACTCAATGACACGGACACCGAGATCAAGACAGCCAAGAAAGGCGAAGACTATGATCCCTCCGAAGAAATGGAGAAGGC
>JABSSQ010000059.1 GCA_013213905.1 Verrucomicrobiales bacterium | reverse complement strand
CTCCCCATTTATGATCTTCTCTATTCCGTTGGCTCGCAGTGATGCATGCCCCTTATCCTGGCCACTTTTCCTAAGCATCGACTCAAGCGACTCGGTGCTGTCACGACCTCCGATCGCGTCAGCTTCCTCCGGTCCGATTGGCAGAACTTCATAAAGTCCACTCCGCCCGGAATACCCGGTACCAGCGCAAATCAGACAACCAGCAGGCCGCATGCAGGACTCTCCCGCCAATTCAGGATTTCTAAGCGAACGAGCTTCCATAGCCGAAATTTTATTCTCCTGAGAGCAATGAGGACAAAGCCGCCTCACCAATCGCTGCGCAGCGACGAGACGCAGCACCGAAGAGATGAGAAAGCGATCCACCCCAAGGTCAATCAGTCGGGTCACCGCCCCTGCGGCCGTGTTTGTATGCAGAGTACTGAGAACAAGGTGTCCAGTCAGGGACGCCCGCACCGCCAGTTCCGCCGTCTCCCGATCTCGAATCTCACCCAGCATGACGACGTCCGGGTCATGGCGCAAAATACTTCGCAGCGAACTCGCAAACGAGACCTTTTCCTGGCGGGCATCCACTTCCGTCTGTGTCACACCTTCGATTTCATATTCGATCGGATCTTCGACCGTCATCGCATTGACGCTTTTCCGTTCCATCAAATACTTCAAACCGGCATAAAGGGTGGTGCTCTTACCACTTCCGGTCGGACCCGTCAGGAGAATCATCCCGTGGGAAAGGGTGATGGCCCTTTCAAAGACTTTTCGGTGATTCGTTTCAAAGCCGAGACCACTAAGCGTCAGCAGGCTCTCGTTTTTCGTTAGGAGTCGAAGCGTGATTCGTTCGCCATGTCGAGCCGGTATCGTCGCAACACGAACTTCAATATTGGGAAGGTTAGGCCCGGGATCAAATCGAAACGAACCATCTTGTGAGGCTCGTTTCTCAGAAATATCGAGATCCGCCATCACCTTGATTCGATTAAAGAGAGAATTTCGAAGTGCCTCGGGAAGATCCAAGTCATCGATCAGGGCACCATCAATTCTCAACCGAACCTGAACATCGCCACCGCGCTTGACGTTAAAATGGATATCTGATGCCCCGCGGACAATTCCGCCTTTCAAAATCTGATCAAAAATCTCAACCGCTTCATCCGAGCTGGGTTCTGAATTGTCTGCACGAAGTGCTGCTGCCGCATCAATTGCAGGGCGATCCATGGAGATCGCCTCACGAAGGTCTCCAAACAACTTGGCCTGCAGGCTCCGAATCGATGCTCCGGTGGCCGCGACCGTCTCGACCGACATACTGCTAAGGCGTTCCAGCAGTCGCCGTGACCCACTGTCGAGCGTCTTCTCAACGGCCACATAGAGTCGACCGTTCAGCTCAAGCAGAGGTAAAAATCTTCTCCGAATCATCAGTCCCGGAGCAACCCGCATGGCCCAACGGGGATCAAATTTGATTCTCTCGAGATCCAGAGCTCCATCCCTGGGTTCCTCAACCGAGGCAAGACTCGCTATCGGCTCCGCGGCCGTTTCAGTTGTCTTGACTGTCGTTTCGTTCATGGCTGGGACAATTAAATTTGCGGTGAACGTTGCGAAGCCGCGGGTCGGGAAGACGGCATCTGATGCGCTCGTGCCAAACGCTGTTCCAGAACCTTCGGATTCTTGGTATAGGAGAGCGCCGTAGCCGGGAGCAGATGCTTCGACTCCACCCAACTTTGCAGACTCTGCTCCAGGGTCTGCATTTCATATCGCGACCCCGTCTCCATACTGGAGGCAATGTGCATGAATTGAGCCTTGGCTATAAGATTGGCCACCGCCGGGGTGACTTGAAGAATCTCACTGAGCAGGACTCGGGTTCTTGATCCGGAACCGAAGTCCTGGCGCTTGGCGCAGGCGGTTCCATCGGCAGGAACGAGGTGTTGAGTTAGCACCCCGCGCAAATTCATGCTGAGTTGGCGAAGCACTCCGGGATGCTCGTCTGCCGGAAACGTCGAGACGATTCGCTGGATAGCTCCGGCACAATCTGGTGCGTGAACTGTGGCAAAGACGAGGTGGCCAGTCTCAGCGGCAGTGATTGCTGTTTTGATTGTCTCTCGCTCACGGATCTCACCGACCAGAATGACATCAGGGTCCTGCCGCAGGGAGGAAACCAGCGCCGCCTGGAAGTCACGAGCATGAGTTCCGATTTGCCGCTGATCGACTAACGCCCGATCTGAAACATGCAGATACTCGACCGGGTCCTCAATCGTGATGACATGCACGGGTCTCGTGTGATTGATATGGTCAATCAGTGTGGCTAGAGAAGTGCTCTTGCCGGAACCAGTCGGTCCTGCAACAAGGATTAAGCCGTCCGGAAGGTCACACCAATCAAGCAAGGACTCCGGCAAACCTAATTCAGTAAGGGTCCGAAACTCATTTTCAAGACGACGCAATGCAATCGAATACCCCGGAAGGCGCCGGTAGATATTGAAGCGAAAGCGACCTTCTTCGCTATCCCCTGCCGTCAATGCTCCATCGAGAGATCCTGACGAGGGCATCGCCGTCTCCAGCGTCTCGCCTGCAAGCAACTCGGCCACTTGCTCCATTTCCTCCTCCTTAAGGATATCAGGAAATGCGTCCAGTTCCTGCAGTCTACCACTGATACGGAAGAGGGGGCGATTTCGTGGAGCAAGATGGAGATCGGAAGCTTCGATATCCATCAGGGTATCCAGAAACCGATCAAGCAAGTCTCTTGCGGAAAAGGATTCTCCGTTCTCTTTTGAACAGTCGACTGATTGGTATTCACTCATCTGCAGATCCACAAATTCCAGAGGTGAATGGTTTGATTCCCTTCGACTTTTGGCTCCATTTCGATTCCAGCTGGAATGAGAGGAAGCTCAGTTTTCCCCATCTCAGAAACGGTCTGCCGAACGGCATTATAGCTTCCGGCAAGTCGCAGCTTCCAAAGCTCTGCCGACGGGAGCGGCTCGAGAAGGGCCTCGAACGCCTTCTTGTCTTCATCCGATGCTATCGCTTCCTCGACAAGAACGACCCCGTTCGAAGCCAGCACATTCCCGATGAACTCTCCGCTCTCCGCTTTGGCATCAGGATCATTCCAAAAAGCTAATACCGAATCACTACGATTTCCGCGCTCCTGCACAGCAGATCGTTTCTTACCGATCTCTGCTTCAAGTCTCTTAAGCTCGGAAAGAACTTCGGCTTGGACCGGCGAAGAAGGAGCTTGAGACTGCGCCAGACTGACACGCCTTTGAAGCGTTTCCATTTCCTTCGATGCAGGACTAGCCACAAAAAACACATAGATCAGCAACAGGATCCCCGCAGGCAGGGCCATGACCATGATTCGCTCTCGTGGGCTGATGTTCTTCATCAAGTATTTTCTAAGAAGATATTGCCGCCGTTATTGGGGGTTAGAATGGATGTGATCTTCTGAACTCTCAGAATGAGGATGGTGGGGATGTGAGTGTGAATCCGCATGAGCCGGCGCTTCGGGACCGCTCAGCAAAAAATAGTAACCGATGGCCAGCAGCAGAATCGAAACCGGCAGAACCACGAAGAGCATCTTGCGTTCGCGTGGAGATAGAGACTTCATAATTGCAGTGAGATATTTTCTTCTCCGGATTAGAATGTGATAGCCGTGTCGCCGTCATCATTGCTTCGATCGCTGTTACCAACCCCTGCGGTAACGCCTGCCTCAGACTCTCCGAACGGCCCATCGACGGAAACGGGTCGACCTGGATTCAACCTGATTTCGTAGCTCCAGGGACCACCGTCGGGCTGCAACAGTTTCGCCGTTCTCCTCGTCAGCGCCGCTCGCCAACCATTAGCAGCAAGCGCCTCATCAATCCGCCTGGCCAGCGCTTGGGGAGCATTAAATGAAGTTGCCGCGCCAGTGATTACTGTTTCCAACTCATCAGGACGGAACTCAAGAACCACGACTCCGGGGACTTCCGCGCCAACAGCAATTCCGTCGAGCAAAGCTCCGATACGGCGACGATGGGCATACACGTTGACATCGGACTCCCCAAATTCGCCTTCGGCGTCGTTCAATTCCTTCAGTTCACGATTAAGTTCTTTGATGCGTTCTCTCGCCGATGCGACCCGCTTTGCCGGGTCTTCCAGGGTAGCGACATCGGCCTCAAGCTTGGCTTTGTTGAGGCTGTTCAAAAAGTAATGCCCTCCTAACAAAGCAATCGCAGCCATCGCAATTAACCCTGATTTTACGGCCAGTTCTGCCGAACTGGGCGGAGGTTTTGGAACTGCGACCAAAGGCATACCCATGATCTGTCCGGTTAAAGGATCGCAAGACCTGGCGAGAGCTTTTGACCAGGCCTTTACCCCATCCAGGTCGGTAAGATCAATTGTCTGAATCACACCGAATTCTTTGATCGAGGGGTCTGAGGCTGAGGAAACAAACACGGCATCGTCGCCCGCCTCGATCAAGGCGGAAATTGTTGCCCCATCCTCCCTGGCTTCGATCAACGCGTCAGGCCCATTCCACCCACGAAGTTCAATTCGTTCCCCTGCGGAATGAAAAAGCACAAAATCTGTCCAGCTTTCCAATTGTGGCCTGGCAGTATCAAGATGAATTCCGCCCGGGTGCCCTACCGAGATCAGTCGACAGCCCTTCACTCCAGTGACGGCAGTTCGCAACGAGGCAACATCTCGCATTGCCACCTGAGCGACCCACGCACACACCATTCCGGACTCAGCAGGAAGAAGGGTTGATGAGACGACAGATTCGGAAGAAGAAAGCCCACTGATTGTCTGGGCCTCCATTTCAGCACTGCTCAGCCAGTCCTCGCCGGGTGACGCCGGAATCTCGGCCACCACCGCAGTAATTCGATCACTTAAGACAGTGATTTCAGCAGCGGGCTTGGGGCGCCTCTTCAGAAGCGGTGCCATCCATTCCGTTTCCATGGCACCACCCATGGGATCGAACGCATCAAGCCCATCCGACGCGAAACCTCCTGATGCAGCCGAAGTCTCGTCCCGGTAGACACCAGCAACCGAATACGCACCCGCGATCCGATTCAGATCGACTCGAAAGTGTTGATTCCCGGCTTCGACCAGAAAAGTTTTGGTGGGGCGTGGCATATAACTTTGAAGAGCTAATAGAGCGTCAGGGTGATACTGCTAGTAAAGCGATCGACAACTACGTTTGTAATTGGAGACTTCGTAGGAGAAGTCGCAGCGGGTGCCAAATCAGTGTCTTCCGTGGGAGCGGATGCTGATGAGGTTTCGTACACTCTTATAACTTTCGGGCCATGAACCAAACCCGCTCCGTCGTCAGTCCCATCATTGCTAGATGTCCCATCCAAAATAAAGACAGCTGACCCACCGCTAATGCCAGATCGAAACTCTTGCTCCAAGGTAATCAATCCACCGGAGCCATCCGCGCCGTAGACGCGAATCACCAAATTGGCTGGGAGAGATCCGAGACTAGAATTTACAGTTACCGACAAAGGCTCGCTAAGATCCCCAATCTTGCCGGCCAATCCCAACCCCACAGCGGCAGCCTCTGCCCCAAAAACGACTTCAAAATCTTCTTCATAATTACTCCCTCCAGCACTACCCGAAGACCCAAGGCTCTGAATAATGGATATCGTATCGCTATCGTTGGCAGCGGTGCCATCCGATTGATAGGCAACGAACCCATTGGCAAATCCATCGGTAAGTTCATCGCGATTGATGCCCAGATTTAGGTAAGGCCCCCGCCAACCGGTACCCAAGCGCACTTCGCTATCGCCGCTTGGCGCGGTAATAGAATAATCCGGCAAACCACTTGCCGACTGATCCCACAATTCCGCCAACTGCTCAAAGTTGGTGGCATCGGCATCACCAATAGCCTGTGGCAATCTGCCTATATCACCGAGAAATCCTGCGGTTTCATCACCGCCCAGAACAGCCAGTTCAATTTGCTCCAACTGTGAAATATTTGCGTCGTAATTATTCTGTTCAAAGGTTCCCACCACGCTCCGCAAAGCGACCGTAGACAAAACTGCGACAATGCTCAGAACGACAAGCAACTCGACTAGGGTGAGGCCACGAGTCTTGTCCTGAATGTTGGCTAGGTAGGCAATCCTTTTCATAAATTCGGATCGGAAGATAGAAGGAAAAGAATCAAGTCATCGCCACGATTAGCATCGACGCTATTATCCGGATCAGTCTCAAGAACCCGGTTAGGCCCTGCCGAGACAAGGCGGGCATCGTCATTCGCTGACTCTTGAAGAATGAGCGGTTTTCCCCAGGCATCGAGAATGGCAGGATCTCCTGCCTGGCCGTATGGATTCCCCCCATCGTCATCGAAGTTATCTGAGCCATCTGATTCGACGTAGTTCTCGTAGGGGGATCCGGTGTCGTAGACGTAAGGACCGCGCCAGCCTCTCTTACGAGCTGGGTCAAAATCGCCCTCCCCGGCAACGCTTTGACTGATCAACCCGCCAAGACGTTCCGGGAGCGAACCAGTGTCTTGAAAATAGCCAGGCTCCGATAAGGACGTCCCCATCATAGCGTCGCGCACCTCAGTCATAGTTGCACGAGTTGCGATCTCTTCATCGGTCCGCTCGATCCCATCTGTGCCGGTCAGCGAGGCTCCATCCGAAAGAGTTACTGAGAGTATGCCACCCAGCGCAGCCAGAACGACTAACACGACAAGCAACTCCACCAGAGTCAGACCACTTTGCGGCTTCCTAAGCGCCCCGGAAATCACTCCCAAACGGAGTGATTTTCGGGACGATACGAATCGCTCAACCTTCATGATCAACCGCCTTGAATGCAGTTCGTCGCAACGAGAATAGGGAGCACTCGGAAACCGAGCGCCCCCCGTAATGAGTCTTCAGGCATCTCTCAGGCCGGGTATCCGCCTCGAGAGAAAAACCAAGTTGAAACGAATCTTAACTCTCGTTGAGCTCGTCCCAGTAAACCTCGACATGGTTGTCGGCGGTTTCGAAATCACTACCGTTGATGCAGTAGCTGACTCGCTTGTACTCAGCAGGAGTGTCAGCGGTGTCAAACACTTCAACGATGATGCCGAAGCGAGAGTGAACTTCATCAGGCAGAGCACCGGGAGTGTCACCGAAGTGTGCCGGAGGCTCGGGAGCAAGGTTGCCCAGAAGGCTCCAGTCACGGCCAATGCCAAGCCAGATGTATTTCTCACCACCGCCAGTAGGCAGGAAGATGTCGCCAGCCTGTGCATCAGTGAGAGTGATCACTTCCTCGCTTGCTGCAAGAGCGCGAGTCACACCGTCGATACTGAAGGTGACGTTGGTAGGAGCAGCGGCGTGGTCAACCACTGATGTGATTCCGATTTCAGCAAGGCCAGCCACTTCGTTGGCAGTGAGGGCGTCTGTAGCCAAAGTTCCGGTTCCGTTGCCACCTCCACCAGTTGCGGTGAAGGTTGCGGTAGAGTTGTTCACAGGATCTCCGGTACCGGTATACATACCGGAATCGAAGGCTGTTCCGAGACTACCGGACTCAAGCTGAGCACGCTGGATCATCTGGTGAACTTCAGGGAAGGTTTGGGCACATGTCGCAACGTGAGTACGGCTAAGAGCGCTGCTGATAGTCGGGATCAGCAAGCCGCCGATACCGGTGAGGATGACGAGCACGACAAGGAGCTCAATGAGCGTCAGGCCGGCCTGATGAGCGCGGCGACGGATGTTTTTAATATCCAATTTCATGTTTATTTTGTTTGTTGTCTTTATGTTTGGCCTCCGGACGCTCAGGTCTCCGGACTCGATTAGATTGTCGAAAGTATTAGTCGGGGGCTACAGGCAGTGACCGCGCAGTGACGGACTCTTGAGAATCAAAACCGAGCGATTCCCATTCCACCCCGTAAATCGACTTACTACGGGGACAACGGATCTCGATTCGATTGCCGCTACGGACAAAAAGCAGTTTACCGTCCAGGGAACGAAACTCTCCCTCACCCAATACAGCGCGCGTTCCGTCCGGAAACACCACGACGATGTCGTCGCCGGCGTCGGCTGGGTTGCCTTTGGTCTCTGAAACTGTATCAGCCATCAGGAAGCGGTGGAGGGAAAAGCAGGCGCGATCGCTATTGATAACGAATCTCACTTGCAATAAGTTGCACCTAAACCCCGTTTTTCACAAATGCAACTGACTTGCGGTAGCGTTTTCGCATTCCCGCGTCACTGGATCGCAAATCCTCACACCTCTGCAGCAATTTTGGGACGTGAGAGCAACCTTTATGCAAGGCTGCCAACCAACAACTGGCCTGACGGCACAGCCATTCAGGTGAAGGATCCCACGAAGCGACGGAGCCATTCCATATAACCCGACGCAATCACAATGCTGCCTTTATTGCAGGTTATTTTCATTACAGGCAAATTCCGAGTGTGAATCTCTCCCTATATTTGCCATCAAATTTCCAGCTAAAACCAATCGATTCAACCACCTGCCGATCTTGCCAATACACTCGACGACCGACATAGACTCCGAGGCCTCGACAAGTCAGCCTGGAAGGTTTAGACAAAGCCAACTAACTGAATTGCAATCATCCATCAGCTTTCATCCCGACATCTGGAAACTTCACGACGCCGCGATCGCCGACGGCGAGACCTTCTACGAGGATCCGGACTCCGGCTTTCTCGTCTTCACCTCGGCTGGCCTGGAGGCACGCGGCAAGTGTTGCGGCAGCGGCTGCCGTCACTGCCCCTACGCTCATGAGAATGTGCCTGAAGATCGGCGTGGCGATCTCATCCAGCAAGCTTCGTGGCTCAATCCGTTAACGAATCCAACTGTCCCGGCGGACCTCCTTTTCTGGAGCGGTGGGAAAGACAGCTTTCTTACACTACGTGAAATCCAAAGAAGCGCCTCAAACCAAACGGTCCTGGTCACCACATTTGATGCTCATCCGAGAAAAGTCGCCCACCAGGAGTTGGATCTCGATCTCATCATTCGCCAGGCACAGCATCTCAATCTCCCCCTACTCGGCATTCCCCTTCATCCCGGCCGCGACTACGAAGATGCAGTTCGCCCCGCGCTAAGTCTTGTTCCCAATCCTGCCCGCCTTGTGTTTGGAGACCTCCATCTTGAACATATCCGGGGATGGCGGGAGCAGGCGTTCGAAGAAATCGCCAAAAACCTGGCGACTCCCCTCGCCTTTCCACTTTGGCACACCGACTACGAATCACTCATCGACGACCTCGAAGCCTCCAGCATCGTCTGCGAGGTTTCCGCCGTCACGCCTGATGCGAAGAATGCCGTTCAAATCGGAGATCATTTCAATCGCGCGCTGATGGAATCGCTTCCGGAAGGAGTGGACCGGTTTGGTGAAAACGGTGAATTTCACACCCTTGCCAGGGTCTGGGACACGGCCTGATCGAAGGCCGAACTATTTAGTCTTCTTCTGCGGAACCTCTTCCTTTGGCAACCACTCCGCCATCTTCGCCTTCACCGCAGCATACTCGGGATTCAAAGCCAGGTTCGTCCATTCGTAGGGATCTTCGGCGTTGTGATAAAGTTCTTCGCTGCCGTCGGCATAGCGAATGTAGCGATGGGTTTCGGTTCGCACGGCATGGTTTCCGCGACCATGAGTTGTGATGGCCGGGAGATTCCATTTCGCTCCAGGATCCTTCAGCAGCGGCACGATGCTGGTGCCCTCAACGTGTGCAGGAATCTCAATCCCTGCCAATTCACAAAGGGTGGGATAGATACTCATCAAGTCTACTGGGCGGCCGGACTTGCTTCCCGCATCAGTCATGCCGGGCACGACCCAGATCAAAGGGGTCCGGGTCGTTTCTTCCCAGAGAGCAAACTTGCGCCAGTGCTGCTTTTCTCCCAGCGACCACCCGTGATCGGTCCACAGCACGATAATGGTGTTATCCTTGTGAGGGCCGTTCTCCAGGGCGTCGAGCACGCGGCCGACATTCATATCGGTGTAGGCGCAGGTCGCGAGATAGGATTGAATCGCCGCCTTCCAGCGCCCGCTCTTAAGAAACTTGGCGTGATCTTTATCCGGCCCGGCCATTTTTACGCCGGCCTCGGGAATGTCATCGAGATCATCCTCACGGTGCGGCGGCAACTCAATCTCTGCGAGCGGAAAGTCTTCGTAATATTTCCGCGGAGCGACAAAGGCGAGGTGGGGCTTGTAGAGGCCGCAGGCGAGAAAGAACGGTTCGTCGCTCTCCTTCTCCAACCGCTCGATGCAATAATCCGCCGAGTGCCAGTCGACGATGTCTTCATCTTTCAGGTCAGGAAACGTTTTCTCGACGTGGTAGCCGTCATACTTGTCGACGCCGGGGCCGTTGCTGTGCATGCCCTTGTTGTCCATGTATTCGCTCCACTCTTCCGGATAGGCCGCCATGCTGTGGTAGATCTTTCCGGCACCGGCCACGTAATATCCAGCCTTTAAAAACTGAGCGCTCAAGCCTTCACCGGGCGCCTGGTGCTCCTTCCACTTGTGACCGTTGTAATAACAGCCACTCGTCCACGGACGGCGACCACCCATCAGGGCGCACCGTGAGGGCTCGCAAGCCGGGACCGCGGTGTGAGCATTGGTAAAGGCGACCCCCATCTCGGCCAGGCGGTCGATATTCGGCGTTTTGGCCTGGGCATTGCGCCCCAAATGCCCCACCCAGTGATTCAGATCGTCAATCGCGATGAAAAGAACATTGGGACGGTCTTCAGCTTTGGCAGAGCCAGCCAACAACGCCAGAAGGAGCAGGGTGAGAATTTGGTTCATAAACAGTCACTTACCGAGTTTCGCCCGAGGCGTCAATGCACTCGGATGACACGATCACGACCGCCGCAGCCGAGGGGCGGATTCTTCATGCTCAAGAGGGTTACCTCGCTGACCCAACCCTGTTGGATCGGCTTATCCGGAAGGTTGGCACGCCCCCTGCTATTAAAGGGATGTAGCCCCGTCAAAGATGTTTCAACACTACCAGAAAGAGGATTTCTTCGATGAAATGTTCACCGGATCCAATGGTTCGGTATTCGGTCATTACCAGAATCTACAGACCCGGTTCGAGAATCTTTCAGTCGAAGAGCTCGAAAAGAAGCAGCGCCGCGTCGACCATGGATTTCTTGAGCAGGGCATCACCTTCACCGTCTACGGGGACGACGAGGGCACCGAGCGCATTTTTCCTTTCGACCTCATCCCAAGGATCATTCCCGATTCCGAATGGCAGCTGCTGGAACGGGGACTGACTCAACGCATTCTCGCGCTCAATCTCTTCCTCCACGACATCTACCACGAAGAGAAGATCATCAAAGACGGCATCATTCCCGAGGATGTCGTCAAAACGGCCGTTCACTATCGTCCCGAAATGGTGGGCGTCGATGTGGCGAAGGACATCTACGTTCACATCTGTGGCTCCGATCTGATTCGAGATGGCGATGGCAACTATCTAGTCCTTGAGGATAACGGGCGCTGCCCCTCGGGCGTCTCCTACCTGCTGGAAAATCGGGAAGCAATGAAACGTGCGTTCCCGACTCTTTATCGGAACAGCGCCGTCCGCCCGGTGGACCAGTATCCTGAACTGCTGCTCAAGACGCTTCAAAACCTTTCCCCCCGCCCGGGCCATTCGCCCGTCTGCGTGCTACTCACACCTGGCGTCTACAACAGCGCCTATTTCGAACACACTTTCCTCGCCCATAAGATGGGGATCGAGATCGTGGAAGGCCGCGACCTTATCACGGTCGATGGATTCGTTTACATGCGCACCACCAAGGGGCTGGTCCAGGTCGATGTGATCTACCGACGACTCGACGATGACTTTCTCGACCCCACTGTTTTTCGGGAGGACTCTGTCCTCGGTGTTCCGGGCCTGATGGACTGCTACCTTCGCGGCAACGTGGCCCTCGCTAATGCTGTTGGAACAGGCGTCGCGGACGACAAAGTGACCTACGCCTACGTTCCTGACATGATTCGTTACTATCTCGACCAGGACCCCATCCTCGAAAATGTCCCCACCTACCTTGCCTGGCGCGAGGAGGACATGACGTTCATGCTCGAGAATCTTGAATCGCTCGTCATCAAGGCCGCCAACGAATCCGGCGGTTACGGCATGCTGATGGGCCCGACTTCCACAAAGAAGGAGCGCGAAGAATTTGCCGAGAAGATCAAGGAGTGCCCGAGAAACTTCATCGGCCAGCCCGTGGTATCACTTTCCCGCCATCCCACCATCTGCGACGAACACCACATCGAGGGACGCCATGTCGATCTGCGCCCGTTCATTCTCTACGGCGATGACATCGAAATCATTCCGGGAGGACTCACCCGTGTCGCGCTCAAGAAGGGTTCACTAGTGGTGAATTCATCCCAGGGCGGCGGTAGTAAAGACACGTGGGTCCTGAAAACCTGATCAAAACACCATGCTTTCCCGAGTTGCCAACAGCTTATACTGGCTCAGTCGCTACGTGGAGCGGGCGGAAAACCTGACTCGCCTCGTTGATGTCGTTCACGATCGTGCCCTCGAAACAGGTCTCAGCAATAACGCCGAAGCCTGGCAGTCCGCTCTCTATGCGATCTGCTCAACCGAAACCTACGAAGAGGCCACGGGCATCGAAGGCGAAGACCTCGATGTGGGGCGTTTCATCACCTTTTCGTCCTCCAATCCCGACTCGATTCGACGTTGTTTTGCGCTCGCCCGCGAAAACGCCCGCATGGTGCGCGACCAGATTTCGGAGGAAATGTGGCTGGAACTGAACAGCGCGCATCTTTTTATGAAGTCGGAGCAGGCCGAGACGCTCTGGCTGCAGGAGCCCGGCTCTCTCTACCGCGAAGTCGTTAAATTCTGCCTGCTCTTTGAAGGGCTCATTGAAGGCACCATCCTCCACGATGAAGGCTGGCACTTTATCCAGGTCGGCAAATTTCTCGAACGAGCTGACAAGACCAGCCGAATCCTCGACATGCTGACCTACGAGTCCGAAACCGACCGGGCCAAGCTCATCTCTGTTCTCAGGTCCTGTTCGGGTCTCGCTGCTTTCCGCAGTGAATTTCGAGGCGATGTCACGCTGGAGAATGTTTTTGCTTTTCTCCTCTTCTCAAACTCATTCCCCCGTTCAGTCAGGTTCTGCCTGAGGCAGACGGACGAACTTCTCCACGCCATTTCCGGCATGCCGGGCGGGTCGTTCGCCAACGAAGCCGAGCGAGTCACCGGAAGTGTCCTCGCCCAGATGAACTTCTCCAATGTCGACAACGTGCTCAGCATCGGCCTGCATCAGTACATCGACGATCTTCAAACCCAGATTAACGAAATCGGCCAGCGGGTTTTTGAGACTTACGTCCTCCTTCCTTCGGAGGTGCAGAACATTGCAGGCCCCGAAAACTGGCGGTTGCAATGGCAGCAACAACAGCAATAAGTGCAAACTCTCACCCCAGGAATTGCTGATGCGCCTTCGCGTACACCACCGAACCGAATACATCTACACGTCACCTGTCATCGACAGCGTGAACGAGGTTCGTCTCTGCCCACCGGACAACAGCTTTCAAACCTGTGAGTCGAGTTTTATCTCAGTCCTTCCCGCAGGAAAGCTGACCCACTACATCGACCTCAATGGCAACAAGGTGAATCACTTTGAGATACCTGAGCCTCACAGCCGTCTCACGATTGAAAGTCGCGCCATCGTCACCACGCGCAACAAAGTCGACTGTGACAACCTGCCCTTTGGTTTTCACCACGGTCACCTCGGTAAATGCCGCTCGATGGAAGAGTGCTACACCTACATCCAGGACAGCGCCTACGTCGAACGCACACCGGAGATCTGGAAAGAGGCGCTCGATATCCAGGGTTTTTCCGAAGATGTCTTCCAGACAAGCTATTGCATCATGGAGTACATCTTCGAGAACTACGACTACCAGTCAGGTGCCACGACCGTTTCGACCCACGCTTCCGAAGTTATCAAAAACCAGCAGGGCGTTTGTCAGGATTTTGCTCATGCGATGGTTTCTTTCTGCCGCGCCATTGGCATCCCGGCCCGCTATGTGAGCGGTTACTTTTTTGATGCCACTCGCGATAACAGCATGCGCGGCTCGGAAGCCTCACATGCCTGGGTCGAGGTCTTCATCGACGGTGTCGGCTGGATTGGCCTGGACCCCACCAACAACAAAGTAACCGATGAGACCTACATTATTTTGGCGAGGGGGCGGGACTACAGGGATGTCGCACCCGTCACCGGCGTCTACAATGGGATCGGCCGCAGCGGGATGCAGGTCCACGTGAGCGTCGAACGGCTCTCGGACAGCGAGCATACTGACGACAGCGTGCCGACGGATTAAGATTCCTTCTCACGTCGAAGTAACCTGTTTGAAGCCTTACCGCTCACTCGCCCTTCAAGGCGAGGTAAGCCTTCGCTTCCTTTTCCGAGTACTCACGGATGTGGATGTTCCGCCACGAAATCTGACCACCGTGGGTTTGCAGTTGGATAGGTCCTGACTCGTAGATCGGCTCCTTCGGCTTGAAGTAGTTCCGCATCTTGGCGTGATCGACGACCAGCTTACCGTTCAGGTAGACGGTCACATATTCCCCCACCATGGTGATGCTCATCTGATTCCACTCACCGAAGGGCTTGTCGGCGAGAACCAGTGGATCCTTGCCCGGCATGTCCTTGTTGGTTCCAAAGCCCACCGGAACCCTTGTCAGCACCAAGTTTGAATTTCTTATCCTCCGTCGAATCCCAGATCTGGACCTGGGGCACACCCCGCAGGTAGATCCCGCTGTCGGCCAACGCTACCGTCTTGTATTCGAGCCGAAGTTCGAAGTCGGCATAATCCTTGTCAGTGGTCAGGTAGAGACCTTTGCCGTCGTTGTGAAGCACGCCATCGACGACGGTCCAATGAGCGTGGATATCGTCGAGAGTCGACTCCTTGTGTGCCTTGAGTTCCTCGGCCGTCATCTCCTTGAGCTTCGCCGGATCTTCAGTCTTGCGACCAAACCAGCCGGAGAGATCCTTACTGTTAAACAAAGGCCTAAATCCTTCCGGGACATCTTCAGCACCGGCGGAAATATGAAGCGACAAGACGATGCCAAGGCTCAGGAAAATTCGAAATGGGGATTTCATAAGATCAATTGGGATTTAATGCCGGCAGAGACGCCGCTGCAATAGCCTGACCGTGCCGTTTCATTTTCTCATTGGGAATCGTGAGCTGAATCGTCTCAGCCAACTCAGGAAATTCAGACTGCAACACTTCGCGAGCCCGGTCGATCAGCAAATCACCTCCCGAGCCTGACGTCACCCGTCCCATGATGATGAGTGTGTTGATGTCGTAGAACTCCGCGTAGTGCGCCACGTTGTATCCGAAGCAGGTCCCTAGTGTTTCGTAGATTTTCACCGCCCGCTCATCACCGCCTTCCATCGCTTTCTGCACTTCGATCAATTGCTCGGGAAACGACAGCTCCCCGAAATCAAAGCCAGCTTTCCCCGTGAGCCGAGCCACTGCCTGCTGCGAGCAGAACTGGGCGCCGCACCCTTCATCTCCTGACCATTCGTCAACGGGACCGCCGTCACGATAATCCACCGGAGCAAAAGCCAACTCGTTCAACCGAGGCGTGACCTGGCCATTCAAATCGACATAACCCACCGCTTCAGAGGTACCCATGGCAATTCCCATGACACCGTGGGTCTCGAGACTCATGGCCCCTGCCAGAGCCGTGACATCACCATCATTCACAATTTCGAACGGTGTCTCTGGAAAGTGTTTGTCCATCAGGTCGGTGAACATCGGCTCAACGCTGGACTTGAAGGTGTCGTGGTCGGTCACCCCGCGAAACAACGACGCCAGCCGAACCTGGTTGTTGATGTAGACACCGGCTGCCGAACCTCCAATGGCATCCACCTGCGGCAGATGTCCCGCCGCCGTCATCAGGGAATGCAACACGCCACGGTAATGATAACGGGGGTCCTCCTGGAAATACGGATCCCACTCCACTTCTTCTGAATACACCACCTCGCCATCAATCAAGGCCGCACACTTGCGATCCGATCCACCGAGATCAAACCCGATCCGGCAACCGTCCAGATTGCGGCCCAGGGCCACGGTGCTCTGACTCTCATCCGGCAGCTCTTCTTTCCCGGCAGGTAAAAAGGTAATCGCCTCACCAAAGACCTTGTGCCCAAGAGTATCACTATCGAACTGTCGGGCTCCGTCACCGGAGTAGGATTCCGCCAGGCGTGCGGTCAACGCATCGTCACCATAGATCAAGACACGACTACCGCCCTTGGCCCAGAGCAAAAATTTCAACAGTCGTTCCACATAGCAAAAGTTGAGCGCCACGTTACCGTTCACCGGGTTGAGAATTTCTGTTTCGTAGCGAAACGTCACTCCGTCCGGCCGTGAGATTGAAATGGCCAGTTCCCTGGAGTCAGGATCTTCTTTCACTTCCTTGCGAAAGTCACGATTCCACAACGCAGCGGGAACAAATCCGGGATCAAGGACAGGCGTGATCATATGACTTCAGGCTTGTGTGTTGCCGGAAATGAAACCGCGTCGGCCGACAAATCACAACTCGCCTGCCCCTGTCCCTCTTTGGCACACCCCGGCGGAAATTCACTTCGCCGACTGGGGACGGGTCACTGTCATCCCGTCGAGGAACTCTGGAACGAACCGATAATCCCGTCCGCTTGCGCCATCCCCTTCCAGCAGCTGGATCAGCTGGCGAAGGAAACAGCGTTCGTAATCTCCGGTCGGACTCAGGAACCGGGTAATAGCCGGATGAATAAACTCCATCGTGGGAGAACTGCCGCAGCTGATCACCGAAAGATTCTCCGGGATCGAGACTCCTTGGTGGGTCAGAAAGGTCACCGTGCGAATGGCATCATGGGTTCGCCAGCAAAGCAGGGCCGTGGGCGGATCGTTGCGACCGAGACGATCCCGCAGCAAATCGATCAGGTTGGCCTTATCGTGAAGCAGGATCCGTTTCTTCACCTCTGACGCTTTCTCGAGCGTTCGCTGCTTGAGAGTTTCCACAAAGAGGTCGCAGGCCCGCTGGTTCAGTTTCCCCGGATCGCGACGCATCAGCATCATGATGTTGGAAGCATCGTGACCGGCCGCCCCAAAGCGTTGAATGGCCTGGTCAATGACCGCCTCGGCATCCATGTCTACCGAAGTGAAGGAGACCTTCGGATCACGCCCGCCCAGCACGAGGGCCCGCTCCCCGTTGTCGTAGCACCATCGCTGCACCGCTCCCGAGCAGTCGTGCAACAACCAGACCGAACGCGGAAACTGTTCCTTCAATTGGCCCAGGTTGCGATTGAGCGCCTTGGCCGTCTTGACTTCAATTCGTCTTGGCACGAGCTGAATGCCACGCTTGCTCAACTCCTGGAAAGTCCGATTGAAGAGAATGCGTGACCTCGTGATTCCCTGTTCCTCAGCGTAGGGACTGATCAGCAGCACATGATCAGGGACCACGGAGGCTGCTGTTCCTCCTTCGGCTTTCGTAAGAATCTGGCGGGGCTTTCCGGGACTGGTTCCGATGACGCCGTTTTCCTCGAGCCTCTGCAGGGCGGATCGAATGGAACGGCGACCCACACCATAGTGGTTGGTCAGCTGGTGTTCACCGGGCAAGGTGCCGGCCCATTGCCCGCTGGCAATGTCAGCTTCAATCGCATCGGCCACCTTTCTCCAAAGCGGCTGGCGCGAGATGGTGTGGTTGGCTCCCCTCACAATTCAATACATTTGCCCTGCTCGGCGGCTTCCTGTGCTGCCAGAACAATTCGCAGGCTGTTCAATGCGTCTTCGATGTGGCGGGTCATATCGACCTCGCCCCGAATCGCCTTGAGAAACAATTCCTGTTCCCGTTCGCAAAGATCATCGTGCCCGGGCTCGTCTTCAAGATCGATGTACCGATCCGGCTCCACGAAGGCGCCGTTTTCATCGAGAGCTCCACGATGCACCAGCAGGCTCTCGGTACGGGTGTGGGAATCCACATTGTCGCTTTCCTTCCCTTCACCTTCCTTGGCGGCGATACTGACACAACCTTTCGGGCCGACCACGTCCTTCACAAAGTGCGCCGTTGTGCTCATCATCGGCCCCCAGCCTGCCTCATACCAACCCACAGAACCATCTTCGAACGTGATCTGCATCTGGCCGTAGTTGCACTGGTCGCCAACTTCATCAGAAAGGTGAGCCTGGATCGCACTGACGCGCACCGGCTTCGATTCGGTCATCTGGCACATCACATCGATGTAATGCACACCGCAATCCACCATCGGCGGAAGAGATGACATGATATTCTTGTGGGTCTGCCAGTTATCCCCGTGACTCTGCTGGTTCAGGTTCATCCGCATCACGAGCGGCTTCCCGAGCTGCTGAGCCTGGTTCACGAATTCCATCCAGGAAGGATGAACCCGCAGGATGTAACCGATCGTGATTGCTTTGCCCGTTTCTTTCGCCACGCGAACCACTTCCTCAGCCTCCGCCACCGTCTCGGCGATCGGCTTCTCAAGAAAGACATGCGCCCCTGCCTTCATTGCTTTGATCGCGTAGTCGGCATG
>JABSSQ010000058.1 GCA_013213905.1 Verrucomicrobiales bacterium | reverse complement strand
GAGGCAGGCGCGCATCAGAGAAAAAGGGCTGTGTTACTACCATTGCCTCTCCCGCGTGGTCGATCGACGGTTCATTCTCGGGCCGAATGAAAAGGAGTTCTTTGTGTCGCTCATGCGCAAGCTCGAAGTCTTTCATGGGATGATCTGCTAGGAATTCGCTTTTTCAACCCCGCCGCTTTGACGCTTCGCTCCTGCCTTGCAGGCAGGCTATCTCCCTCCGGTCGGTTGTCACCGCGCATCGCCCCGGGTTGTAGGGGGGGCTGCAGCGCCACCTTTTTTATTTGGCACTCACTTCGGAGTCAATTGGACGTCGAGCGCCAGCTGGTTTCGATCGGCGATCGTTCCGACTGTTTCGAAGGCTTCATACCCAGGGGCTTCGATTCGATAAAAGTATTCGAATCCGATGGTATCCTCCTTTCGGCTGAAGGTTCCGTCGATGCAATCCTCCGCAGTTCGACTTTCCCAGTAGGTAAGTCCTCGCCCGGGGCTGCTGTTGCGACCCATGGTGACTCGAAAGTTGTTTACTGGCCTGCCGGTCTTTTTATCATTCACCGACGCGGTCACCTCCAGGGCCGGTTCGAGAACTAACACAACTTCCTCGGTGCTTGCGGTCATAGGCACCCGGCGCAGCGTCTGTTGTCGACTGAGAATGTCGAACCTGACTTCATCGTCAGGGGCATTTCGCCAGACGATTCGCCCTTCGTTGTTTGTGCTGGCAGCGAAGTCGAGCGTCCTTGTTTCTTCCCGCCAGCGGTCGGCATAGACAGCTACCCCGGATAGGGGGCGCCCTTTTCGGTCGACGATTCGCAGCCGAAAAGTTTGAGGCTTTGGCATGACAAAGTCGGCCTCGATGCTCGGGTCGTCGACATCATAATCAAGCGTGCGCATCACCGGCCCCTGATTGGCGGCCAGTACGGTGACGTAGAGTTGCTTCCATTGTGCGCGGCGAAGATCGAGAGATTGGATCTCGTAGTAGCCCTCCTTGTCAGTCCTCGCGTTCGGGAAGTTGCTCCCATGGCGATCGCGAACGACCATGACCTCTGCATTCTCTACCGGTTCACCGTCGTGTCCGATGATGCGTCCAGACATCCGCACGCCTGACCGAATGACCAGGGTGGCGGAACCGTCGAGCAGGGCTTCGTAGGGTTGCAAGGCTCGCTCACGGAAATTGTAAAAGTAGGAATCAGACGCAAAATCAGGATGGGACAATTTCACAGAGACGTTGTCGATGAAGGCTCTCGATACGGGAAGAGTCCAGCGGCCGTCAGGTCCCGTCGTGGCCTTCTTAGAATTGCTCATCGACCTGCCGGACACTTTCCGAAATTGAATTTCGACGCCTTCCACCGGATCCCCGGCTTCGTCCAATACAATCCCGCTGGCAGAAAGTTTGGCAGGCGCGTTTTCTTCAGCGGTGGGCGGCTCTTCCTTTGTATTGTTGCCTTCTTCCCGATTCATCTCGAGCGCTGCGACAACCTGCTGCTTCTCGAAGAAAGTGTCTGGAAGATCGGAGAGGTAGGTTGCCGTCTGGAATTCGTAGTGGCGATCCCATTGCTTCACAACGCCATCCTGGTCGAAGCGTTCGAGCAGAAATTCCCCTCGAACCGGAAACCAGAAGCCGTCTTCGATCTCACGCATTTCAAGGATGCGGCTTCGAAATCGGAAGCCGCGAGCCGTCCCATTCAAGCCCTCACCGGTGACTTCAAGATCACGTCCGACAAGCGCATAGCCTTTCTGGGGATCGAGCCACCATGTTTCAGTTCGGGTGTCAGCTCTACTTGTCAGTCCGATGCCAGTGACTCCGGCGACCTCTTCTTGCCTCAATTCGAAGCGTAGGGGATGGTCCCCGGGATTCCGTTCCGGGCGGGTGGACATCAGGTTGGCACTGAATTCGAGCGAATTTTTTCCTCTCTCATGCCTATATCTGCTGCCCCATGTCGCTCCGGCGTGAACCAGTAAGCCGAATCCCGGTACGGTGCTGAAGGCTTCGGAAGGACTCTTCCGATAGCTTTCTACCTCTGCGGGTGATTCATGCAGAAGCTGAAGAACACTATTGCCATCTGAGAATTCGGTTTCATCAACGATGGACCAAGGCGATGACCCGTCAATCCATTGAACCACATTGGGCCGGTAGTCAGTCCGAAAGCGAGGTGCTGTTGTGTCAGATTTCATCCACACTTCGAACTCGATCGCAATGGGAAGTTCTTCCCACTGGTTGGTATCGCTTCTCAGTACGCCGCCGGTCCATGTTCCGGTGTAGTGTAGCCCCTTCTCTAGTCGCTCCCGTTGCAGCGCTACGTTCTCGAGGATCGCGCCCAGTTGGTTGCGCTCGAAATCTGTGAGGTAGTCGGCAAACGGGCTGTTCTCTTCCTCAGACGTACCAGGATCGGTAACCTCGGCCCTACCGTCGGTGAGCCACGAAAGGCCCAGGAGCAGGGCGAGGCAGGCGGAACCTATCCCTGTTGGAAGTAGCCAGCGCGCGACCCGATTTCGATTTCGGCCTGGAGCAATGATGCCTGCGATTCGTTGCTCCAGATCAAAGCCGGCTGCCATTCCCACCGCACTATTTGGAAGGGCTGTGGCGCGGCTGCTTCGAATCACTGATGTCAGCACTTTTGCGTATTCCGACGAGCGATTCGTTTCCCGGATCACGGCGTCATCGCAGGCCTGCTCGCGAAGTTGAGCTGCCTGGCGAAGAGCCAGCCAAACTAATGGGTTCATCCAAAGCAGAGATGCAATGAATCGGCAGAAGAATGAGGCGATGAAATCACGGCGCTCGATGTGGGCGAGTTCATGGCAGAACACGAACTTCTGTTTTTCCAATGACCAGTGACTCCAGTCTTCCGGAAGTAAGAGCTGCGGTCGAACAAAACCAAAAGTGAATGGGATTCTGACCTGGGGGTGCGATCGAACCTCTGCTTTGCTTCGGTTCAGGCGGTTGATGGTATCCGGATCCAATGTATCCAGAAGTGGGGCTGCGCCTGAATGCCTGTTTCGAAACCGCTTCAATAAGACCAAGTAACCCGCGGATTGGTAAGCAATCAGTAAGATCGCTCCGAGCAGCCAGAGCCAGATCACCAAATGACCGATGAGGGATAATGAGCGTTCTTCAGGAGAGGGAAGTGCGGTGGCCAACTGGTTTGGCGACGGGTTCCCAGCGACTGGTATTGTCGTAGAAGGCTCAGTCGAGTTCGTTGCATCCTGCGGAGGTTCTATTGGCGCTGGGTAAACGGGTTTTCTTGAATCGGAACCTTCGACTGTTTCGTGTTGGCTTGCCGGTTCAGAGCCGGTGTTGGAGCGGTGAGTCTCGGCGATGTTGCCCTTCCGAATGGGTAGCCAACCTGACTCGATTTCCAGGCGCCATTGGCTCAAACCCGAGCTGACGACGAGAACGACTGCCAGAGAAGCGAAGCAGACCAGCCAGATGGCGTGACGATTGGCAGCTGATAAATTCCTGACCAACAGCTGAACGAGAAAAGTGAAGGCAACGATCACGACCGTTTTGCCAAGCAGAACCAGCAACCAGGCAGGGCCCTTCAGTTCGAGGAATTCGGATGAAAGATCAATCATGTAAGTTCTATCGATTGGTGACTGAAAGGCCTATCGGCGCGGGCTCTTTCTTGAAGCCGGAGTTTTAGCGGCTTTTCTTTGGCTTCTTCGTTCTCTCAAGCGGGCCTGCTCAATGGCTGACTCGAGGCGATCCAGTTCTTCGTCAGAAATGGCTAGTTCTTTGTCGCTGAGTAGTGCGTTGACTGCTTTCTCAGCTGAGTTGTCGAAGAAGGTTTCTAGCAAACTTCGCATTGCAGATGCCCGGACCTCTTCCGGCTCGATAGCACTGCGATAAATATGACGGCCTTCGATCGACTGGTGTGTCAGGTGCCCTTTGCGTTCCAGAATACGAATCAGTGCCCGAACTGCTGAGTAGGAGGGAGCATTCTCAATCCCTTCTTCTATTTCCCTGGCAGATGCTTGCCCCTTGCGATGGACCACTGCCATAATCTGACGCTCTCTGGCGCTGAGTTCAGCGTGATCAGAGGATGTGTTATTGGCATCGGTTGAACCGGAGTTTTTGGCTGGCATGGTAATTTTTTTACCACCCGGGTTATAGTAGGTCAAGACATGGGTGGTAAAAAATTGCCACCCTTCCAAAACACAGTCCACGATTCGGGTTTCTGTCTCTCTCAACGTAGCCTGGCATTCCCATGGTCACAGCTGGTCACAGCTGGTCACAGGGACACAGTGGTCACAGGGACTGGTCACAGGGACAGGTTATCTATTGAACAAGCGCCTTGCCAAATAGTGTTCTTTGGAACACTATTTGGGTCATGAGGCAGGCGCGCATCAGAGAAAAAGGGCTGTGTTACTACCATTGCCTCTCCCG
>JABSSQ010000057.1 GCA_013213905.1 Verrucomicrobiales bacterium | reverse complement strand
CGTTCGATTGAGGCCACCCTTCTCGCCCGCCCTTCCGCTGAAGAGATCACCTTTCGCCGTCGCACGGATGGCCGCGTTTTCACGGTTTCACTCTCCGAACTAAGCGCGCAGGACCAGGCGCTTGTCCGAAAATTCACTCTTTTTGAACCCTGATAGCCCCTATCAGGTCCCGCGAACGCCCGTTTCCCCGTTTACGATACTGTTTGCCGCCTGAGATGCGGGCGTTATACTAAACACTTGTTAAGTATCCCATGAACGAGCCCGTTACCCGTTCACTTCTCGTCGCAGTCCTTCTTCTGATCTGCTCCCAGGCATCAGCGGAATACCTGCCAACCAAGAGCCGCGTCCCCGAGCCCCGCCGCGAATTCCGGGCTGCCTGGATCGCTACCGTGCACAACATCGACTGGCCCTCGAAGAACACACTGGCGCCCAGCCAACAGCGCTCCGAACTTGTCGCCCTGCTCGACACCGCTGCTGATACCGGCCTGAACGCACTGATTCTGCAGGTGCGGACCGAGTGCGACGCCTTTTACAAGTCAGACCTCGAACCCTGGTCTTTCTTCCTAACTGGAAGCATGGGCAAGGCCCCTTCCGACGGCTACGACCCGCTTGAGTTCGCCGTTAACGAAGCGCACAAGCGAGGCATCGAACTGCATGCCTGGTTCAACCCCTTTCGCGCCAGCGCGACAGAACGTTCTAACAAATCATCACGACACATTTCAAAAACACACCCGTCACTCATGCTCTCCGCCGGATCCATGAAGTGGGGCAATCCGGCTTCCGAAACTATTCGGAAGCGAGCCATCGACGTGATGGTCGACGTTACGAAACGCTACAATGTGGATGCTGTTCACATCGACGATTACTTCTACCCCTACCCCAAAACCGTCAACGGCCGCCCCCAGGATCAGTTTAATGATTCCGCTTCCTATTCGGCCTACCGCGCCAAGGGTGGAAAGCTAGAGCTCCGCGACTGGCGTCGAAACAACATCAATGCCTTCGTCTCGGATCTCTACGCCTCCGTCAAATCAACGAAGCCCTGGGTCGAAGTTGGAATCAGCCCGTTCGGAATCTGGCGCCCCGGATATCCCAGTTCAACCAAGGCAGGTCTTGATGCCTATGACCACATTTTCGCCGACTCACGCAAATGGTTGCAGCAGGGCTGGCTCGACTATTTTTCCCCCCAGCTTTACTGGAGAATCGATCCGCCGGACCAGAGTTTCACCGCACTGAACAAGTGGTGGGCGGAGCAAAACCTGCAACAGCGTCATCTCTTCCCCGGCATTGCTTCGAACCGAATCATGAGCTCCGAGGACAAAGGCCGCCCTGCCACCGAGTCCATCCGCCAGATCGATGTGACACGAAAATATGCCTCTCGCATGGGTCCCGGCCACATTCACTGGAGTATTAAAGCGATCAAAGACGACCGTGACGGCCTCCGTGGAAAACTCCGCAGCGCCTACGCCGAGACCGCTATTCCCCCGGCAACCCCATGGAACGGCGCCGGCCAACCTGGCCCGGTTTACGTTGCTCCGATTGAAGAGGGCAATGGACTCACCCTTTCATTCAAACCTGCCTCTGACGCCCGCTGGCGCCTGATCCAGGTGAAGGACGGCAACAAGTGGACGACCCTGCGGCTCATGCCGGCGAGCGAGTCGATCTACAAGATGCCAAAGCGTCCTGACGAAGTTGCTATTCGCCACGTCAGCGCGACCGGAGTGCTCTCTGTCCCCACAATCCTGAAGCGACAGTAGACATTCCGCGTTGATCCTCTACCGTTCCCTCGTTTAACCTTTCCCTGATGACTGAATCCGCATTGTTCCGGGCACTTCTCCTGGTTTCCTCATGCCTGGTGCTTTCCGGCTGCGACAAGGAAACCCAGGAACGCATTGACCGCCTCGAAGCTGAGCTTCGTGAAGTGCGCTCGGATACCCGTGACGAAGTTGCCGACCTGAAGACGCGTGTCATCACAGCCGAAACCAAGATTGGCTTCTCCCAGGAAGACGGTTCGTTTTCCGATCGCCTCGGCAGCCTGGAGCGTTCGA
Organism: Verrucomicrobiales bacterium; assembly: GCA_013213905.1. Classification (GTDB taxonomy): domain Bacteria; phylum Verrucomicrobiota; class Verrucomicrobiia; order Verrucomicrobiales; family DEV007; genus Arctic95D-9. The sequence goes on along the minus strand of JABSSQ010000057.1, from coordinate 14,535 downwards.
TCGACGCGGTTCGCACGCTGGGTTCCCGCGGCAATCAGATCGTGTATCTCCGGGCCGGCATGACCGGCCACACTCTTCTCCATACTGATCACGGCACCTTCCTCGTTCGAATTGATGGACTCGACATCAATATTGAGCGGGGTGGGTACGACGCTCATATCAGCATTGGCAATCCCTACGGCTTCTCAATCAATCAGTTCACCCTGCGCGGCAGCCATGGCGGAGGCACTCCCGAGCTTGCCGAAGGTGAGGAATACAGCCTCGCCAATCCGAAGATTCGCGCCTGGCAGGAATCGCTGACTCCCTTTGAATTTCGCGTCACCAAGCCGCTGGCGCCCCTGACCTGGACCACCTTCGATGTCGAGATGACAGCCGACTCGCGGGACCAGCTTGAAGTGATCAGCTTTGTCATGCTGGTGGAGAACGCCGACGTGACTACTGACGGCCTGACCGGAGGTCAGTCCGAAAGCTCCGTCGCCCATCTCAAAATCGGCTCCAAAGCCGCTTCGGTGATGAGGACTGAATACGGTGCATTCCTCGTGAATTTCGTCTCCGCTGAAAAGTCCGACGCCGGCACTCGCATCACACTCGACATTGGCAACCCCTACGGCTTTATCATTGATGAAGCCCGTCTTTCCGGCGAATACGGCCCCTCTGTCCCCTCTCGCGAAGCGAGCGCTTCTACAGCAGAATATCGCCAGCGCATGACCGAGTGGACCACCCAACTCCAGCCTTTTGAAGCGGCTCTTTCAGACAAGCTCTTCGGACTCAGGAAAACTCAGACCACGATCCTGATTCCGGCACCGGAAGACGAAATCCAATTCCTGCGCTGCCGACTTCACATCGAGTCGCTCTCGCTTCCTAAAGCGGCGGAATAACCAGCCCGCTTCGTTCAGGAGGCGCTGGAAGGCTCCAACCCGGAAGAGTCAGCTTCTTCACTCTTCCCATAGATTCGCTTAAAACCGACTGAGATGTCGTTCATCACCAGGTAGTTCACCGGAACGAGGATCAGGGTAATCAAGGTGGCGAACAAAATGCCGTATCCAAGGCTGATGGCCATTGGGATAAGAAACTGAGCCTGGGTTTCCTGCATCCGGATCAAGGGGAACAGGCCGGCAAAGGTCGTAGCCGAAGTGAGAATAATGGCCCGAAAACGAGCCGCCCCGGCGCTACTGGCTGCCTTGAACACCGTGTCCCCCGCTTTTCGTCGGCGGTTGATGTAATCCACGAGAACGAGACTGTCATTCACCACCACACCCGACAAGGCCAGCATCCCGAAGTAACTCAGGAAGCTGAGTGGTATCCCTCCGGGCTCGCCGCGGAACCATCCCTCGATGAGATGACCTAACACCGCACCAATCAGTCCGTAAGGAATCACCGACATCACCATGAGTGGTTGGGTGTAGGACCGGAATGGAATCGCCAGCATGGCGTAAATGCCGAAGACAATCAGGCACATTCCAACAGTGATGCTGCTGGAGTTCTCCCTCTCCTCACGGGCTTCGCCCTCAAAACTGAAATTCATTCCCGGATACTGAGCCAAGACACTCGGCATCCATTCAGAAAGGTCGGCACGGATAGCATCCAGGTCGGCCACTTCCTTATCAGCATCCGCTGAAACTTCCACAGCCCGATTGCGATCAATTCTCTCAATGCGGGGCATACTCTGGGCGATCTTCGCTTCGGCGACCGAGGTGAATGGAACCGCCCTGCCGTCACCGGTCCGGATCATCATGTCCTCCAGTGCGGCCACTGACTGACGATCCTCCAGGGGATAACGAAGCATGACACGGACCTCGTCGCGATCTCTTTGGATCTTCTGGATCTCCTCACCAAAAAAGGCCTGTCGAACCTGCCGTGCCAGATCCGACATCGTCAGGCCAAATTGCTCAGCTTCCGGTCGAATCGAAAGTTGGATCTCATCACGGCTTTCGTCGAGGTTGTCGGACACATCAAAGAGCCCATCGTAGGTACTCATCTTTTTACGAACCTGCGCTGCCGCTGCGGTGAGATCATCTCCATTCTTACTTCGCAACTGAACCTCGATGGGATCGCGGCCCCGCCCGATCTCAGCACGAAAATAGAGCTGCTTGGCACCAACGATACCGCCCCGCCTGTCAATCTCTTCGCGCCACTCAGTCGCCAACTCGCGAGCCCCCATGTCGTAATCCCGATCTTCCGGGGCCCGAATATAAAACACCACTTCACCGAGGTGACTGCGGCCTGCGGCACTCCGTCCTTTGGAAGAAGACACTCCCTGGCCACCGATACTCGTGAAGACATCCTCGATCACGGACACACCATTCGGGTCTACGTGCTTCTTCTTCATATCGAGGACGATTTCCTCCATCATGAGCACATATTTCTCGGTCACCTCGTAGGGCGTCCCCTCCTGCATGGTCAGACGACAGGTCGCACGCTCACTCTCCACTCGAGGAAAGCTGACCTGCTTGATGCGCCCACCTTGAAAGGCGCCCACAAGGATGACGAGACTGGCAATAAAGATCGACAGCACGAGGTATCGATTCTTCAGTGACCAGTTGAGGCTCGGCTGATAAACCGTCCTGACAAACCACTCTAGACTCCCCGCAACAGCTACCTGAAATTTGGAAAAGCCCTCATAGAGTTTGCCGAAGAAATCAGTGAGGCGTCGACCGAGAAAGAACAGGCCAAGGGCTCGCATCCACTTTCGCGGAGTGTGGGTCAGGTGAGACGGCAGAATGAATTTTGATTCAATCAATGAGAACGCCAACACCACGATCACAATGGTCGCAATCTGAGCCATCCAGGAGCCCTGGAATCCCGACATAAAAAACAACGGAACAAAGGCCAGCATGGTCGTCAACACACCAAAGACAACCGGCAGCGTCACTTCGTGAGTCCCCCTAATCGCTGCCTCGACCGGATCATCGATATCTTTCTGTCTCGTGTAGATATTCTCACCCGTCACGATGGCATCATCCACCACCACACCGAGGACAAGAATAAAGCCAAAGAGACTCACGATATTGATCGAAACATCCAGCCAGGGCATCAGGGCGAAAGCGCCCATGAAACAGACCGGAATGCCGATCACGACCCAAAGCGCCAGGCTCGGGCGCAGGAACAGAGTCAGGAGAATGAAGACAAAGACCATCGACTTCCAGAATGAGTCGAGCAGCGTGTTCAATCGCCCTTTCACAATGCGTGACGAATCGCTCCAATACTCAATCTCAGCACCCGCGGGAAGTCGCCCCCGGTATTCCTCCATGAAACCCTTCACCTCGTCGGCGATCCGAATCGCGCTTTGATTGCCCTCGCGGAACACCGCGACGAGGACACAACGCTTCTCGTTAAAACGAGCCACAAAAGGATTCTCATCGAACCCGTCTTTGACGATTGCAACATCGCCTACGGTAATGCGGGTTCCATCCGGGCGCGCCACCAGCGTAATCGCCTCAAATTGCTCCTTGTTGTAGGCCCGTCCCTTAGTTCGAAGTACCACCTCACCGGAAACCGTCTCCAGGGTTCCGGCCGGCAAATCAATCGATGACTGGCGCAGGGCCTGTGACACCTCATTGAAGGTCAGGTTGTATTTCAGCAGGGCATCTTCATCGATCTCGATGGCAACTTCATAGGGGCGAACCCCCTGCAACTCGGCACTCGTTATCTCGTTGAGCCCCACCAGTTCATCCCGAACCTGGGCCCCGAGGGCAACGAGATCGTGCTCATTCAGATCCCCGCTTACGACAACGCTGATGACCCACCGACTGGGCTCCGCCTGGCGAATCGTCACGCTCTCTGCCTCTCCCGGAGGGAAATCGGCGAGGCCATCCACGCGTGATTCGATATTGTCACGAACCTCGCGAAGATCGTAGTCCTCGTCGACCTCGATCGAAACTGTTCCCCCGGTGGAACTCGCCGTGGAAATCATATCCTCAATGCCTTCGACATCGGCGATAGCCTCCTCGATTCGAATCACCACGGACTCTTCGACCTCTTCCGGCGTCGCACCGCGATAAGGCACAGAGACCGAAATGTTGCGGGACTCCTGCTCCGGAAAAACCTCCAGCGGAATACGCTTTGAAAAAATGGCCGCAAGTCCTGCCAGAATAATCGCCACGAGCAACAAGTTCGCGGCGACTCCGTTTCTGGCAAAGAAGGCAATCATCTGAGTTCTGGTCTCTCTCAAAGTGTTTGCTCAGGAACTCTGTGCCGTTTCCGCAGGCTTGGGTGAAGCAGGGCCTTTTCCGATCGCCTCATCATTCCCTTTCGCTCCTTTGCCGCCTTTTCCTTTGCCGCCTTTTCCTTTCCCCTTGCCTCCGAACATTTCGCCCGGCATTTCAACATCAGGAGTCACCCCATCAATGGTTGGCAGAACCTTGGCGCCATTCGCAGGATAGGCCAGCGGGGTCAGGCAAACCACTTCACCTTCTTTGAGCCCCCCGCCCTCGGCGGGAATCACGATCTGCTCTTCTTCTGAAAAGATCGGGGTTACCTGCTGGCGACGAATCGTGTTGTCTTCCTGAATCACGATCACTTCCCCTCCCACGCGCACCGCCTGGCGCGGAAGGACGAATACATTCTCGATCTCGTTTCCTTTGACCAGGGCATCAACAAACATACCGATTTTCAGTGGCGGAGAATCATCTCCCTTTTCGTAGCGATAGGGATCATTCACCTCCGCTACGACAAACAACTGTCGGGACATTTCATCAATTGAGCTATCGACCCTGACAATCTTACCATCCCAATGACCAACATGATTCCCAATCGTTCCGGTAATATGAACAGCGGGTGCCTGGCGTATCTCCTTTTCAATCTCAGCCTGCGATTCTCCACGGTAGGTTTCCGGAAGATCCACGAAAGCGAGTTCCTGATTGGTCAATGGAAGGCGGACTTCCATCACATCGGTGGCAAAGGCTCTTCCCAGTTGGGTATTTGGAGAAACATACTGACCCACATCGACGATCTGCTCGACGATACGGCCGGCGAAGGGGGCCTTAATTTCGGTACGCTCGAGATCACGCTTGGCTTTTTCCACTTCAGCCTCCGCCGCCATCAGCCGGGCTTCTGCTTCTTTCAACTGCGGAACCTTCTTTACCATGTCGCTTGGTTCAGCGGTCTTCCCCATCCGGCGCCAGTTTTCCACGGCCTGCTTGCTGTCGACTTTCACTTCCTCAAGCGCACGCTGGGCCTGGGCCACGGAACTCTCTGCAATGATCAGGGCTGTTTCGTAGTTCACCGGGTCAATCGTCAGGAGGACTTCTCCTTTCTCGAAGTAGCCTCCGTCGCGGAAGTTGGGCGATACCGAAATGACACGTCCGTTCACTTCGGGAATGATCACACTGGTAGTTCTGGGGCGAACCGTACCCTGAGTTTCCAGAAAGACCTGGTAGGCCTCGGGCTTCAGCCGGGTTCCCTCGACCTTCGTGATCTGAGGCGGCATAAACCGTTTCGGAGGCTCCGGCTTGGAATCGATCAGGTATTTGGCAAACCACAACGCCCCCGCAACCACGAGAAGAGGAGCCAAAATCCGAAAGGCGAGTTTCATAAAGATCGGTGTATCGTCTACAACCCTAAGATTCGCTCAAGGTTGCGGAATCGTTTTAAATTCTAGCGATACCAGCAATGATAGGCAATACGGATGAGGACTGGTTTCGGCCGGTTCCGCCCTATTTCTCGGTCACGAGGTGATCGAAGTCCCCACCGAGTGCAAGGTAGAGATCCACGCGATTCTGCAGCATTTGCAACTGGAGGGCCAGCAGCGTGCTCTGGGAGTCAAAGGCGCGGCGCTGACTGTCGAGAAGGGTGATGATGTCGACAATCCCGTCCTCGTACTGATCGAGACTCAAGGCCTCGGCACGGCGGGCTTCTTCTACCGCGATTGAGAGTTCCCTTGCCTGGGCCCGGAAATATCCCTCCGCAGACAGGGCCGATTCCACCTCGCGAAACGCGACTAATGCCGTCTCGGCATAGTCCGCCACCAGCTCGTCGCGCTCAGCCTCACCCAGGCGAATATCTGCCTTCAAACGCCCGCCCTGGTATAGCGGCCGTGTCAGGTTAGCCCCGATGTTCCAGACCAGGTTCTGGATATCGAAGATGTCCCCGAATTCATCCGTCGTCGAAGTTCCCATGCCCCCGTTAATGCGAACCGCCGGGAGCAGGGCTTTTCGGCTCGCGGCCAGGTCTTTCAATGAAGCGTCGACCCGGGCCTCGGCGGCAAGAAGGTCGGGCCGCCTCAGCAGCAGTTCACTTGGCAAGCCCACCGGAATTTGGCGTGAAATGGTGGGCATTCGGGAGAGCGCCTCCACCGTTCCAGCTGGATAGCGTCCGAGGAGAGCCTCCAGGGTCCGCTTGGCCGTATCCAGCTGCCGCTGATTCGCGAGGATATTCGCACGAACCCTCGCAATATCGGCTCGCGTCAGGCTGATCTCCAGGGCGGTACGATCATCTCCCCCTCCCGCCTCGAGACGAGAGTCAAGAATTTCCAGGTTGGTCTCAAGGCTTCGCTGAGTGCGATTGGAAAGATCGATCTGCAACTTGGCCTCCACGATTTGAAAGGCAATCTTCGCGACATTGGCAGCGAGGGAAAGCCGGGAGGATTCGTAGAGATTGCTTTGAGCGGTCAGCTCATCGAGGTCGGCATCACGCAGGTTCTTGATCCGCCCCCAGATGTCGATCTCCCAGGCCATGCTCAGGGCGAAATTGAAATTATTGGCTCTCACGGTCTGGAAATTCGCCCCGCGAAGATTCTGAGAACGCGTCGTCTGGAGGGCGGCATCGATTTCGGGGAGGCGACCGGCATTAGTGATCTGCGCCCGTTCCGCGGCCTGATCCACGCGCGCCAGGGCCGCCGACAAGCTGTAGTTGTTTTCAATCGCCTCCTTCACCAGCGCGGTGAGTTGGGGGCTCTGAAAATCATAGATCCAGCCAGTCACCGCCTGCCCGGGAACCTGCCAACCACCACCCGTCCATGTCGACGGCAAATCTCCGACGATGACTGCCGGATCGGCAACAAGTTGATTCTCGAGGACACAACCTGACAGAGACAAACTCGCCCCGAGCAACGGGATCAGGACAGTGCGAAAACAAGCTGTTCGAAAGAGGTTCAACGGCAAACACTCAGAGGCTAAAATCGATGCTTTGTCGAACCCCAATATTTAGAAAAGTTTCGCAACCACCTCAAACACGCCGTAAGCGCCGACCAGAACGGCAAGCGGCTGAACCACTGACTTTTCGTACCAATCGAAACGATTGAGGAAGAGCAAAACTCCTGCCGCTACCAGCATGACGACGACAGCCGCCAGTTCTGTTCCGGTCACATAAAGAATCAAGCGCCCGATGCTGATGCCTCCGGGCTCGATGAAAAGCCGGTGAAAATCCGCGGTTTGAGCCAGCAGGGCTCCGGCCATCGCTCCGGCCGCAACCAGCACGATCAGTCGCCACCAACGAAGTTCACGGTGAACCAGGGCCTCAAACGCCACCACCGCCAGCAAGCCACCCAGAATCGGCCCCGCGATCAGGATCGTTGGGAACAGCCCGCAGGCCGCCAGGGAAACCACTGTACTCTGCCCGATCAGGATAGCGCCCAGTTGAAAAACCGTCGTCCACACCTTCATCGTCATCAGAAGAATGGCCGCCGGCAACAAAACAAGAAGCAGGGAACCGTTCATCACGCCGAGCCATCCGCTGACGAAACCTCCGGGTTCATCACTCGAATGACTCTCTTCCTGCGACGCACCCGCCGTTTCCGCCGCGGAAGATTCGGAAGATTCGGAAGATTCGGAAGATTCGGAAGATTCGGAAGATTCGGAAGATTCGGAAGATTCGGAAGATTCGGAAGATTCGGAAGCGCCTTCCTCAAACGGATCGCCATCGACGAGCGGCTGGATGTTTACCGGGCGGCTGTATTCCCCGGCCAGGATCACCTGCATACGTCGCTCCGGCTTCTCATCTTTAATCACCACCATCACCACTGCCATCGGGCTGGTAGGATCGAGGTAGAGCAAATACTCCTTGGCCCCTTCCGGAATCGTTCCGTTCATTTTCACCACCACCTCCTGCTGCTGCAGTTCTTCGGGTGTTTCCTCATCGCTCGTATTGATTCTCTCAATCGTGAGCTCAGGTGTTTGTTCCAGTTCGTCAAACAAGATGACAAGGTATTCCTCAGCAAACTGGCGGGCCGCATCCTCCGGGGAAATCTGGTCATTCAAGGCCTGCTCCTCACTCGGAATCACTGCCATCGCCGCGTCCAGCAAATAAGATCCTTCCTCGGTGTCCAAATGAGTGATCAATGAAACCGAAGAAACTTTGTGCGCGAAAACACTGCTGCTGAAGGCCAGGCCACTCAACAGCAACATCAGTCGGAGAATCGTAGTTTTCTTCAATCTTGGAACCATGGATCGCCCTGCTTGGAGCCTAACGTTGAAGCGCCAGCAATGCATCCGTTAAATCGGACACATCGCGGCCCGCCTGATCGCGGGATGTCTTTACCCTTGTCACCATGAGCCCGATTGGAGGACCTTCTCACCTGAAAGCAGCGCCACTGGAGGCGCTATCCCCCGCCATGAAAAAGCCTTCCTCATCCACCGATCGACGCCACTTTATTCGAACGGCAGCCGGCGCTACCGCAGCGACGGCAGCACTGGCCGGTCAGGCCCGTGGTGAAGGTGTTCCTTCCGACAAGAAACTCAAAGTTGGATTCATCGGGACCGGAGGCCGTGGCACCGGCGCCGCCGCTCAGGCTCTCTCCGCCGACGACAACATCGAGCTCTACGCCATGGCTGATGTGTTCCAGGAGAAGATCGATAAGTCACTTGCTACCCTTCAGAAAAACGAGGACCTCGCTGACAAGTTCAACGTCCCGACGAAGCGCCAGTTTGTGGGGCTCGACGGTTACAAGCGGGTCATTGATTCAGACGTCGACGTCGTCATCCTCACGACGACGCCCGGCTTTCGCCCGCTCCACTTCCGGGCCGCCGTCGAAGCCGGCAAACATGTTTTCGCTGAAAAGCCCATGGCTGTCGATGCGGCAGGCATCCGTCATTCCTACGACACCCTCAAAATGGCTCAGGGCAAGCCTCTCTCAATTGTTGCCGGATTCTGCTGGCGCTATTCACCCAGCCGGGTCGAAGCCTATCGGCAGGTCATGGAAGAGGGAATGATCGGTGAAGTGACCAGTGTTTATGCGACTTACTACTCGGGACATTCCAAGCCGCACCTCAATCCGTCTCTCCGCACTGACGGGATGACCGATATCGAGTGGCAGATCCGCAACTGGTACAACTACACCTGGCTCGGAGGCGGTGGCCTCGTCGAACAAGCCGTTCACAGCGTGGATAAAATCGGTTGGGTCATGGGCGATACCAATCCGATTCGCTGCCGCGCTACGGGAGGCCTTTCTTCTCCCCAGGTTGGAACCGGTAACATTTTCGATCACTACCACATCGCCTACGAATACCCGAACAACGTCTGGTGCCACCTCGCCTCCCGCAAGACTCCCGGCTGCCTCAATGAAAACGCTGACTTCGTTCGCGGCACGAAGGGCACGCTCATTATCGGCCGTGGCTCAGATCCTTACATCGAGGACAACGACGGCAAGATCATCTGGCGATACCGCAAGCCTCGCAACGGTGAAGCCAACATGTATCAGGTCGAGCACGACGAGTTGTTTGCCTCAATCCGCTCCGGTAACCACATCAATGATGGCGACCGCATGCTCCATTCCAGCATGATGGCCATCATGGGTCGTATTTCCGCCCACACCGGAAAAGAAATCACCTGGGAAGACGCCATGGCCGCTGACGAGGACCTGTTTTCCTCCGAAGGCGACATGCAGTGGGATCAACCCTTCGATCCGGGTCCCGTCGCAATTCCCGGCACGACTCAAATCGCCGGGATCGGAGAGGCCGGCAAAAAGACGAGTAAAGCCTAGAGTCCCCTACCCCGGGTTGGTCAGACGAATGATCACCCGGTTGGCTTCAGTAAGGTAACGAGCCGCCACCGTCTGGACCTCCTCACGTGTCACCGCGCGGAGCTCGTCGGGCGCTTTGCGGTAGTGGTCCCATCCCAGGCCAACCAGTTCATCAATCGAGGCCGAACCCGCCAACTCGCGGGCGCCCTGCAGGTGAATCACCTCTTTGCCGAGCCATGAGGCCTTGGCCCGATCGAATTCCTCTTCGATCAGGCCCTGATCCACCATCAGTTGAATCTCCTTCAGCATCTCGTCCTGAACCAGGTCGAGTTTCTCGGGTGCGGTTGAGGCATAGAACACAATCATTCCGGGTTCCAAGCCCTGCATGCGTGTCGACCCTACCGAATAGGCCAATCCGAGCTCTTCGCGAATCCGGATAAACATACGTGAAGCCATGTCGCTGCAGGCTTCGTCGATCAAATCGAGGGCAGGATTGTCAGGGTGATCGAGGGCAACGGTTCGATAGCCGATCAGGAGAACCGCCTGTTCCTTGTCATGTTCCAAGCCAATAACTCGACCGTCACCGGCCGGGTATTCCATTTCCAAGGGATTCAAAAATTCGCGTTCACCAGGTTCGATTCCGGATTCGAACCTCGCCCGGATCAGATCCTCCGCCTGCGAAAGGTCAATATCACCAAAGACTCCCAACACACCGTTACCCCCCTTTAAGAGGCGTTGGCGCATGCCGATCACATCGGCGCGGCCGAGGCTCCTGACCGACTCTTCCGTTCCGCTAAGACTCAGCGAATACGGATGATTGCCAAAGACCTCGCGACGAAGTGCTTTCATGGCAACACCAAAGGGCCGGTCGAACTCCGCCTTGATCTGGGCCATTTGAAACTGTTTCTCACGCTCCACCGCCTCTTCCAGAAAAGCCGGCTTCAACAATGCATCTCCCAGCAACTCCACCGCCAGCGAAACATCCGGACGCAGGCAATGCGCCGTCGCGCCGAAAGAATTGTTTCCGATCGAACTCGAAATACCACCTCCCACCGACTCAATCCGGGTGACCACTTCTTCAGCGGAACCGTTCTCGCTGTCTTTCACAAGGAGGCGCGACATCAGGCGCGTCAGGCCATTGACCGACTCATCCTCGGCAAGGACACCACCCCGGAAAACCCCGTTAGCATAAACGAAAGGCACTCGCTTGTCCGACAGCAGCAGCAAGGTCAGGCCATTCTCTAACTCCAATCGGCAAATGTCCTCGGAGCGACCACTTGATACCGATTTCGTCTCTTTCTTCTCTTCCGCCCGGGGAACAAGAGAAACCCGGGTGAAGTGGTCCGGTGAAAGGTAAGCTTCCGCGACGCGCTGCACCTCATCGACCGTCACCCGTTGCAAATCCTGCACGTAGTCTCGCGTGTAGTTCAGGTTTCGGGTCGAAATCCAGTTCGTACCCAGGTCAGACGCCTGGCCTCGCATATCGGTCAGGGTGGAAAACTGGGAACTGAGAGCCTGTCGCCCAACTTTCTCGACCTCCTCGGCAGAAACTCCTCCTGCCTTCAACGACTCGACCTGCTCCCGGATAGCGGCTTCAGCGGACTCCGCCTTTTCGGGATCCGCATCGTAGCTTACCACGAACTGCCCTTTGAAAGTCGGGGTGTAGGCGTAAGCCCCCACGCTGTTGACCAGCTGTTGGTTCTCACGAACCTCGCGATAAAGCCGTGAACTTTTCCCGCTACCCAATATCGCCGCGAGTATGTCCAGTGCCGGGCTGTCGGGATGATCACCCGAAGGAGCAGACCACCCTAAACGTCCTCGAACGAGCTCAGTAGGGAACGATACACTTTCCTGCCGAATTCCGATCTGACGGGGTTCTTCAGGCAGGATAACCGGAGAACGCCTGCGCCGCTCGATGCCTCCCATGTGGCTCTCGATCAACTCCACCGTCCGCTTCGCATCCACATCCCCGGCAACCACGATGAAGAGGTTGTCGGGGGAATACTTCTCCCGGTAGTAACCATAGAGATCGTCGCGACTCAGTTGGTTGAACAAATCGAGGAAACCAATCACCGGATAGCGACACGGATGAGTCGTGTAAGCCGTTCGAAAAAGCGTTTTGCTCAGGACTTGCTCGGGGTTGTCCTCCCCCATCGCGATCTCGCGCCGAATCACATCGGATTCATTGTCGAATTCATCTTCCGGCAACGCTGCGAACCCAACCACATCGCAGAGCACGTCGAGGCAGTTCTCAAATCCCGAGGACGGGGTATCAATCCAGTAAACGGTGCGATCAAATGAGGTGTAGGCATTGATATAACCGCCCTCTCGCTGGACCGCCTGTGCAATCTCATTGGCGTCGCGGCGTTCTGTCCCCTTGAACAACATGTGTTCCAGGAAATGCGACATCCCGGCGCCGAGCCACTCCCCTTCGTGAATACTCCCGGCACGACACCACGCCTGTAAGCTGACCACCGGAGCCGAATGGTCCTCTTTGACAATAATCTCGAGACCGTTCCCCAGCGTTGTCACCTGCGCTGAGGTCTCGGGAAATTCGAGGAACTCAGCGCTCAAAGTTCGCTGGATTTAGCAGGTTGATTGCCGCGCGCCGGCGGCTCCTGATCGTCATCGTCCTGGGAAAGGACCGGACGAGTTGGACGAAACGGAGTGAGGAGTTCATCCTTCAGGTCCAACACATCTTCAAAGTCTGAGGGCGAATCTTCATCGGAACGGCCAAAGGCGCCCACTTCGATCAATTTAAAAACCATCGCCCCGATATCCTCGCCGGTGCGAATTCCCCAGGATTCGAGCACCGCAACAGCCATGGGACCAAATTCCTTGAGGCCATATTCCACCACGCCCTCCAAAAGCTCCGGCCCACTGACATGGCGGTGCTCAATCAGCTCATCCTTCCGCAGCGAAGACACCGTGTGATCCAGCGCATCCCTCAAAAAGTGATAGCCATCCGGCTTGTAGCGATTGTCTTCAGCGACAATACTTTGAATGGCTTCATCAAAATTGGGCTTTTCCATGGGAGGGTGCGAAACGGTGGGCGGGACCTTTATCCTTTCACCAAAAAGCCCACTTGAGTCAAGGTCAAAGCCGTCGCGAGAGCGCTTCTACGAAGAAATGATTTGGAACTGACGAATCCAACCGGAGTTGATAATTAGGAGTATGATAAAAAAAGGGATGCGGTTCCAGACGAAGCTGATGCTGACCATGGTCGTCACCATTGCTGTGGTAACGATTGCCCTTCTCGCAGCTACCGAGCGCAAGATACGCCAGGCCTACACCACTCAGTTCGAAGCCGAGTTCCAGGAACTGATCGATCACATGGTCGAGTCTCGCAAAGCCCGGGCCGAAGAATCCCTCACTCTCGGCAGCGAGCTCGCCCGCGATCCCTACATTGTAAGCATTCTCCGCGGCAATGATGATAACGAACAGCTCTGGAAGGAGTTCTGGGGCGACTATGTGAATGCCATCAGGACCTCAATGGGGCTCGAAGCCACCCCGACCCCTGCCCTGGCCGCCGGCGGACGAAAAGGACCGGCCCCCGGACGAGGCCCGGGAGGCGGCATGGATCTCTGGGCCAATCGAATCGGCATGGTTGCGACGATGGACGCCCAGGGAGAGGTGACTCTCATCCCGGACCCATGGTCCAAGAACGAGAGCGCCACGAAAAACGGGGGCGCTCAGCGCAATCGCTGGAAGCGTTTCAACTACGATCTCGCTCGTGAAGACATCGAGGCCTTCATGAAGGATGACAGCCAGAACATTCTTTACTTCGCCTACGATCCCGTTGAGCTTGGCGTTCCCGGTGCCGAGAGTGCCAAGCGCAAAGGCAAGGAACCCCGCAGCAAAATGGAGGCGGTGCGCGCAAGCACCCCCATCGTGCAGGAGATGATCAGCACGCCGGTAACTGACCCGGACACCGGGGAAATGCTCGGACTTTTCCTGCGCGGCACCTCAGCCGAGACCGATGCCCAGCGATTCATCGAGCGCTATCAATCCACGATGGAGTCGAAAGACCCGCTCAAAAGCGGCATTTACCTGGAAGGTGAAGTGCTGTCCCGCTCACTCGAGACTGACTTCGCCGCGGAACTCGCCAGGATCGTGGAGGAAAACCTCGAGAAAGAGCACAACGAGGATCGCTTTCGCTGGGAGGGAGACATCGATGGAATGCTCCACGCGGTTTACATGGCTCCCCTCACCGAAGTCGACACCCCGAGACCGGCCTACGAAGTGGCCGCTTTTTCCCTGACCAAGCTGAACGCCGACCTCGCCGAACTTCGCATTCGCGGTAGCGGTATCGGTGTCGGCGTGATGTTGCTCGGCATCTTCATGGCGTTCCTCCTCGCAAGAAACCTGTCCGTTCCCCTGAGAGAGCTCGTCCGCGGAACCGAGGCCATCCGGGAAGGAGCGCTTAACCATCGGGTCACCGTTCGATCCGGGGACGAGATCGGTGTGCTGGCCGCTTCCTTCAACGAGATGGCCGAGGATCTGAAACAGAAGGACCTCTATCGCGATCTTCTCGGAAAGGTCAGCGATGAAACCGTGGCCCAGGCCGTCGTCAGCGGTTCACTGGATCTCGAACTCGGAGGTGAACTCAAAGATGTTTCGATCCTCTTCTGCGACATTCG
>JABSSQ010000056.1 GCA_013213905.1 Verrucomicrobiales bacterium | reverse complement strand
TCTGACACCTGCCGCTGAGGTGGAGAAATGGAAGGACGTCGCAGCTCGCTCTCAGGCGGAACTGGATAACTTCCGCAAGCGTATGGCTCGCGAAAAGACCGAAGCCATCGTCTACGCCAACCGAAATCTGCTGGAGGGGCTTTTCCCCATTATCGACAATTTTGAAATGGGATTGAAAGCGGCCCAGGACGGTGAGGGCGAGTCCTCAATGATTTTCCAGGGCATGTCCATGGTCTTCAAGCAGATCGGTGATTTCCTGACTGACCAGGGAGTCGAGATCATTCCTTCTGATGGTGTGGCTTTTGACCCGAATGTCCACGAGGCGATCAAACAGGAGCCCAGCGAAGAGGTGGCCGAGGGCCAGATTCTTTACACGATGCGACGCGGCTACCGGCTCAAGGACCGGGTGCTTCGCGCTGCCAATGTGGTGGTTTCCTCCGGCCCTGCTGAAGGCTGATTGCCCGACCCAATTTTTCTGAATTTCCACGATGGAAAAACGCGATTACTACGAAGTGCTGAGTGTCTCCCGGGATGCGAACGGAACGGAGATCAAGAAGTCCTATCGCAAGCTCGCGATCAAGTATCATCCGGATAAGAACCCGGACGATCATGAGGCGGAAGACAAGTTCAAGGAGCTCGGAGAAGCTTACGATGTCCTTTCCGACGAACAAAAGCGCGCCGCATACGATCGCTACGGGCATCGCGCTTTTGCCAATGGAACCGGCGCGTCTGCGGGCGGCGGCGGTTTTGGAGGGGCAGATCCCTTCGACATCTTCCGCGAAGTGTTCGGCGGCGGTGGCGGTGGCGGTGGCGGCGGCAGCATCTTCGAGGAGTTTTTCGGCGGTGGAGGTCGCGGACGCTCCGAGCGTCGCAAGCGCGGCTCCGATTTGCGCTACGATTTGCAGATTTCCCTGGAGGAAGCAGCCACTGGTGTCGAAAAAGAGCTGAAGATCGAGCGGTTGGTTAACTGTGACACTTGTAAGGGGACCGGTGCCAAGGGCGGCAGTTCTGATGTTCGCACCTGTTCCACTTGCGGTGGCATGGGGCAGGTCATCACGAGTCGCGGTTTCTTCCAGGTCCAGCAGACTTGCCCCGACTGTAACGGAAGCGGTGAAATGATTTCCAATCCCTGCCCGGACTGTGCCGGGGAAGGGCGTAAAGATGGCAGCAGCCACATCAAGCTGAAGATCCCTGCCGGGATCATGGAAGGTGGACGCCTCCGCTCAGTTGGTCACGGTGATGCCGGACGCCAGGGGGGTAGCGCTGGAGACCTTTATGTGGTCATTCACGTGAAAGACCACGAGGTGTTTGAGCGGGATGATTCCGATCTCTTCTGTGAAGTCCCGCTTTCGTTCACGCTCGCCGCCCTGGGAGGTGATCTCACCGTTCCGACTCTGGACGGCCAGGCTTCGATTAAGATTCCACCCGGGACTCAGACCAACACCTCCTTCCGCCTGCGGGATAAGGGGATGCCGGATCTGCAGACAGGTCGCAAAGGCGATTTGCTTGTGAATGTTCAGGTGGAAGTGCCGGTGAAACTTAACAAGAAGCAGGAAGAACTGCTTACCGAGTTCGCCGAGACAGTGACCGAAAAAAACCACCCGGTTGGCGAAAGCTTCTTCGCAAAGGCGAAGCGATTTTTCAC
>JABSSQ010000055.1 GCA_013213905.1 Verrucomicrobiales bacterium | reverse complement strand
GACGTTTGAGGATTTTGCCACGGCAGTAGGATTGATCCTTTTCCTCCTGATGATCCCGGCTCTCTGGCGAATCGTCAAAGGCCCCACCGCGCTAGACCGTATCGTTGCCGTGAACGTGATCGGCACCAAGACCGCCGTTCTACTCATTATCATCGGTGTGATTTTCGGACGTGTGGAAATGTTTGTCGATTTTGCTCTCGCCTATGCCCTCCTGAATTTCACCGGGTCGTTGGCAGCTGCGCGATACCTTCACAAGTCAAAGTCACCAGAAAGCCCGGAAGAGGAAGGCGCCACGACGGAATCATGATCATTTCCATCATCAGTGCTATCTTCATTATCTCCGGCCTTTTCTTCTTCGCCGGAGCCGCCATCGGCATCCTTCGCTTCCCCGACTTCTACACACGCACCCACGCCGCGGGCAAAGGTGACACGCTTTCCAGCCTGCTGGTCATTACCGGATTCGCCATCTATCAGCTCAAAGGTTTTGAGAGCTTTGCCGCCGACTGGCCGATCCTGCTGGTCATCTTCAAATTGCTCAGCGTCAGCATCTTTATCATTTTCACCAGCCCCACCAGCACTCACGCCCTGATGGATGCCGGCTGGGAGGAACACAACGAACCCAAAATCATGGAAGGTCGTCCCAATCACCTCGGTGAGGACTCCGACCAGTTCTAAAGCGCTGCCATGATCTTTACCTTCGATTTCGTTATCCTGATCTTCATGGTCGTCGCCGCAATCATTGCGCTGAACGTGAAAGATCTGCTCAGCGCTTCCATGATTTTTGGCATCTACGGATTCCTGATCTGCCTGCTCTGGGCGGAAATGGGAGCCGTCGATGTGGCCTTCACCGAAGCCGCGGTCGGAGCCGGGGTCAGCGCGGTGCTTTTCATCGCGACTGTTTTCAACACCAAACGCAAATCGTCTGACTGATGCTCTCGAAGGTCTTCGCTACCATCGCCGTCGTCATTACAGGCGGCCTGCTTCTCTACGGGGTCTACGACTTCCCGTCCTTCGGTGATCCGAACTCTCCGCCCAACGCCGGTGTCGAAGGCGGTGCTGACAGTGTTTCTCAATACTTCATCACCCAGACCTACAACGACTCCAAGGTTCCTAACATCGTCACCGCTGTCCTCGCCGACTACCGCGGATACGATACCATGTTTGAAACTGTCGTCGTCTTTGCCGCCGGTATCGCCATCTTCTGCATCATGCGGTCGCTTGGCAACGCTAACGATCCGGCAAAGGAAAAGGATGAGATGCACTCCTTCACCCACGGTGACCACAACCGCATCATTATCGGAACGACCTGTCGCATCGTCGTCCCGATCGTTCAGATCTTTGCCCTCTACGTGATCGCCCATGGTCACTACAGCCCGGGCGGCGGCTTCCAGGGCGGGGTTCTCCTCGGGGCCAGCTTTATCCTGCTCGCCCTGTCCAGCGACCTCAACGCTGCCCTGAAGCGACTCAGCGAAAAGAACTACTTCGCTCTCGCGGCCATTGGCGTTTTGATCTACGCCGGCTTCGGCCTGGTGGCCCAGTTCCTCGGAGCCAATTTCCTCGAATACGGCGTGCTGCAACCCCTTCTCTTCACCGACGGGCCGGAGATGGCCCGCTCCCACTCCATGCTCGGGGTCGAGATCGGCGTCGCCTTCACGGTCATGGCGATCATGTTTTCCATCTACGCGAATCTCTCAACTCGCGGAACCCTTAAGAACGGCCTCTAACGGCAACCCACTGCGATGGAACAACTGGTCGAACAAATCCTCGAACCCCACTTCAATTTCTGGATCTACGTGATCCTGATGATGATCGGGTTGTGGGCGGTGATCGCGAAAAACAATCTCATCAAGAAATTGATCGGGCTCTCCATCTTCCAGACTGCGATCATCCTTTTCTACGTCTCACTCGGGGTGAAAGAGGATGCCACCATTCCAATCAAGAAGCCCACTCCGATCGAATACAGCGAGAAAGCCTACGGCGGTGAGGCGGAAGCCAAGGGCGACTACGCTGCGGCGGACAAGGCTCCAGCGGATAAGAAGACTGACGGCAAGACAGGTGACTCCAAAAAGAAGAAGAAGGCCTACGAGAAAATTAATCCTGACAAGATCGCTAACCCACTGCCTCACGTTCTCATGCTGACCGCCATCGTCGTGGGAGTCGCCACTCTCGGGGTCGCTTTAGCGATCACCCAAATGATTTTCAAGGAATTCGGCACCGTGGAAGAAGATGAAGTATTGAAGGTGATCAAAGGAGGTGGGCAGGATGACTGATCAATTCCCCGCCATCATTGTCCTGGCGCCGATGTTCGGCTCCCTCATTATCGCGCTGGTCGGAAACCGCGATCACCGCTTCTGCCTGCCTATCGTAGTCACCTCGCTGCTGATTTCCTTTGGCGCCTCCCTGGGAGTCACCAGGGAGGTTTTCACTTCGGGCCCGGTTGATTATTTCATGGGTGGCTGGAAAGAGCCGCTCGGCATCGGCATTCACCTTCGCATTGATGCCTTCAACTCCCTTGTCCTGCTCGTGATCGGGGTGGTCGCGCTGCTTGTCTCATCGTTCTCTCTGCGCCGAACAGGGCCCAAGAACGAAGAAAAGACGCCGCAGTTCTTCATCCTTTATCTCCTGCTCTGCACCGGCCTGTTTGGTATCACCGTCACCGGCGACGCCTTCAATCTCTTCGTCCTCATCGAGGTTTCCTCGCTGGCCAGCTACGGTCTTGTCGCCATGGGCAGTAACCGCCGCGGCACTCATGCCGCGTTCAACTATGTCATCATGGGAACGGTGGGCGCCTCCTTTTACCTCATCGGGGTCGGCTACCTCTACATGAAGACGGGCTCGCTCAACATGATGGACATCCGCACCATCCTCGCGAGCAACCAGGCGATCGCAGAATCGAATGCGATCACGATCTCTTTCCTCTTCATCCTCGTCGGCATCTGGATCAAGATGGCCTTCTTCCCGTTGGCCGGCTGGCTTCCGAATGCCTACAGCTACTGCCCCTCGACGAGCTCCTGTCTGCTCGCCCCGCTCATGACCAAGGTGTCGGTCTACGTCATGATCCGCGTCATGATGAGCATCTTCGGATTCGACTGGGTCTTCGCCCACCCGCTTTGGAACGACCTTGTCATCTGGCTCGCCGTGATCGCCATCCTTGCCGGCTCTATCTTTGCCCTCGCCCAGCGGGAGATTAAGAAGATGCTCTGTTATCTCATCATTGCCGAGGTTGGCTACATGGTGGGCGG
>JABSSQ010000054.1 GCA_013213905.1 Verrucomicrobiales bacterium | reverse complement strand
TCAGGCTCCAGGAGGGAAAGGCTCAGTTTTACAAGGTCACCGTATTCAGCGACGCGTGCTTCGTGAACTGGAAGAGGTCACAAATCTATTCAATAAATTCCGAGGGCATATTAGCAATCGAGCCCAAACGGACAGAACAAGATTAAATGAGAAGGCAGCGGGCCGCGATCGACGCGGCTGATAAACTCGCTGCTGATGAAAAAGTCTACACTTCTCAACGTTGTTATTGGAATCGACCTGGGTGATCTCCGACACGCCGTCTGCGTCATTGATCACGATGGTGTGATCCTTGAAGAGTTCCCGATCACGAACACTCGCGAGAGCATTACTAAACTTGCAAAGAAGTATCCGGAAGCGCGCATCGCCATGGAGGTCGGAGCACACAGTCCCTGGATCAGCCGACTTCTCACAGACCTAGGCTGCGAGGTCATTGTCGCCAACTCGCGTAAACTTCGGGCCATCTACCAGAACGAACGCAAGAGCGATGAACTCGATGCCCGCATGCTCGCCAAACTGGCCCGAGCTGATATCTCTCTGCTCCACCCCGTAAAACACAGTTCTGAGCAGGCTCAGAGAGACCTTCTCCAGATCAAACTTCGCGACAACCTCGTGCGCCAGCGTGTCGATGTGATCTCAGCGGTTCGCTTCACCCTCAAAGCTCTTGGGATCAGGTTGGCCTCGCCCAACACTGCCTGCTTCGCGAAACGAGCTCGCAAGTATCTCGAGGAGCAAGATCCAGAACTACTCGCCATGATCGAACCCTCTCTTCACGTTGTCGACGAGATGACTCGTCAGATCCGCCAGCTCGACCGTGAGATCGAACAGCTCTGTGAAGATCGCTACCCGGAAACGAAGCGTCTTCGTGAGATTCGTGGCATCGGTCCCATCACCGCACTCTGCTTCGTGCTGGTCATTGAGGACCCTCACCGCATCGACCGAACCCGGGATGTCGGAGCCTATCTCGGTCTGGTTCCGAAACGGGATCAATCCGGAAAGTCGGACAAGGAGTTATCCATCAGCAAATCGGGAAATGCCTACATGAGGCGACTCCTCGTCAGTGCTGCCCAATACATGCTGGGACCCTTCGGCGAGGAATGCGACCTGAAGACGAAAGGATTGCGTCTTGCTGAGAGGGGCGGACGCGGAGCGAAAAAGAAAGCGGTCGTGGCCACCGCACGAAAGCTCTCCGTGGTGATGCTCAGTGTGTGGAAGAACGAATCTACCTACGAGCCGGAGCGCCACGCAGCCTGAATCGAATTTTGAGATGAACGAAGAACGAACTTCCAGGACGACTGCGATGCGACGCCAGCACGAGGCTTTTGGACGACTGCGAATCGTCGGTAGCAACCTCAGCTTATACCAAAGCCGAAGTGCGGTAACAAGATAGCAGAGTCCTTTACTTTACGAGATGAACCCGGATACAATCATGCACCGAGGCCCTGAAGTGGCTTCACGAAGAGTGCGAATGGAAGCCTGATTCCTCGTTCATCGATCCTCACACGAACCGAAACAGAATCACCAAAATTGAAATTTTGAACTTAACCATTGCCTGCCTTCTCATGGAAGCCGACGATGCCAATCCGATCCCGCTATGAGTCGAAAGACCCTATTTAGTTCCATACTCAACCCTGTTTGCGACTGCCGCTCCCCGATCGGATCGGCATGTCTCTGACGTTAGGCAAGATCAGAAACATCACCGCAATCTCATGAAGACTCGACTCACTACTTATGCGTTCATTGCCACTCTCACGTTCTGTTTTCATTCAAAGGCAGGGGCTGAACGTTCTGCATTGGATGCGAAAACCCCTCCTCCAGAGACTTCAGAAGAATTGGCAGACAGAGTGTTAAACACAAACTGGCACATGTACTACCGCCACAAGGGAAAGTCGTATAATCTGGTTTTGCGATTCGAGAAGTCGGGCGTCGTATCAATCCTACAAGACGCGAGGGAATGGAGCGACGACAAGGTTCTTATAACGCGGGGCTATAAGATCAGAGGTCCGATAAATATACAATTTGGGGACTGGAATTGGCTGCTCACATTTGACGAGGACATCGAATCCTTCACTGGAACCTGCGCCAAACATAAGGGAACGCGATGCAGGGGAACGCTACTGCCATCAGAATCTGAGTGATCGATTCGGACGTACGACTGCCTAACAAGCGGGTGGAGGCAACGAGTGGAACACGAATTCTAGTCCGAGAAGTCTGTCACAAGTGCCCACCCACCGCCTCGTGCCTCACCCTTCACGTTAGGTCTAGAAAAAACGAATCAAGCTACCCTGCAAGCAATGAACCTGACTACAAACATCCTTGCTTCTTTAACTGCTGGCCTCTTCGCGCAAAGTGCCTTTGCGAGCCCAGTCCCGCTTACTATCAGCCCCGGATCTGAATACTTGGACGAGTGGGGTATTGAGGTTGACTGTAGAGTCGACAATTGGAGTGGCGATACTCCGGGAAGCATTCCGTTTACTATCCGCGTAAAAAAGCAGAAACCAGAAGGCGGGCGTCAGCCGCTCAGTATCGAACCGGTTTTTTATGGGACGCTGACTACATTCACTAGCAACGAAAAAAGGCACGCCGTTGCCTCAGCTACGTTCCCTGGGAGCGAAAAAAGAGATCTTGAAGCTTCGTTTCGAGTTCAACCGAAAGAGATCGAAAAAGTACAGTTTAGCATCTATCCACTCGTTGAGAGCAGGATTCTGTATATCGACTTGGAGGCATTCTTGGCGATCGCAATTGCTGATTGGTACGTCGAATTGCGATAGGGCAGAATACGCTCCCAACGACCTAACAAGTCGGCGATTTCAAGCCCAATCCCGCCGCGAGCTGATTGACTTTCCTGATTCGAATCCTTAACCTGTCGTCGAGGCCGCGCCCCCGGATTGGGCTGCCATGCCTCAAACGTTATGGCTGAAAAATGATCGACCGCACCGCCAGAGAGAAGGTCATCGAAGCAATTGATCGCTTTTTGAACGACCAAACGGATAACTTCGAATTCGATGAACAGATTTGGAACATTGACTCCGAAGACGATACAGTAGCC
>JABSSQ010000535.1 GCA_013213905.1 Verrucomicrobiales bacterium | reverse complement strand
TGCCAGGTCGCCGGAGTGGCCTGCATCACAGAGATATCCTCTTCGTTGATGAGGTTGGCGAGGCGTCGACCGTCCTTCACATCATCACCGCTCGCGATCACCACCTTGGCGCCGGCCAGAAGAGGCAGGAACATCTCGAGGAGAGAGATATCGAAAGAGAGCGTCGTCACCGCGAGGAGACGATCTTCGGCCGTGAGGCCGGGCTTGTTCTCCATCGAGCGGAGGAAGTTCACCGCAGCACGGTGCGGGATCTCCACGCCCTTAGGCGTTCCGGTCGAACCGGAAGTGTAAATGATGTAGGCGAGAGACTCAGAGTCGATACCGGAAGTCTCCGGAGCTTTCGAAGTCGCTTCGACCGCGTCGAGATCGATCACTTCCCAATCCCCGGTCGGCATAGAGCTGCCAAGACGGGCCGAGGCGATCAAAGCCTTCGGCGCCGCATCTTCCAGCATCATCTCAAGACGTTGCGCCGGGAACTCCGGATCGAGCGGGATGTAAGTCGCACCGGTCTTCAAAACGCCAAGCAAAGCAGCGATCATCTTCGGAGAACGGTCGGCGAGAACACCCACATTATCCCCTGCTGTAACTCCGGCAGCTGAAAGATCGCGAGCGACTCCATTGGCAAGGCGATTGAGTTCACCATAGGTCACGTGAGTATCGCCAAAGATGACTGCAGTGTCTTCGTCTTTAAATACTGCAACAGTCTCGATCAACTCGTGCAGCAGGGCGTCGTCTTCGTAATCAGACTTGGTTTCGTTGAATTCGAGAAGCAGTTTCTTCTCGTCATCGGACGGCAGGAGATTCAGTTCGGAAACTTTCTGCTCCGGATTCTCCGTCATCTCGCGAAGCACCTGCTCGTAGAGACCACAGAGTTCCTTGATCGTTTCTTCGTCAAAGAGATCACGATTATACTGCCAGCAACCGAAGAGCTGACCACCGGCTTCTTCCAGTGTCAGGGTAATTTCGAACTGCGCCTGGCGGGTCGTCAGATCGATCGTCTCCATGGTGAGGTCACCAACATTGAAGGTGTGTCCACCCTGTCCGATCAGGAACACGGCGATACCTTCGTCGTCAATACCCGGCACTTTCTCCATGGTGAAGCTCACCTGGAAGAGAGGCGAACGACCCGGGTCACGCACCACGTTGAGGCGGTCGACCATGCGGGCGAGCGGATACTGCTGGTTTTCCAGCGCTCCATTCACGCGCTCGCTGTTAGCCGCGAGGTATTCGGAAATGGTTGGATTCTCCTCCACGGAGCTACGCATCGGAACCGGGTTAATGTAGTAACCCACCGTGCTCTGAAGCTCGGACTGATTTCGTCCGGCAAGCGGCACACCCACGACGATGTCGTCCTGGTCACAGTAACGGTGCATCAGCACATCATAACCGGAAAGGAGTGTCGTGAAGAGAGTCACGCTGTTGGCTTTCGCCAGTTGATCCACCGATTCAGTCAGCTCTTCATCAAGCTGGAATCCATAAGTCGCACCATTGAAAGTTTGAACGGCAGGACGCGGTCGGTCGGTCGGGAGATCGATCGCAGACGGAGCACCGGCAAGGTGATCCTTCCAGAAGTCGAACATGCGTTCACCGGCATCACTCTCAAGGTGAGCCTTCTCCCAGTTCACAAAGTCAGCATAGGTTGCGTCGAGAGATTCCACCTGCGGGGTGCGCCCGGCCTTCGTTGAGAAGTAGTATTCGATGAGATCCTGGATGATCACAGCCACCGACCAGGCGTCGGAGATCATGTGATGCATGCTGAGCAGAGCCACGTGAGCTTCATCCGCTGTGCGGAAAAGTTCCAGACGGATGACCGGGCCACGCTCCAGGTTGAACGGACGATCAGCGTGCTCGCTGATGGTCGCCTTGAGCTGCTCGTCGTCCATCGCGGTGCAGTCATGCTCGCGGAAATCGATGGTGCGTCCTTTCTGGACCACCTGCATCGGTTCGCCGTCCTTCGTGGTGAAGGTAACGTCGATAAGCGGGTGACGCTCGAAGAGCAAGGCGAATGCTGTCTTCATCGCCTCGATGTCGAGGAGCGGACGGAATTTACCGGAGAAGACCAGGTTGTAGGCGGATGACTCCGGCGCAAGGCGGTGGAGGAACCACAGGGCCTTCTGACCTTCGGAAAGCGGGAAGACTTCCGGCATTTCACCGGTAGCTTCGAACTCGACCAGGTCACCGGCTGCGACAGCACCGCTGTCACCAGCTGCTCCACCACCGGATTCGAGAAGCTTCTCAAGCACCGGCACTGACAGGTCAATAATGCTCGGACCATTGAGAACTGATCCCATTGGCATGGACATACCGAGTTTCTCCTCGATACGGTTCACGAGCTCGATCGCCATGAGCGAATCGAGACCAAGATTGGTCAGCGGAGTATCCTTGTCGATCCGCGTCGCATCCGTGCCGAGCACAGCTGCCACCTGGGCGGCAATCAAATCCTCAACCATACCGGAACGCTTCTCCGGAGCAGCCTCGAGAATTCGGGCCGCCATGGAGTCACCACCACCACTGCTGGTGCGCGGCACCACCGGAAGGAACATATCAGAAGCACCCACCGACGGGCTGAATCGAGCCAGGGCCTGCCAGTCACAGCGGGCACAACCGAGCTGGTGCGCGTCGGTCGGAATACCGAGGCTGAAGAGATACAGAGTCTCGTCCATGTCGGTAGAACCAAGTCCCACCATCTCGAGGTATTCCTTGGTCTTCTCGTTTCGGGCCACGAAACCGGCACCTTCGAGAGCACCCCAGTTGAATGTCAGGGCCGGGAGACCCAGGGAACGGCGGTAGTGCGCGATCTGATCGAGGAACACGTTACCGGCGTTGTAGTTGGACTGCTTCACCGCTCCGATAAAGGCGGAGAACGAGGAGAAGCAGACAAAAAGTTCGAGCGGAAGATCCAGGGTCGCCTCGTGGAGGTTCCAGGCACCCAGCATCTTGGGCAGGAGCACGCGATCGAAACGCTCGGTGTCGAGTTCGTTGATGAACTCATCGTCGAGAACCATCGCTCCGTGAATCACACCGATGAGCGGAGACTTGCCCTTCTGGACTTCGGCGATGGCCTTGTCGATGTCGGCGCGGCTCGTCACATCACCACGGGCATCGATGATTTCGATTCCCTCGGCGCGCATCTTCTCGATTTTCTCAATCGCGTCGTCCTTCGGACCGGAACGGCTCATGAGAGCAAAGTGGCGAGCTCCGTTGTCAGCCATCCACTGAGCAAGCTCGAGACCGAAGCCACCGGCACCACCGGTAATCAGGTAAGTGCCGTCAGAACGGAAACGATGCCCTTCCTCGGTCGGCTGACCGATCTCAATCTCGGGCACATCAAAGTCGAGCACGTTTTTACCGATGTGCTTACCGGCAGCCATGAAACGGAAGGCCTCAACCACCTCGGTGATCGGGAACACTTCGTTCGGCAGAGGTTCGTAAATCTCGTCGTAGAACATCTTCTCCAGGTCGGAGAACATGCTCGCCACGTAGGCCGGCTTGCTCTGCAAGTGCTGAGCCAGGTCGATCACGAAGAAGCTGATGTTGTTGCGCAACGGCTCAAGACCAATCTTGGAGTTGCCGTAGACATCGACCTTACCGATCTCCATGTAGCGGCCAAAGGTCTTCAGCACGCTGAAGTTCTTCGGAATGAAGTCACCAGCCAGCGAGTTGAGGACAGCGTCCACCCCTTCCCCGTCTGTGATGCGCATGATCTCATCCGCGAACTCGAGCGTCCGGGAATCGAGCACGTGGTCGACACCCATGTCGTGTAGAAGCTGACGCTTCTCCGGGGTGCCTGCAGTAGAGAACACCGTCAGGCCAAGATGCTTCGCAATCTGGATCGCGGCCTGCCCCACACCACCGGTTCCGGCATGAATAAGAATGCTCTCACCCTTCTCCATGCGGGCGAGCTCGTTGATCGCATAGTGCGATGTCAGGAAGACTGTCGGAAGCGTCGCCGCTTCCACGTGGCTCATGGTATCCGGCTTACGGAAGACCATGCTGCGATTTACGGTGACGTAGCTGCGGAAGCAGTACGGCGCCATACCCACGACATTATCGCCCGGCTTCAGGTCAGTCACGTTGGAACCAACACTGACCACGGTTCCGGAGAAGTCATCACCAAACCACTTCAGGTCGACGGGATTGCCCGGGTAGATACCGAGCGCCTTCATCACATCGCGAAAGTTGATACCACCGGCCTTGATCTGGATCTCGATCTCGTCGGCTTCAGGCTCGCGGCGCGAGGTCTCGTTGAGGGAAAGGTTTGTCAGGATACCCGGCTTGTCGATCTGGAGGCGATACGGCAGAACCGATCCATCCTCCTGAACAGCGTTGCGGGTCCGGCCGGGCAAATCCTCAGGCTTCACTCGGTGGACACGGCGGGCGTAGCGACCGTTCCCGCGGAAAGCGAGTTCATGCTCGTGGTTGGAGTGCAGGAACTCTGCAGTGAGGTCCTCCATCTCGAACTCGTTCGCCTCGGGATCCAGGTCAATCTGGCCCCAGGTAAACTCAGCGTGCTCGTTGTTGGCCACGCGGAGAAGTCCAGTCAGCGGCGCTGAGGCAAGACCCGGAAGAGCCTCCCCACGCTTCACCGGCATCGTGCCGCGAGTCAGGAAAGTAATTTGAGGACGCTCGTCCCATTCACGGTTCGTGATGAACTGGAACAGGCCGTGGGCAAAACGCACCCCGGAATCCTGAGCGGCATTGAGCTGCTCGAGGCTGAGTCCATCCGCCTTCGGGTGATCCAGGGAAAGCGTTTGAATGATGTGCTTGATGACACGGCCTTCGCCGGTCAGTTCTTCCACCTTGGCACTGAGACTTTCCAGGGTGGAGCCTGCGAGGACCGTCTCGGTGGTTTCAGTATCAAGCGCGGATGCGAGTTGCTTGCCGAGACCGGACTGGTCCTCAGTAACGAGGAAGACCGCCTTGGCGGGAGTCTCAGCCTCTTCACTGTCATCAGCGGCATCGCCGGCTGCTTCTTCTTCCTCGACAGGAAGCTCGACGGGATCAGGGGCACGACCAATCAAGCAGGCCTGCTGGTTCTGGTCCGGGTTCTCGGAACTGATGAAGCTGGCAACATCACGGAATTGAAGACCGGTCAGGAGCTCCTCCCACTTCTCGCGAGAGAGCAGAGCGGAATCCTTACGAAGGTCGGTATCAGTGAAACGCCACCAACCGGGCAGAAGGCCAAACACATTATCGAGGGCGGCGCGGCGCCAGGTCACCTCGAGGAACATGAGCAGACCATCTTCAGCCAGAGCACCACGCAGGTTGCTAAGCGTGGCCTTAAGATCTTCGGTCGCGTGAATCACATTCGACGCCAGGATGATGTCAAAGTGATGAGGCTCGATTCCCTGGGCCTCCGGAGATTTCTCACAGTCGAACATGGTGTATTCGACGAATGGATAGTCTTCCGAGAAGCGATCTTCAGCGGACTGCAGGAAGAGCGGTCCGTTGTCGGTAAAGACATACTGCGTGCGCTCGGGTGGAAATACTTTCAGGATTTCACTGGTGAGTGAACCCGTTCCGGCACCAACCTCGAGGACACGGATTGTGCGACGCTCGGGCAGATTTTCGACCGCCTTGGCGAGCGCATCTTTGATCTGAACGTTAATCACCGGAAAGTCAGCACCCTCGCGATAGAAACGCTCCATGATACGGGAGGATCCTCCCGGGAAAAGCACTTCCAGCGGATCGGTTTCGCCGCTGAGAACACCGGCCAGGTTGGGTCCGGTAAGGCGCTGCAGCTCGGCCTCGGAAGCAAAGTGAGGCAGTGTTTCGATCAGCTTATCAACCCACGGCAGAGCTTCTTCAGTGCTGGGCACTTCAAGAACCTCCCAGGTCTCGTCATCTTTCTGCTTGAGGAATCCCCCCTCACACAGTGACAGGAGTTGTCCGAAGACCAGCTTGGTGTGCTGGTCGGCGATGGACAGCTCTTTCATCAATCCGGGAATCGTGATCTCGTCCCCTGCCTTTGGATCCCATCCGAGATCGTAGTAGGCATTGATGATGAACTGACGTGACAGTTCGTCCAGGGCCGGAAGGAACTTCTCGTAGTGATCAGCGAGTCCACGCTGCTCGTAGAGCTCCGGAAGATTGGAGTTGGCGGCTTCGACCAGCTCAGCCGGTGTCGGCAAGTTGGCGCTGCCACTTTCGCGAGTGCCGGGCAGGCGGGCGAGTTCCCACTCAGCCTGGTAGACACACTTCTCGAGCTCGTCGCGATTGCTCTGCTCAACGCGGTCAGCACGGAATCCGTAGATCTCAGCGACGAGGTTGCCAGCGTCATCGTAGACGTCGATGTCGGCGATGATGTATTCGCGATCGTTGTCGGAGTTCACCTTGGCGTGGCCCCAGAGTCGAAGCGGCGGGCGCTCAACGTGGAGGCGGATACTGCGGATCGCTGCCGGCAGGTAGAAATAGTCCAGTGCATTGGCACCGTCAGGAATCACCTGGCCACCTTTTACCGGGTGGAAGCAGGCATCGAGCACTGCCGGGTGGAAGTGATGGTCCGGAATCGTATCGAAAAGTCCCTCAGGAGCGACGATCTCAGCGAGCGACTCGCCGTCCTTACGCCAGACATTCTGGAGGTGTTGGAAGAGCGGACGGAACTGGTAACCGGCCTCTTCGTAATCGTCGTAGTACTCCTGGTGATCAAAGTGCTCAGGCAGATCTTTCTTGATCGCTTCGATATCGACAGGCTTGCGGCTCGGCTCGGGCTGCTTGCGAAGCACACCCTGTGAATTGAGCTCCCATTCGTTCTTGTCACCCGTGGCGCTGAAGATACGGAAGATGCGTGTGTCAGGATCGAAGACCACCTCGACAGTAGGAACCTTGTCCTCGGAAACAAAGAGCGCTTTCTTCATCTCGAGGTCCTCGACGACGTAGTTCTCGTCAGGGAAAAGCTTGCGGGCAATCGCGATACCGATCTCACCGTAACCGGAGGCCGGGAAAATCACGCTGTCCCAGAAACGGTGATCGTCGAGCCAGGTAAAGTAACGCGGATCGAGATCAAAGCGCCAGGTCGGACGCGGAGCTTCCTGCTCCAGACCGAGCAGCGGGTGCTCCAGCGGAGCGCAGCGAAGGTATTCATTCTGCTTGGACTCAAGCCAGAAAGTCTCGTGCTGCCAAGCGTAGGTGGGCAGGCGCACACCCGCGGCGGATGCCTCGGCAACGGCCTCCCAGTCGATCTCGAACCCGTGATTGTGCATCCGGGCGAGATTGGAAATCATTTCGACGGACTCGTCAGTCTTACGGCGCAGGCTGGAGAAATAGAAGCCTTTGCGACTCTGATCCGAGAGACACTCCATGATCGGATTCTGGAGAGCCGGGTGCGGTCCGAGTTCGATAAAGGTATCTTCACCGGAACGAATCAGGCCGGAAATCGCAGGTGCGAAAAGCACAGCCTCGCGAACGTTCTGCCACCAGTAGTCTCCGTCCAGCTTGGTGCCGTCGAGAACACCGCCGGTCACGGTTGAAATGTATGGCACCTTGGTAGGCTGAGGCTCGATGTCCTTGAGGACCTCTAGAAGCTCATCCTTGATGGGCTCCATCTGGTGCGTGTGGAACGCGTAATCGATCCGCAACCAGCGCACAAACTTGCCGGCTTCTTCAAGCTCAGCAACCACCTCCTCGAGAGGCTCCGTGTCCCCGGCCAAGGTCAAAAGCCCGGGGCTGTTCACCACGGCGACCTGAACCTGATCTTCCTTACCGGCGATCGCCTTCTTGGCTTCGGCCTGGGAAATACCCACAGCCACCATGCGGCCGTTGCCTCCCGTCTGATCCTGGAGGCGGGAACGGTGATAAATGATCTTCACCGCATCTTCCATCGTGTAGGCGCCGGCCACGTAGGCAGCAGCGACTTCACCCACGGAGTGACCAACGACCTTGGAGGGTTCGATGCCCCAGGACTTCCAAAGCTCGGCAAGTGCCACCTGGAGGCCGAAGATCGCCGGTTGTGCGATGTTGGTGCGGTTGATTTGAGAATCCTCTTCGGTGCGGGTCATCTCTTCGATGAGAGACCAGCCAGCTAGAGGTTTGAGATGTGAATCGATCTCTTCGAGCACGCCGCGGAAGACGGGCTCACGCTCAAGCAGATCTTGGCCCATGGCCCACCACTGGGCCCCCTGACCGGTAAACACGAAAACCGGATCGTGAGCTTCTCCTGCCGGCTTACCAGGGATCGCGCTCTCGCCCTCACCGGTTGCCAGCCACTCAGTCATCTCATGAATGAGTGCGTCCTTGTCGTCGCCAATGAAAGCGAGACGGTTGTCGTGGTGTTCACGCTTGGAGCCGGCCGCAGCGGAAATGTTTGCAATGTCCGTG
>JABSSQ010000534.1 GCA_013213905.1 Verrucomicrobiales bacterium | reverse complement strand
TGTGGAACGGCAAGTCCTCAAGATTGACCTCGCCCTTCTCGGTCAATGAATCGTGACAGTCGAGGCAGTATTTCTCGAGAAAGTCGAAGTGTTTCTCCGGGAAGTGAACTTCAGGTTCTCCGGCGGAGGTGGTCTGGGGGACTGAGGTGAGAGCCGCTAGCAGGATGAGCAGAGGCAGGGTGGTTAGGGAGCCACGGAAGACACGGAACAGACGGAAATAGGTTTTAGCCTCGCTGGATAGACAGGGTTGGATGAGTGACTTAACCCTGTCTGAATCGGGTAATCCGAACCTGACCCATGTAATCCGTCGAAATCCATGTTCAATCCATGCCTTCTGAAATTTCTGCATGGATTTTAAAGGATGGAACATGGATTTCATGGATTTGTTTACCTGGGGAAAACCGCAGGACACAATACCACTGACAAAACCCTTCATCTCTTGCCGAGTATGCGGTTTATTCCGGGGTGCAAGCACCACTACGCCTGCAGCTCGCTCACCACTCCTGTGCTGTCGCCGTGACTGGCCACGTTCACTCCCACGCCCTGCAACATGGTCAGCCAGACGTTGTTCAGCGGGGTGTCTTCCTTGAGGACGAGATTTTGTCCCAGTTTGAGATTGGCACCGCCACCGGAGATCAAGGTAGGTGGATTGGTGAGATAGTGAATGGAGCGAATGTTAGAACCAAAGGCCAAGGCCACATGATCAAAAAGGCTGCTGCCGTCGGCTTCCTTGGTGTCTTTGAGCAGATCGATCAATCCAGCCAGCAATTCGCTGTGGGCCTTGTCCCGCATCTTGGAGGAGACTTCCGTTTCGGCACCGATGCGATAGTGACTGACATTGTGCGGGTTGCCGCCTGCTCCGAGGCTTGACAGCAGGCGTGAGCCGGGCTCGCGGTAGGTGATGACCCGGGTGTTGTCCGTCTGGATCGCGGCGACCATGAGCTTGTACATCATCTCGATTTCGCTGCGTCCCACCAGGGTTTCCTCAGGCGCTTCGAGAGGGGATTCGGGCTTGGGCACGCCCATCCATTGCTCTGCTTTGCTGAGGCGAGTCTCGATGTCACGGATGCTTTGGAAATACTCGTCCAGTTTGTCGGTATCGCTCTTGGTCAAGCCTCGCTGCATGTCCTTGGCTTCGATCATCACGGAATCGAGGACACTGCGTTCCTCGGCCAGCATGGCGCGTCGCTGAGCGAGGGGAATGTCGTCGGCGGCAAAGAGCTTGAGGTAGGTTTCGAGCGGTGAGGTCCACGCCGAGAGAGGTTTTCCGCGTTGGTCCCAGGCCAGGGAATTTCCGGGTCCGTGCCCGTTCCTGTCATTGGCATCCGCCGCCAGTTGGATGGAAGTGTAGCGGGTGTGCTCGCCGAACTGCGCGGCGGCTACCTGGTCGGCGGAAATGGTGTTGGAAAAGGATTGGCCCGGCGTGCCGTACTGATTCGCTCCGGTCAGCCAGTAGGTGCTTCCCCAGTGGGCCTGGCGGCTGTGCTGATGCTTGCAGCCCTGGACGATCGTGAAGTCTTCCTTGTGGCGGGCGAGCGGTTTCAGACCTTCCGGTAGCTTGTAGCCAGCCCCTTTGTCATTGAGGTCGGGGAACCAGGTCTCCGATGTGACGCCGTAGCCGATGCCCATGAACATCAATCGTTTGGGCGGCGTGGTCACGGCAGCAGAAGCAAAGCGGCGGAACCCGATCGATTCGAGGGCGGGCAGGGCGATCAAAGCTCCGGCTCCGCGGAGAAAATGGCGACGTTTCAGGTGGTTGCTCATGGGTGGGGATAATTTACAGAGTTTGGGCCTACTTCACGAAACGGACGGGAAGCGCGGGCTGTTTGATGGCGGTCAGTTGCACGTCATCGACGTAGTAGCCTCCCAGGTCTGCGGGGGTGGCGGCGCCACTGCCCGAATTCGCGTTGACCGAGATCAGGGCGAGATTCGCTTCGGAGTCGAGCAGGCAGGAGGCGGAAAGCGTGGAGGATTCGCCGGGCGCCAACCTCAGGGCTTTGTTGCTGAGGGCAACCGCTTCGCGTGTGATGTTGGGCCAAGCTTTGCCGATCGAATCGGGTTCGGCTTGGTAGAGTTGAATGGTGATGGTGAGCCTTGACTTGGGCAACTCGGCATCAGTCGGTGCCACTTCCCGACGAAAGTTGGCGGAGAGCTCAAGAGTGAACTGGTCCTCTGAGTTTTCGGTATCCCATTGCTGCTGCAGCGAGGAGAGATCGATCAATTGGAATACATTGCAGGCTGCGGCGCCGCCTCCGGGCTTGCCGGTCACGTTGGCGGTTTTGAGAAATCGCAGCTGGTGATTGCCGTCCGCATCCACGATCACCTCGGCGGGGTCACCGCTCCATCGGCCGAACTCAGTCGGGAAGCCAATTGGGACAGCACCTGACATGGATTCAAAGGAACTGTCGGCGACCGGAACGAAGCGGGCTTCGATCCGTGGCGAGTTCACGGCCCAGACGACGCCGAGTCCGGTGAGTCCCACAAAGATGCCGGCGACGATGGCGGCGGCAAGTTGGCGTGGCCAGACGAGCGAGTTAATTCGAGTCGTCTTTTTCGGTTCCACCCGCGGGAAGGGGATGGGCTCCTCTCCCAGTTCGAGCGTTTCATCACCGAGAGCCCCGTGGAGGCGGGCAGCCTTGAGGTAGTCCAGCCTCACGGCTTCATTGCTGACGATTTGATCCGAGAGCGCCGCGGCTTCCTCTTCGGAAGTCAGTCCGTCGAGGTGTTTCTGGATGAGGTCTTGCCAATCAGTTGAGTCGGTCATGCCAATTCGGAGTTGAGCTGTCGTTCGATGCACGCCTGCAGATCGCGGCGGGCACGTTGAATCGTTTTGTAAATTGCTTCAACGCTGCGATTTTCGCGTTGAGAAAGGACTTCAGGGCTGTGGCCCTCGTGGTAGTAGCCCTGCACCAGTCGGCGCGGCTTTTCGTTCAGTTTGCCGAGGCAGGTCGCGAGATGGGTCTCGAGGGCTGAGTCGA
The DNA here is from genome assembly GCA_013213905.1 of Verrucomicrobiales bacterium. Classification (GTDB taxonomy): domain Bacteria; phylum Verrucomicrobiota; class Verrucomicrobiia; order Verrucomicrobiales; family DEV007; genus Arctic95D-9. Next base: position 3,586 of record JABSSQ010000534.1, on the reverse strand, counting down.
AATCGTTGCAGGAATGCATTTCTTGCTCCAGCGCCTCGATCGCTTTTTCGGAGAGTTGGGCGCGCCGGACTTCTTTAGCGAGGAATCGCCGGGTTTCGATGCGGGCGAAGCCCATCGCCCAGTTCAGGAAGGGGCGTTCAGCGTCGTAGGTCTCGAACTGCCGCCAGAGGGCCACGGCGGTTTCCTGCAGGATTTCCCGGGCATCGGCACGATGCGGAACGGAAACGAGAATCGAGCGCAGCATGACCGGCTCGCTCTCTAGAAGCAGGCGGGTGAAGCGTTCGTGAGCGTTACTGGAATCGACTTCGGGCATTCGAACAGAATAAATTCCAACACAGGTCCACGAAAGGACGTAATGATTGGACAAAAAAGTGGAATGTATTTGCGGTAGGGGCGTTGGGGGCGCCTAATGGGCCCGTAAATGCTCTTTTTTCTTCTCCGACTACAGAAAGAACAAGAAATCTCGGGCAATTGCCTGTAGGAACGTAGGCGACAATCATGGCGAATTTTGAAATGGACGGCGGGATAAAGATCTACCTTCGGGAGATCGGGAAGACTCCGCTTCTGACCCGGGAAGAAGAGGTAGAACTGGCTGATCGCATTAAAAATGGCGATAAAGAAGCTCGCGCTCATATGATTAAGGCGAACCTGCGTCTCGTCGTAAAGATCGCACAGGACTATGCGAATTACGGGTTGCCGCTGCTGGACCTGATCTCTGAGGGCAATATCGGCCTGATGAAAGCGGTGGAGCGTTTCGACCCCAACAAGGGAGGAAAGCTTTCCACCTACGCCGCCTGGTGGATCAAGCAGTCCATCAAGCGGGCTTTGGCCAACCAGAGCAAAACCATCCGCCTCCCTGTTCACATGGTGGACAAGATTTCAAAGATGCGCCGCGTTGCCATGGTGCTCAGCGAAGAACTTGGCCGTGAACCAACGGATGAGGAATTGTCTGAGGAGATCGGAATTGACCGCGGCAAACTCGCGCAGCTCAAGGCCGCGGCACAGCGTCCGGCCTCGCTGGATGCCCCGATTGGCGAGGACGACGGCACTCAGTTTGGCGAGATCATCGGTGACGAGAAGGCGCAGACTCCTCTCGAGTTGTTGAGCCATAAAAACATGCACATGCAGCTCGACGACCTTCTGGATGTCCTCGACGAGCGTGAGCGTAAAATCGTCGATGCACGATTTGGCCTGGGCGGCCAAAAACCCAAAACGCTTGAAGAAGTGGGACAGGAATTCGGCGTCACGCGCGAGCGAATCCGCCAACTCCAGAATATCGCGCTGAAGAAGCTGCGTCGTGCCCTTCAGAAAAAGGAGGATCCGGCGCCACGTCCACTCGGTCAGGCAGGTCCATCAGACGACGATTTCTTTAGCGAGCAATAGGAGGACTGCCACTGATCACCTTATCCTCACGGTCTGTGTGAAGGCGCCGTCCTCGGCGACATCCCAGACTTCGAATCGAACTCAGGTGCGAGACCCGCCGCGTGGTGAGCTTGGTCGGAAGAGGCGCAGGTGGACTCAAGGTCTGACGCTAAGAAGAAGCGCAAGAAGTGAAGCGCCTTCAGCAGGTCGTTTTTCTTTTCAGGTGTGTGTCGATCTTTCCCTTATCGGACAATTCCGTTGGCTTTTAGCCATTGGCTGGCGTGTTAAAATCAGTCGAGGTCTTTCATGCCGTGGCCTCCGGTTTTGTAGACTTTAAAGTGGATGATTCAGATTACCAATTGTCCCAGTGTGCCGGTGCTGTGGCTGAATTGCTCCAGCGGCACGCCTGATTGTTGTGCCAGGGTCAGCCAGTAGTTGGCCAGGGGGGTGTCAGATTGGGGGAGAACGATGTGTTCGCCGCGTTTGAGTTGCTGCCCTGCGCCGCCGGTGAAGAGGGAGGGGCAACCCTTCAAGCCGTGACCGCTGCGAAGGTTCGACCCATAGCTGATGAGTGAAGAGTCGAAGAGGTTCTGACCGTGGAGGTCGTCGGTCTTTTTGAAGCTATCAATCAGATCCGCGAAGAGTTCCATGAAGAGGACGTCCTTTTTGCGGGACGCTTCGACGCGGCGGGGATCGAGGTTGTAGTGGGAAAGCGAGTGCGCCCCGAGGCCGAATTCCCAGCTCGTGAGAATAGAGCTGATCGGCTGTCGGTAAGTGATGACGCGTGTGGAGTCCGTCTGGAAGGCCGCCACGATGAGTTGATGAAAGGTCTTGAGTGCTGCGAGGCCGTCCATCGCTTCCTTGGGCTGGCGGAGAGGAGCTTCAGGCTTGGGGGTGTTCGACCACTCGACTTCGCGGGTGATGCTTTGTTCGATCTGTCGGATGGACTGGAGGTAATCCTCCAGCTTGTCCTGGTCGGTCTTGCTCAGCTTCTTTCGGGATGACTTGAGGTCGGCGACGACACCATCGAGAACGCTCCGTTTTTCGGAGAGGCGGAACTCCCGTTCGGCCGCGGATTCCTGATCCTGGCCAAAGAGTTGGTGATACAGATCAACAGGATTCGTAATGCCCGGGATGGGATGGCCTTTGTCTGACCACGAGAGCGAGAGGCCGGGGCCGTGACCGTCTTCGGTGGACGCGTCGCTGAGACTGATGGTCGGGAATCGGGTGTCCCCGCCGATCTGCCGGCCGATGACCTGGTCGAGCGAGATGGAGTTGTGGAATTTTTTGCCGGGAGTGCCGGAGACGTTGGCACCGGTGAGGTAGGAAGTGCTGCCTCCATGTGCGTTGGTCGCGCCGAGATTGGTCAGGTTCGATACCATCGTGATGTCGTCCTGGTGGCGTTGCAGCGGTTGGAGTCCCTCGGTCAGGCCAATGTCGGAGAAGCGCCCCGCCTCGGTCGGGAAAAAGGTTTCCTTGGTGAAGCCGTAACCACATCCGATGAAAAGAAAGCGTTTTGGTGGAGTTGCTGCGGCTTTGGCGAGACCGAGGGATTCCATCATGGGCAGGGCCAGGACGGTGGATCCTGCCTTGAGGAAGGTGCGTCGATTGAAGGTGGAAAGGCTCATGGTTGGGGTTCTCAGTGGGATTCGTTGAGGCTTGGGTTACCGGGCGCGTCGGCTCGACGGAAAGCAGGATGCTGAATGATTTCGAAAATGAGGTCGCCGAGTCGATCTTCCTGTTCATCGGCTGCAGCACAGATGGCGTCGAGGGCTTGTTGATCGGAAAATTCAACATGTCGACCGAGCCCATAGGAGAAGAGACCCTCGGCAATCGATCGAGTCAGGAGATGTTTCTGTGCCAGCAGCCCGTCTCTGAATTCCTCGAGATTGTTGAAGGAAAATTCCGTATTGGGAAAGGTGCCTTCGGCCCGGATCGGAATCTGTTGCTTCCTGGCTCCGGATTTCGCGTCCTTTTTGCCAACGTTGCCTAAGGTCTCTACCTCCCGCCACTGACCGAGCAGGTCGAAGTTCTCCAGCCCAAATCCAAGCGGATCAAAACTGCTGTGACAGGAAGCGCACTGAGCTTTCTGGCGATGGAGGTCGACAATTTCTCTGACCGAGAGAGGCTTGTCACTGGCCTGCGCCAGTTCCGGGACGTTGGGTGGCGGCGGTGGCGGCTTGCGATTGAGAAATTTCTCCCTCAACAGGGCGCCGCGAATGAT
>JABSSQ010000533.1 GCA_013213905.1 Verrucomicrobiales bacterium | reverse complement strand
TGGCTCAGAGTTCTGACTCGGGCACCACTTTGCCCGGCGGACTGGAGAAAGCCTTTGAGGGGCAGGAGAGCCTCATCTACTACGCCATCTGCGGGATCTTTTTCGTGCTCTGCGGACTGGCATGTGGCTACTTCATCTGGCGCAAAGGGCACATGCAGATGCTGGACGCGGAACTCGAGGTCAAGCGGACCGAGAACGAGCTGGAGGCGGCAAAAGAAGATCTTCAACTCGAAGAGCGGGAAGTGGGGTCGGGGGAACCGACCCGAGCTTCCTGACAAAAACTTGGGACAATCTCCGGGCGATCCCCGGGATCAAATATCGCAGAGCTGGGCTGCGTTCCTCAGGGCGAGGACGGGATCATCCCAAGTCGGAATGAACTCCTGGGCCACGTAGTCTTCGTATCCGGTTTCGAGAATGGCCTCGAGTATGGGCGGATAGTTGATCTCCTGCGTGTTGTCGAGTTCAGCTCGGCCCGGGTTCCCGGCGGTGTGATAGTGCCCGATGATCTCGTGATATTGCTGAATGCGGCGAATGACGTCGCCATTCATCACTGACACGTGATAGATATCGAAGAGCAGCTTGAAGTTAGGGGAGTCGACTTTCCTGATCAGTTCGGCACAGAAATCAACGTCATCACCAAAGTAACCGGGGTGTCCTTTCATCGGGTGGGTGTCGTCCCTCGAGTTGAGATGTTCCAGCACGATGTTAACGCCGGCTTTCTCTGCAGCGGGCATGACTTCTTTCCAGGTATCGACACAGTCTTGAGCCGCTTTGTCAGGATCCATCCCGTCAAACTTCATCCCGGTAAAAGTGATCACGCTTTTGCAGTCGACTTCCTTGGCCACCTCGATACCGGTCAGCAGTTCCTCCACCACTTTCTCGCGGAACTCAGGGTTGCACGGCCCCTGGGCAAAGCCGTGGGAAGAAATCAGGGAAATATCGAGCCCCATCTCGCGAACCTCCGGATAGGCCTCTCTAGGGATTCCTTCCATGGCCACGATACCGATCTCCTTACAGTGTTTGGCCAATTCCAGCGTGTTGGTCATCTTATCAGAGTCGAACTGGTCATTGAAACACCATCCCATGATGGACTGCTTGATCCGGCCATTCGTGACCGTGAACTCAGAATTGGTATCTTCGCGCTTCAACTGCGCTTCCAGATCGGTTCCAGTGAGGGCGAGTCCACCGGCAAATGCGGCACCTTGGGTAAGGAGGTTTCTGCGTGATATCATTGGAAATAGATATGCGGAATATTGCGATTCATAGCAAGCCTGCATCTGACACACGAAAATAATGATATTCCGCGTTAGAAAGAGGAAAACCCATTATCCAAGAATGCAATTGTCGATGGATCCGATGAGGGATAGAAGAAGACCTGACGATGATCCATCTCGACGACCGCGAAACGCTCATTCTCGCTATCCTGACGCTCTTCCTCGGAAAGCTGCTCAATTCCAGGGTTAAGTTCTTTCGTACCTGGAACTTGCCTGAGCCCGTTGTGGGTGGAGTCCTAGTTTCTCTCATCTTTGCCCTGATCTATTTTGTTTCTGGCAAAGAAACCCAATTTGATCTCAGCGCTCGCGATTCGCTGCTGCTCGTTTTCTTCACCACGATAGGGCTCAATGCCCGCTTCGCCACACTGGTTAAGGGCGGGAAACCACTGCTGATCCTCCTGGTCGTCGCGGTGGCTTACCTGGTTGTGCAAAACATCACCGGAGTGATTGTGGCCAAGATCTCGGGCCTTCCGGGTGCGGTGGGCGTCCTGGGAGGTTCTGTTTCGCTGAGTGGTGGGCACGGAACCGCAATCGCCTGGACTCCTGCCTTCCAGTCTCAGTATGGCATCAACGCTGCGGGAGAGATTGGTATCGCCTGCGCCACCTTCGGTCTGATCCTAGGGGGCGTCATTGGTGGTCCAATCGGCAACTTTCTCATTACCAGGAACAAACTGAAGTCCGAGCATCTCGACCAGGATCACCTCGTGGGGATTCCATCCAAGTCGACCAGTGAAGAATCGACCCTGGAGAATCGCGACTATGACAGGATCACCGTGGACGGCTTTCTCTCGAGCCTGCTGGTGATTTCGATCGCCTTCGGCATCGGAACTGAGATCGACGGCCTGTTGAGGCGATTCACCAGCCTTGAACTGCCCAACTTTGTCACCTGCCTCTTTGCCGGGATCCTGCTCACCAACCTGGTCGGAGTTCGAATGAAGCGCGTGAAGTGGCCTGCTGAAACCGCGTCGTTGGCGTTCATCTCGGAATTGAGCCTCGGACTATTCCTTGCCTTGTCCCTAATGTCACTGCAGCTCCAGAGCCTGTTGGAACTGGCTGGACCGATTGTGATCCTACTCGCAGCGCAGGTCGTGGTGATGGCTCTGTGGGCCATCTTTGTCGTGTTCCGAGTCATGGGCAGAAACTACGCCGCCGCGGTCATGGCTGCCGGTTACTGTGGTCTAGGACTTGGCGCAACCCCCACAGCGATCGCCAACATGTCCGCCATCACCAAAAAATGCGGACCTTCACCGCAGGCCTTCCTACTTCTTCCCTTGGTGGGAGCTTTTTTCATCGATATCGCCAACGCGTTCGTGATCCAGTTCTTCCTCGATAAGGTCAGCTAGATTTTCCTGTCGGCGTTCCGAGCTTCTGACTCACAATCGAAGCAATAAACACGGCGAGGTAAAGCGTTCCGCTCAACGCCTCCAGAACAGCGAGCATTCTCGTCCACGGGCTGGCCGGGGCAATATCTCCATAGCCAAGTGTCGTCAGCGTTACGAAGCTGTAGTAAAGAAGCGCACCATTATCTCCAATACTGGTCAATCCATCAGCAGTCCGAAACCCTTCCGGGCAGAAGAGATCAACAATTCCGATTATGTCGGACCAGAAGAGGCCGAGAATGATATACCCACATATTCCAGCAATGATCCGGTCAAGCTTTGTCGCAGAAGGATGATAGAACGAAAAGCGAAAGACAGCAAAAATCAGCAGAGTCTGAAGAATTGCAGTCAACGAGGTGGAGATGACCTCAATCGAAACCCCGACCTTGGAGCTCTCTGTGATGACTCCGAATATGAGCGCGGGGATGGCGATGATGATGTAGGAGATGAACCAACGCTTTTCCTCCATGAGGAGGTAGCCGCCCGCACAGAAAATCGACAGGTATAACATTCGCCAGAACACCCCTAGTTGCCCCACTGCGACCGCAAATGGAGCCAAAGCCATCACAATCAGCAGAGCTGAGAGCAGGACCAGGGATTTCAGTGGTAAGTTGTCTCCGGAGCCAAATTTATTCACGAAGGCATTGAAACGGCAGAATTCACTTGCGGCAATACACTTTTACGCTGTTTGATGTTAGCTCTTTCTAAGGAGTTTTGCGGATTCTCTTGCGTTCCGTCGTTGGAGGTCCAAAACTCCAGATGACACTCAATGAACACTAAACCGCTTCTCCTCTCGTCTCGAACGAAAAGAGCACTCCTCAGCAGCGTACTCGTTCTCGCTGCCATCATCATGCAAGGCTGCGTGATAGTTGGTGTCGACTACCAGAGCCCCGATGTTGACGCCCCTGATGCCTGGACCCGGAGTGTGAAAGGTGATGTCAATCGACGCTCCAGTCTCGCCAAGTGGTGGAAGGCCTACAACGATCCCGCGCTGAACCAGCTGATCGAGAAAACTCGAACAGCGAATCCGAACCTTAAGATTGCCTCCCAGAATATCGCCATTGCACGCGCCCAGCGAGGGGTTGCCGAAAGTTTGGCACTCCCCGGCATCAACGGAGACGCCAGCTACTCTCGAAATCGTGCCAGCCAGTCACTCTTTGCACCGGGGCCGGTCCCGAACCCGTCTGACCTCTATGTGGCCGGCTTTGACGCTGGATGGGAGCTAGACATATTCGGAGGCCTGCGCCGCAATATCGAAGCAGCGGACGCCAACCTTGAAGCTTCTGTGGAGCTCTACCGCGACACCCTCGTAACCCTTTTCTCGGAGACAGCGCTCAACTACATCGAGTATCGAACCCTTGAGGAGCGAATCCGCCTCGCCATTGCCAATGCCGCTGCCCAGCAGGATTCGGTGAAGCTCACTCAGACCCGCCTCGACGCCGGTCTCGCCCCGAGAATTGACGTGACGCAAGCGACCTCTAACCTCGAAACGACCAGGGCCATCATTCCCCAGTTGAAGATCCAACTGGATGCATCGCGGAACCGGCTCGCCAGCCTCACCGCCGCAGATCCAGCCGCAGTCGATCGCATCCTGCGTTCGAGCGGTGGCATCCCAACACCTCCCCGTGGTTACAGTGCCGGCATGCCGTGTGACTTGATCCGGGCTCGTCCTGACATTCGTGCCGCTGAACGCCAGCTTGCTGCGCAGACCGCCCTAATCGGTGTCGCAGAAGCGGATCTTTATCCCCGGTTCACGCTCTTCGGTGATTTCTCACTGCAGACGATCTCTTCGAGCAATTTCTGGGACACCTCCGCCGGCGCCTACTCCTTCGGGCCTGCGATCCAGTGGCAGATTTTCAGCGCCGGCCGGATTCGCAATAATATCCGAATTGAGGAGGCAGCGACCGAACAAGCTCTGCAGAATTACGAAAACACCGTCCTTCTAGCTGTCGAAGAAGTTGAAAACAGCATGTCTGGCATCGCCAATGGCTGGGATCGTGTCGCGACACTTGGTCGGGCCGATTCCGCCGCCCGCGAGACGGTCGATCTTGTGAAGGATAACTACCAGAACGGCCTCGTTGATTTCCAGCGTGTTCTTGACGCTGAACGAACCAAGTTCAATACCGAAGATGACCTCGCCGTTGCTCGCGGAAACATCTCGCAAAGCTACGTCTCGCTCTACAAAGCCCTCGGCGGTGGAAGTGAAGTGGAACTAATACCGGTTCCGGAAGCTTCAGTGAAGGCGAAGGGAGGTCCTCTCAATGTGACCGAAAGGCGCCCAACCGAGCCAGGAGATATTGCCCCTAACGTTCAGCCAGAATCGTAAATCTCTTCAAAAATGATCCGAATCCGCTTTCACTTGCTGACTGGTCTTGCTGTTGTGGCAGGATTGAATTGGGGATGCAATCGCAACGAGGAATTCGCCGCCCCTCCACCGCTCGATGTTGAAGTCGGCAACGCCATTATTGAGGACACTCGCGTCTACCTGACCTTTCCCGGTCGTGCCGAGGCCTACAGCCGCGTAGATATTCGAGCGAGGGTCAAGGGCTTCCTTCGCTCACGCGACTTTCAGGCAGGCGACTACATCGAAGAGGGGACCACGCTTTTCACGATTGAACCCGATCAGTTCGAGGCGGCCAAAAAGACGGCCGAAGCACAACTCGCCCGGGCCAATGCTGATCTCGACTTGGCCAAGATCAATGCCGAGCGGATGACGACGGCTTTTCAGTCTCAGGCTGTTTCAGCAGTGGATAAGGATACCGCATTGGCGGACGTCGATCTCAAGAAAGCACAGGTCCAAATCGAAACCGCCAGTCTCGATGACGCAAAGCGTGATCTCGATTACACCACAGTGACCGCACCCATTTCCGGTCGGGTATCCCGTTCACTGGTCGACCAGGGCAACCTCGTCGGAGCCAATGAGCCGACGCTCCTGACTACTATGACGCAGGATCGTCCTATCTACTTCAATTTCGAAGCTGGTGAACGCGCCGTGGTTCCTTACATGCCCGACCTTCCGGATGCTGAAAACCCTTCCATGGCACCTCGACGCCCTGAAGACAGCCAGTTGGAGTTGATCCTCGCCGATGGCACGCTCCATACCGTGAAGATTCCGGACGAGTCCACCGACGACCCTAACGACACCAAGTCGGTGCCGGAATTGGGTAAAATCGAGTTCGTCGACAACACAATCAGCAACACGACGGGAACCATTCGTCTCCGCGCTGAGTTTGACAACAAAGACGGAAATATTCTCGATGGTGCTTTCGGCCGCATTCGCATTCCCCAGGAGGTCGTGGATGCCGTCAAAGTTCCCCAGGCTGTGGTTCAGCGTGACCTCGGTGGAAACTTTGTCCTCGTGGTGGGAGAGGGAAATATCGTGGAGCGCCGAGTTGTGATTCCGACTGAGTATTCAGTCGAGATCGAGGTTGGGGAATACCTGGAGGAATTCCGTATCATCGAGCCATACGACAAAGTTCGGAACACCGGGGTTAAGGCCGACGAGCTGATCGTGCTGAACAATCTTCAGCGGGCGCGTCCCGGCCTTGAAGTGAACCCGAAGAAGAGAGGAGAAGGGGGAACCGCGGAACCGGAACAAACGGCACCTTCAGAAGAGCCGCCAGCTGAAGACTCTGCCGGGACGCCAAACGCCGACGGCAAGGACAAAGGCGAAGGCAAGGACAAAGGCGAAGGCGAAGGCAAAGGCAAAGGCAAAGGCGAAGCGGAAGAAAAGGGCAAGGGAGAAGCCGCTGAAGCCGCAGAGTAAGGTAGCTCAAGGGATCCGAGATCATGTTCAGCTTGTTCTTCATTCGCCGCCCCATCTTCGCCGCGGTGATTTCGGTTGTTATCGTGATCGCCGGCCTGGTGGCACTGGTAGCTCTCCCAATCGCACGCTATCCGGACATCGCTCCACCAACGGTGCAGATCAGTACTGTTTATCCGGGAGCTGATGCACGCACCATCGCAGAGACGGTCGCTACACCGATCGAACAGGAGGTAAACGGGGTTGAGGGCATGATCTACATGTCGTCGATCTCTGCCAACGACGGCACCATGAACCTGACCGTCACCTTTGAACCCGGTGTTGATCTTGACACCGCTAACGTTCTCACCCAGAACCGCGTTTCGATCGCTGAAGCGAAACTGCCGGAAGAGGTCAAACGTCAGGGGGTCACGGTTAAGAAGCAATCCACCGATACGGTGATGTATATCGGCTTGTATTCACCGAACGGCACTTACGACGACGCTTTCCTCAGCAACTATGCCTGGCAGCGAATTCGGGACGAGCTTGCACGAGTCAAGGACGTTGGAAACGTGACCGTTTACGGGGTGGGGCAGTTCAGTATGCGAATCTGGCTCGATCCGGAGCGCCTGCAGAGTTACAACCTCGCCGCCTCTGAGGTAGTGAACGCGATTCGCCAGCAGAACGTCCAGGTCGCGGGCGGTCGTATTGGCACGGCCCCGGCTCCGCAAGGCACCGCATTCGAATACACCGTCAACGTCCAGGGTCGTCTCAGCGAAGTCTCCGAGTTTGAAGCTATCGTAGTGAAAGCAGGGGATGATGGCTCCTTCGTTCGCGTTCGTGATGTCGCCCGGGTCGAATTGGGATCCGATCTCTACAATTTTGCTTCGCAGCTCGACGGCAAGCCGTCAGCAACCCTGGCAATCAACCAGATACCCGGAACCAATATCATTGGCGTGGCTGAAGGTCTCACCGCCAAGCTGGAAGAGTTGGCCATCGATTTCCCTGAGGATCTCGAATATAAAATCATTTACGACAACACCGATGTGGTCAGGGCCTCGATTTCAGAAGTGGTCTCCACACTGATCTCGGCGCTGATCCTCGTTGTTCTGACAGTCTACATCTTCCTCCAGAACTTTCGGGCTACGGTGATCCCGGCGGTCACCATTCCGGTGGCCCTGATTGGTACGTTCGCAGTGCTGCTGGCACTCGGATTCTCGCTGAACCAGCTCACCTTGTTCGGCCTGGTGCTCGTGATCGGTATCGTGGTGGATGATGCCATCGTGGTGGTCGAAAATACCTCACGATGGATTGCCGAAGGCCTGTCTCCAAAGGAAGCGGCCGAGAAAGCGATGCTGGAAGTTTCCGGCCCTGTCATTGCGACAACGCTCGTGTTGCTCGCTGTGTTTGTCCCGACGATCTTCATGCCGGGAATCACTGGTACACTCTTCAAGCAGTTCGCTGTGACCATTTCCATCGCGACCATCTTCTCGTCGATTAACGCGCTCACCCTCAGCCCCGCGCTCTGTGCTATTCTCCTGCGCAAACAGCACGAACCGACCAAGGGACTCTTTTTCCGGTTCAACCAAGCCCTGGAGAAAACGACCAACGGTTACCTTGGCGTGACCCGTTTTGCGATCCGCAAGGCAGTTATTTCGGTGATCATCTTTATTGGCATGGCCGTCGCGGCGGTCTTCGGCTTGGGAAGTCTACCGACGGGATTTGTTCCTCAAGAAGATGAGGGATACTGCATGGTGAATATCCAGCTTCCGGACGGTGCTTCTCTCGAGCGCACTAAGGAAACCCTTTCGGACATCAGCAATCTTATTGGGGACGTTCCCGGTGTTGAGCAATATATGTCGATTGCCGGCTACTCAATTATCGATGGTTCTGCTTCTGCCAGTACTGGCTTCCTCATCGTGGTCTTTGACCCCTGGGAAGAGCGACAAAGCAAAGAGCTTCACCAGTCCAGTATCATCCAGACCATCAACCGGAAGCTCTACACCTATCCCAATGCGCTGGCGTTTGGATTCCCGGTTCCTTCTCTCCCCGGTGTGGGAACGGCGGGTGGTTTCACCTACATGCTCCAGGACAGGGCAGGGGTGGGCTTCGGGCCGCTGGAACAGATGTCGAATGAGATCATCCAGGATGGTAACGCCGATCCCCGTTTGGCCGGTCTGAACACGAGTTTCCGCGCCAGCATCCCTCAACTCTTCGTAGACATCGACCGCGAGCAGGTCATGCGAATGGGCATCTCAATGCAGGAGGTCTTCGACACACTTCAGGTTTATCTTGGATCTTCCTATGTGAACGATTTCACCCTGTTCGGTCGCGTATTCAAAGTGACGGCTCAAGCCGACAAACAGTTTCGGGCTTCTCCCAGTAATATTCGGGCCCTCGAACTTCGCAACCGCGAGGGCACGACAACACCCATGAGTGCCATCGCTGAAGTGGAGGAATCCTACGGCCCCCAGTCAGTCACTCGTTTCAACCTCTATCCGTCGATCAAGATCCTCGGAAACCCCGCGCCGGGATTCAGCTCCGGTCAGGCCCTGGCGACAATGGAAGCCATGTCGAGGGACAAGCTGCCTTCGACCATGGGATTCTCGTGGTCGGAGTTGTCCTATCAGGAAAAGCAGGCGGCAGGCGGAACGACCATCATTTTTGTACTCGCTATCGTAATGGTTTACCTGGTGCTGGCGGCTCAGTATGAGAGCTGGTCCATTCCGATCTCGGTGGTTCTGTCCGTGCCTACCGCTCTTCTCGGTGCTGTCGTTGCTGTGATGGCCCGAAACATGGACAACAACGTTTATACCCAGATCGGTATCGTCCTGCTGATTGGACTGTCGACGAAGAGTGCCATTCTCATCGTGGAATTTGCCAAGGTGCTACACGAAGAGGAAGGGAAATCCGTCTTTGAAGCAGCGATCGAAGCGACTCGCCTTCGTTTCCGCGCGGTTCTGATGACCGCCTTCTCCTTCATCCTCGGGGTCATCCCGCTCCTGATTGCCTCCGGCGCCGGTGCCGAATCGCAGAGAGTGATCGGAACCTCCGTGTTCGGCGGAATGATCCTTGCGACATGCTTGAGCCTCGCCGCAGTGCCGATGCTCTACTATGTCGTCCAGGTGATCAGCAATAAGCTAGCCGGTCGCGGCAACGAAGGCACGACCAAGGAAGAGCTTCCGGAAGCAGCTGAAGGAAAGGCCTAAGTGATCATTCGTTGAGCATCTCTAGCATCGCCTCGCCAAACGCCTTGCCTTTGAGGTAGTAGGTCTTGCCGGAGCCGAGATAGTGGTAGGGGCGGTCGTTGCCAACCGCCTGCCACTGCGCCTTTTGTTCGTCCGTTCCTTTCCAGTAGTTCTTCTCGTAGAGCTCGTGGGCGGCGGTGTCGTAGTATTCAGCAGTCAGAACAAAGGCGACGTTACCAGCAAACTCACTGGGTTTGGCTGCGGCTTCCTGGGCTGCCTGGAAGTCACCGCGTGAAGGGATACCACCTGTGCTGAGTTCTCCGATCACAAACGGAAGGTCCGGTGCCTCCAGGTCCCGTCGAATGTCCTTAATGAACTGGATAAGAAGCTCCGTATATTCCTTGTATTGGGTGGCCCTCATTTTGGAGTTCACCTTGTCGTTGAATCCCTGATGCCAGACCAATCCAGCCAGTTCAAAGTCGCGCCCTTTCAGCTCAGGAAAGAGGTCCTCGTAGCCCTCGAGGGATTCTTTCGTATGGCGGAGAAGCTCACGATAGTAGTGTCCGTAGCGGGCCTTGATTTCCTTCATGGTCGTCTCCGGCTTTTTCTTCTGCGCCTTGGTCAGCAATTCCTTGAGCACTTCATCAGCAGGAAGCCCGGCTGTCGGAGGACGGTAATCCACCCCGATGCTCTTGCCACCCCAGGCTACCTTAATGATCAACACCGGAGCGTCGATTGCTTCGCCGACAACATGACCAAATCCGAATTCAGGGCCAATGGAATCTTCGCCCTTGGTGCCGTATCCCGCTGTGAGCGGTCCGTGCTTAGCTCCCTGGGCTTTTGACGGATAGTTGATCCAGACATCGTCGCGCACCGCCCATCCGTCGCCGTCTTTGAGCATGCCGTAGGTGTCTGCGATCAGGGGATCTTCCTTATACGTGTCCAGGTGAGTGGGCAGCCCTTTACCCTCCATATTGGATTGACCTGTCAGGATGAATACTTTGACAGGATCTGCACCGGAGACTGGATCGAAGAAGGTAAGAGCCAGTGAGAATGCGAGATAGCGAAGGGGATTCTTCATATCGATATAAATGCGATCTCACCACACCTCATGTGACAGCCCAAGAGAAAGCCCGCCGCGATTCCGTGTGAACGAAATCTAACGGCGGGCTGCTCTAAAGATATCGAATTATCGATACAGGGAAGATCAGGAATAGATCTCGGAACCCTTGTCAGCAAACTCCTGGGCTTTTTCTTCCATGCCCTTCTCGATGGCTTCCTGATCCGTCAGCCCCTCCTTGGCGGCATACTCACGCACTTCCTCAGAGATTTTCATCGAGCAGAAAGTCGGTCCGCACATGGAGCAGAAGTGGGCAGTCTTGGCACCTTCCTGGGGAAGCGTTTCATCGTGAAATGAGCGCGCCTTGGCGGGGTCGAGTGACAGGTTGAACTGATCTTCCCAGCGGAATTCGAAGCGGGCTTTACTCAGAGCGTTGTCCCGGAGCTGTGCAGCCGGATGGCCCTTGGCCAAATCAGCCGCATGTGCCGCAATCTTGTAAGTCACGACGCCTTCGCGAACATCCTCGCGATTTGGCAGTCCGAGGTGCTCCTTCGGAGTCACGTAGCAGAGCATAGCGCAGCCATACCAACCGATCATGGCGGCCCCGATGCCTGAGGTGATGTGATCGTAGCCGGGCGCCACGTCCGTGGTCAAGGGGCCCAGGGTGTAGAAGGGGGCCTCATGACACCACTCGATCTGCTTCTCCATGTTCTCCTGGATCATGTGCATGGGAACGTGGCCAGGGCCTTCGTTCATGACCTGCACGCCTTTCTCCCAGGCAGTCGTGGTCAGTTCCCCCTGGACCTCGAGTTCACCGAACTGAGCCGCGTCATTGGCGTCAGCGATGGAACCGGGACGAAGACCGTCGCCAATTGAGAAGCTGACGTCGTAATCGGCCATGATGTCACAGATGTCTGACCAGTGAGTGTAGAGGAAGTTCTCCTTGTGGTGGGCAAGGCACCACTTCGCCATGATGGAACCGCCACGGCTGACGATTCCGGTCGTGCGGGTCGCCGTTTGCGGCACGAAGCGGAGCAAGACACCGGCATGAATGGTGAAGTAGTCCACGCCCTGTTCCGCCTGCTCGATGAGAGTGTCACGGAAGACCTCCCAGCAGAGATCTTCGACCCGGCCGTTCACTTTCTCCAGGGCCTGGTAGATCGGAACCGTGCCGATCGGAACAGGGGAGTTGCGGATGATCCATTCGCGAGTGGCGTGAATGTTTTTGCCAGTAGAAAGGTCCATCACCGTGTCGGCGCCCCAAAGAGTCGACCACTGCAACTTCTCCACTTCTTCGTCGATCGTGGAGGCGACCGCCGAGTTGCCGATGTTGGCGTTGATCTTCACCAGGAAATTGCGACCGATGATCATGGGCTCGCTCTCAGGGTGATTCACGTTTGCCGGAATGATCGCGCGACCACGGGCAACCTCGTCGCGAACGAATTCGGGGGTGATGTATTCAGGAATGGCCGCTCCGAAGGAATTTCCAGGGTGCTGAAAATGCATCAGGTTACGCGGGCCGTCTCCGTCAGTCGCGGCCTTAAAGGCCGCCTCGCGACCAAGATTCTCGCGAATCGCGATGTATTCCATCTCGGGAGTGACAATTCCCTGCTTGGCATACCACATCTGGGTCACAGGATGACCTTCCGATGCGCGAAGCGGGTTGCGCTTCAGGCCGGGATATTCCTTGAGTCGATTGCGAGCCTCTTTCTTCTCGTTGTAGCGAGCCGCGTGCTCGTCTGAAATGTATCCGTTGTCCTCCGGCTTCACGCTGCGGCCTTCGTATTCCTCCACGTCGCCGCGTCCCAGGATCCAGTCACGTCGCAGGGCGGGAAGCCCGTTCTCCACGTTGCCGTCGTAAGAGGAGTCACCCCAGGGGCCACTGGTGTCGTAAACACGGATTGGCTCATTTTCTTCGATTCGACCGCTGGGGTGTTCGGTAGTCGCCAGTTCGATTTCCCGCATCGGCACCTTAAGCTCGGGATGCAGCTTTCCATTCACATAGATTCGCTGGCTGTTGGGGAAAACATCCGCAACCGTCTTGGGTTCGGAAGGCGCTGATTCGTTGGGTGTGATCATGGCGGGTGTGTGGGTTGGAGATGAGGACAAAAAAACCGACCTGAGTCACCGGAGCTGGAGAGATCCGGGAAAGGTCGGCAAAATCTTGTGGGAATGGATGTTCATGGTGACTCCCTGCGGCAGCATTACCTGCATCAGGTTCAAAGGGTCTTGCCGTTACGACAATCTCAGCGCCCCGGGCGCACCCCCGTCAGAGTTACGTCTTCAGACTAGCGAAAGGGAGTGACCAGTCAAGTGTTACGGGAGTACCGGGACGCTTTGAAACCAAAAGCGACACTTTTCAGAGTTGCTGATATTCGAGAACTGTCTGAAAGTTGGACAAGATTCAAAGAAGCGGCCTGTCCCGCCCGTTCTTTCCTGTGTCTCTATGAGACTTCTTGATCGTTACATCGCCAAACAAGTTTTCATCTCCGCCGTTTTCGCGGTGACGGTGATCCTTGTTATCCTGATCCTGGGCAATGTCTTCAAGGAAATCCTGAGGGAGCTCGACAAGCGTCCCGATCTGAGTCTTGGCTTTGTTTTCAAGTTCATCATCCTGGTGATTCCGATTTCCCTGAGTCTCGCGATCCCTTTCTCGTTTCTCACTGCGATTCTTTTGACCTTCGGCAGGCTATCAGCTGACAGTGAGTTCATTGCCATGCGGATGTCCGGCCAGAGCATGTGGCGTATCTGTCTACCAATCGGCGCATTAGCTCTGTTTTTCACACTGATTTGCGGCTGGTTCAACTTGTCCATCACACCGGCGGCAAAGACGGAGATGGAGGGGATGAAGGCCTCTATGATCAACATGGTGAAGCGGGAACCCCTTCTCATTTTTCCCGATCAGGTCGTGATGAAAGAGATCGATAACCATCTTCTCTACGCCAAAAAGGAGGAGGACGCTCTCTATGGTTTCCAGATGATCAAACTCGAGAAGGGTAGACCCCAGGCCCTCGTCGTTGCCCGAAAGGCTGAGGTGTCTGTCGACCTGACCCAAGCGACTCCAGAGCTTGTTTTTGACTTCACCGACTTCAATATGATGGCCAAAAGCCAGGAAGGAGACTTCATGGAGTCCACGCAGCCAGTTTTTTTTGAAAGTGGAGAAATCGGGCTCGAACTTCCGGACAAGAGCAACCAGGAAGCAGCCGACAAGCCGGTCAATGTGAGCCTGCGTCGGCTGATCC
Organism: Verrucomicrobiales bacterium; assembly: GCA_013213905.1. Lineage (GTDB taxonomy): Bacteria > Verrucomicrobiota > Verrucomicrobiia > Verrucomicrobiales > DEV007 > Arctic95D-9. Next base: position 5,150 of record JABSSQ010000533.1, on the reverse strand, counting down.
AGTTTGCCGGTGATGAGGACCTGGAACCGGACAAGCGTGTCACTTATCAGACCGAGCTCAGCACGCGTTTTGCGTTCTCTGTTTCCTGCATCATGTTCGGCCTGATTGGAGTCCCGCTCGGAATTACCGCACAGCGTCGGGAAAGTACGGCCGGGTTTGTGATCTCTCTCATCATTGCCGTTTCCTACTACGTCCTCCTGATTATTGCGCAGATGCAGAGCGCCAACGCCTCAGCCTTTCCGCATCTTCTCGTCTGGATCCCGAACCTTCTGTGCCTCGGGCTTGGCCTTTTTCTGTTCGTTCGCCTGAGCCGCAAGTAGGGGATCTCTAATCCAACTGCCTGAAAACACGATCCGAGGGCAAATAGATGGAAAGGCGTTCTTCAACCAAGCCGACGAGATCTTCTTCAATTTCCCGAGGATAGGTCATTTGCCCCTCACGAAGCTCCATTTCCCGCAAGGCAAAGAGGGGATCGGTCGGGTAGAGCTTCACTATCTTTTCATACATGCTCTTGGGAAAGCGCATCGGCCCCAAGGTGACCGAGTGAATCCTGTCTCCGTCCACCTCAGAAAAGATCTGATCGATCATTTCAGGATAGAGTTCCCGAAATCCAGGCCATGGCATCAGCGGATCCAGCCTCAACCCGACCATCCAACCCTGTTGAGTCAGTGACTTAACCCTGTCGAGTCGCTTTGAAAATGGTGGGGCCCCGTGCTCAATCTCCTGCGCGATCTGATGGGGTGTCATCGTGAACGCAGTGATGATATTCGGAACCGGGTCATGACCGGACAGCATCGACGTATTGACGCTTTTGGTGCGCAACTCGAGCCATTTGTCAGGACGCCCGGCGAAGAATGGAACAAATCTCTCGGCAAAACCGGTTACGGACTCCATCGCCAGGGAATCGCAGTCGTAGCCCGAAAAATAGCAGGCAGGCCCATCGGAAGCGGTTTGATGCTCTTCAATGGCCGACTCAAAGTCTTCAAAGTTCACAAAATAGACATAGTTCGCAGATCGATACATCCCCTGGAGAAAGCAATAACGGCAGTCGTAGAGGCAATTCAGCATGTGGCTGAAATAGTAATTCTCAGCCGCTCCGATCGAATAACCCTCCGGCGCAGGCAGAACCAGGTTTCCGTGCTTCTTAGCGAGAATCAGCCCAGGGCGTTGTTTCTGAAGTCTGAAATTCTGGGCCGCCCGGTTGAAGACCTCACCATAGCGTTCGCACTCGATGATCTCCGCGCGGGGAAATCTATCGATTACTTCCAGCGTTCTCGGATGATCCCGGATCGCATTTTCTATGTAGATCGCGTGCATTCGCTGCCTTCATCAGATCGCCAAGTCCACGACCTGATTGTATAACCAGAACAAGCATGCCGTGAAAAAGATCCAGGTCAAAATATTGAGGATCAGCACAAGAGCGACTGACCCGAAAACGATGAGAAACGGCCCCCAGCCACCGGAAGCTTCCTCTCCATGGTCACTTTCCAGGTAAGTGTTGAGCAATTGATAGTTCCTGGTGTTCGATTTGAACCACACAGAAAACAAATCACCGGCAAAGGGCACCACTCCGACGATGGCATTGAGCAGCATATTACCGCTCATCTTCAGCAGAGTCCTGACGGGAAGCCCCTTCTTTCCCGCATCACCGAGAATCGTCGCTCCGATAACGGTAGCAACCGTCTCGCCGCCGTAAGGGAACAGCCCCAGAATCGGATCGAGGCCAAACGAGATCTTCGTGCCGGGGACCTGGATGCATTCATCAAGGGCCCACGACACCTTTCGCGAAAGCCCGGCACCGCCGGAGTCGCTGGCCCCTTCAGCTCCGCTCTCAGCCGTTTTCTCAACCTCACCTTTTCCGGGTTCCGCTGAAGACGATGGTGACTCAGGTTCCTGCATTCTTCAGGTCAAAGGAGGAGGGGAATCTCCGGGAATAGCGGGAGCGGACTCTTTACTTCCGGAACGACGAATCAAAACAAAGAGAGCCACGATCAAGCCCACCGTCACCACAAGGATGGTGATCCCAAGAACAGGCCGGTAAAAAATCCACGCAATCGCCACCACGAGCGTCCAGACGATACCGGCAAGGACGAAGCCGAGAATGGAAGTGCCGACGCCGACCAACTTACCAAGAAACGGCAGGATGCTGGCCAGCACCGCGATTGGCCGGAGAATCAAACCGAATCCAAAGGCGAGCAAGACAAACCCAACAATCCTGATGATCCAGGTCATTGATTTGTTGCGAGCCCGGGCCATTTCAAACATGTCCTCTGCCGCAACAATGCCCCGTTCGAGAAGCTCAACGGTGCTACCGTTCTTCGTTTGAAAAGGCACTAGCGTGTTTTGGCTCTGCTGGGCCACCACGCTGATCGGGCCCGGTTTTGTGATCGTGAAGCCCACCCGGATATCGCCGATCGCCGGAGATGATGGGTTGTTTCCGATATAGACGTTACCATCGACGACTTGCGCGGATTCCTTCACCACTCCCTCAGCATTCTCGAGACCAGTCACCGGAAGCTTCTCACCACCGCTGATCATGGAGATAAGGAAATCAGGCAAATCGAAAGCCCCCAGGGTTACTGCTTTGGCCTGAAAGGTATTGGATTGATAGGGGAACTTACCGGGATTCTGGTGATCGTTCGCTACTTTGAACTGAGATGAATCAATCGGGTCGTTTCTCCATTCCTGCGAGTAGCTGTAACTCTTGGTTGTTTCAGAGCCGCCGCCGACTTTGTCCTTCGTCTCAGTCTGGACATTCTCAACCCATTGGAACATCTCCACGGAACGATGAATCTTGATAGCGTCAGCCTCGATGCCGAATTTGGGGTCCTTCAGAGAACCACCAGTGACTGCCTCCCCGGACAGATGAACCAACTTTCCATCAAGAGCCGGGTCTACCTTGGATGAATCCCCGTTCACAAACGCGGCTTTGCCTTCATTGAGATCCTGGTATCGACGCACGGCGCGCCCTTCATTCCAAAAGAGGGTCACACACGAGAGAGCCGCGAGAACAAATCCGAAGATTGCGCCACTGAGGGAGTCCTTTCCCTTCGAGCCAAATCCCTGACGAGTCACTTCAACTAAATCGGCCATGTCGATGTTTTAACAGACATGCCATTTCACCGCAACAGGCTACCGGCACAATGCGCCGGCGTGGATCACTCAAGATTAGGAGTACGGTCAGGATAGAACCGATGTCTTGATATCCATCAGCATCTGAGCGTTGGTAGGATAACGCTCGAGACAGCGAAGCAGCCATTCCATCGCGTCAATTTGCTTGTATCCACTCAATCCGCGACGAATCACATAAATCTTCTCGAGAACGTGAGGTGGTAGAAGCAACTCTTCACGGCGCGTGCCCGACTTGTGGATATCGACAGCGGGATAGACATAGTTTTGAGCAATCTGGCGGTCGAGAACCAGTTCCATATTGCCCGTCCCTTTGAATTCCTGGAAGATCGCCTCATCAGCCTTGCTGTTCGTCTGAATCAACGCTGTGGCGATGATAGTGAGAGATCCAGCCTCGCGAGTGTTACGCGCTGCCGCAAAGATTCGGCGGGGGACCTCAAGTGCACCCACGACAAGTCCGCCACTGGCCGTTCCTCGTTTTCCGCTTCGCATCTGCGAGTTGAAGGCCCGGGCGAGCCGGGTGATGGAATCCATCAGGATGAAAACATGCTCGCCGGCTTCAACGAGTCGCTTGGCACGCTCAATAGCCAGCAAAGCAATACGGGTGTGATCCTTGCCGTCGCTGTCGTTGGAGCTGGAGAAGACCTCAATGTCAGGAAAGGAACGTTGAAAGTCTGTCACTTCTTCAGGTCGCTCGTCGACAAGCAGGACCATGAGGTGAATCTCTTCGTCGTAATTTTCGATGATCCCCTCTGCAATATGATGCAACAGGGTGGTTTTGCCGGTGCGCGGAGGGGCTACAATCAAGCCGCGCTGCCCGCGTCCGATCGGGGCAATCAGGTCAATAACACGAGTCGTTGCCCGCGTCGCGGAAGTCTCGAGGGTCAGCTTCTTGTCAGGATTGATTGCAGTCAGCTCCTCGAAATAGGGGAGATTCTGGTATTCATCCGGAGGGTGACCGTTGATTTCGAGCAGCTCAATCAGCTGAGGTCCGCGGAGGCCTTGCTTAGAGACGCATTTAACCATGAGGCCGTCGCGGAGACCGAAGATGCGAACCACTTCGGGGGTAATGAAAACGTCTTTCGGCGATTGCTGGAAATTTCGTCCTTTCTCGCGAAGGAACCCGAAGCCTTTCGGAGAGATCTCTACAATGCCTTCCGATTCGATCGCAGGAGCTGCTTCGAGGGCAGCGGCCTCACGGGCACGCTCTTTTTCCTTTCGTTCGAGGTAACGCTGCTTGCGAGTCTTTCGCGGCTTCTCTTCACCACCTTCTTCGCCCTCGGACTTCTCGCCATCGGAGGCTTCACCATCCTGGTCGCCATCCGAACCTTTGTCACCCCGGCGATTGCGGGAACGACGGCGACGCTCACCGGAACGCTTGCGCTTCGGTCGGCGCTCGCCTCTTTCGCCCGAATCCTTGGCTTCGCTGGATTCTGTTTCTGCTTTGTCCTCGCCATCGGGAGCCTTTTCCTGGCTCTCAGAACCCGCATCCGGGGCTTTCTCTTCGGACTTAGGCTCGGCGGGAGACTCAGCAGGAGCTTTGGGTTTCTCTTTCTTCTTCGCTGGAGCTTTAGAGGTTACCGCTTCAGCGGACGGCTTCTTCTCTTCGGCGGCAGCTTCCGCAGCTTGAGCTTCCTCAATGGGATCGGACTGGCTCATGGATAATTCAGGAGGGAACAGGGAAAGGTTGAAAATAGCGACAGGGGCTCAGCCAGCCCAAAGCAACCGAAAGAAACTATCGACATCGCGGCGTCGGCGAATGCGGTCGCAGGCAAAAAGGGAGTCTTGGAATGCCAATTGAATGGCAAATGCTGTAACGCGAAAAGGCATACGGGCCCTTGGCAAGGTAGTATTCGTGGTTCCTGACAGTTAAGATGTCTGAGCTAAGAAGACAGAACGAGGCCGGTTGTTAGCTCGAAATTCGAAACTGAGTGCCCCTTAATTGGGTGAGAGGTGGCCCGCGCCTGAATTCGAGAGTGATTTTCTCTGGCGGGCTCCTAGCCTTGAAAGGGTCAGGGACT
>JABSSQ010000532.1 GCA_013213905.1 Verrucomicrobiales bacterium | reverse complement strand
CCGCCGGTTGCCGCCGGGCATTCGCTGTCAACCCCAAAAACGAAAAAACCCCGCCCCCCGATGATCGGGAAGCGGGGTCGAGGGTCGCAACGTTTCGCGTTAGGCCGCGAGCAGAACCGCACTCTCTAGAGCGCGTTGGCTCATGTTCCCATTCTGGCCGAACCAGAGTGAGTCCATGCGGTTCTCGTTGTTGCGTCCCTTGGAGTAGTTGAGATACTCAGTCACGGCGTTGTATGCCGCCCACCAAGTTCCTTCCACTCCCGGCAGATCATTGCCCTTGCCAACCTCGAACAGTTCCTCGATATTCGAGACAATGTTCTTGGATCGCGTCGACAAATCTTCCTCTGCCTTATCATGAACTCCGAGAACGATTCGCACATACTTGTTCAGGTCTTCGGTATTGATCGACCGGGATGCGAGGAACCTGTATTCCTCTGCGGTCGTCTCGAATTCCTGATTAGCCAAGTTCATAATGTCTCGGAGCTTTTCGACATTATTTTTGACGAACCTATGATGACGAACACGAATGAGCTTCGACGCCTTGCAATCACGCGCCAACGCTTCGGTGTTCGCACACACTACACGGATGGGAGTAAAACCAAAATGAACAGCCAATTTCCCATCGTGTCCATTGGAGAGCAATGCGAACTTGGCGATCTCATCGCCTCGCACGATCTCCGTATTCTCCAACCCCAGTTGGCAGAGAACCCAAACACGCTCACCGCCACGGAGGGAACCCGCCGTGTGCAGAATGAGGTCGCCGGAATCTACCATCGGCTCGAAGACCTCGAAAGCGTGCTTGTTCTGGAGCGGGGTCCAGCGTGGACCCACAACGCCCAACACTCGCCCGTCCGATTGTCTCACGGACGCTTGAGCTTTCACCTTATCACCGTTCTCACGGTAGAGCGGTTCCGTCTCCACTTCCCAATTCAAACCGGCCTGATTGAATGCGTCCCAGAATCCGGTCGCCTCGTCAATCTGTGTGCCGAGTCCGTGCCAAGGGGTAGAGCCAGCAAAAACCATCTTTTCAACTTCGTGTGTCATTCTTCAATTCCTCGTGAGTAAAAGTTTCCAGTATTGTACCACAAGACTCTACAAAGTCAAGTCGTCGTCGCCGTATTCCTCATCTTCGCCTTCCCCGAACATCCGGTCGAAACACGGACCACAGGTTCCCGAGATGAGAATTTCCCGCTCGTCGGGAGACAGGTACGGCATCGCATCCTGAATCAGTTCGCCGCCTTGCCACTTCTCGAAGTCCGGTTGAAGTACGCTAATGTGAACAGTGGTCCCACACTGTTGGCAAGTTGGCTTGAGCAATCCCATCATTCTCTTTCTCTCCCTTTGTGAAGTGTACTCCCCCATTATACTTATATTATCGACAAAGTCAAGCCCAGTTCTTGAGTTAAAACGTTAAAAAAATAAATTGCCGTAAGTCGTTGCGGGATAAGGAGTTATGGCCGGTCGGCCTGCCCGACCGCCCCGCCCGCGTCAACCCCAAAAACGAAAAAAGCCCCGCCTCCCGATAATCGGGAAGCGAGGCCGAGGATACGGACAGGCGGCGTATGCCCGCTATATTTCCTCCATTATCCATAAACCGCCGATTAGAATAAGTATCACACTTAGCACTAACCACCCGATCACGCAACGTCCCCGCTCATCAGGGACGCGAGCAGTTGAGCCGCTTCCGCCTCGTCGGGAACCTTACGCCGATCAGCGGAATAGGCATCGACGCCATTGTACAGCGACGGATATCTTTTCTTGCTTTTGATAAGCCGCTGCTTGAAACTGGCCGGAGTCATTCCCAACGCATCAGAAGCCTCTTGCACGGAATCGAAGTGATCGCGCTCGGCAATCGTGACCCGCAGGAAATCCTCAAGCGAAACGTGAATTCTTGTGTCTGCCATGTTCTCTATTCTCCGTTGATTGAAATAAACAGCGTTTCGTCAATTATATCATCCGGTTCCAAAAATTCAAGGGTGTCACCGGGATGAATTTCTCCACTTTCCAGATCATAGACCAGCATCGTATTGTCTAGTCTAGGATCGTCCTGAAATCGTAGATCGTTCAGATACACCCGCAACTCGTCCCACGTCATAGGCAATTCTCCTTTGGGTTACATTATACCACACCTTTCGTCCCTGTCAATACTTATCGGCTATACGATCCCTTACCCTTGAGTGCTTTTAGAGCCGTCGCCGCTTCCGTCCCCTTTGGTTGTGTCCCGTGGAGCAGTAGGGCAAAGCTCTGGTCTCTCAAGGTAGGTCGTGCCGCGTGCGAATCGTCGTGGTCGATCTCGGCCCCGAGTCGCTCGGCTTGTTCTTCTGAGAAAACAACCACAGCAGACCGCAACCCTTCCGTCGCAATCAGGTGGTCGTCACGTCCACCATAGGATGCCGTCATGACCAGATTGTCGGGAACGTCGTCCCGGTTGTTGATCCAGTATTTTAGGCTCTTCGTGTAGGCGTAGAACAGCCGGTCGGGATGCGTTTCCGCAATGAACATCCACGCCTTGAAATAACTTTCATTGAAGAAATCACCCGCAACATGAATCCGACAGATGCCGAGATTCGCTGGCATTGAATCCCTGAGCAGGTCAGACAT
>JABSSQ010000531.1 GCA_013213905.1 Verrucomicrobiales bacterium | reverse complement strand
CTCGATCCGAGTGCCGACGCCAAACGCTGCCACTGACACTTCGCCATAGAACTTCAGGAAATAAGTCGTGACGAAAAACCCGAGCGCAATCGACATCAGGTTGAAGCTCGTCGGAATCCCCTGCCTCAAAATTTCGCCGTAGATCTTAGGTTTGGGCCGCTGTTTGAAGAGCGCACCGAGATCGACATAGCCACGTTTCACCACCACGGAGAAAAGGAAACTTCCTCCTAAGGCCTGAATCAACACGGTGGCCCACGCAATCCCTGGTACCCCCATCGCCGGCAGGCCAAAACCGCCGTAGAGAAACCAGGGGTCGAGAATCAGGTTGAGCAGGAAACCGGCGATCAACACCTTCCCGAACGTCTTGCTGTCCCCATGCGCGAGCAGGATGGCATTGCTCATGCTGCTGATCAGGAAAAAGACCGCTCCGATGAACAAGGGCGACACGTACCCGAGGGCCAGGTCAAAATATTCTCCCTCGGCTCCCAGAATTCGAAACAAAGAAGGCGCCACACTGAGTCCAATCGCCGTCAAAGACAGCGCACAGATCAGCCCCAGCGAATAGACCTGGCGCGAGAGACGCTTTTCTTTTTCCACATCCTTCGCTCCGATCGCATTGGCAATGAGAGCGGAGGAGCCCCGGGAAATACCTTCGGCAATGGCAATGATGATAAAGAAAACCGGAAACGAAAGCGCCAGCGCCGCCAACGCCGAAGTTGATACCCGACCTGCATAAAACGAATCGACCACGTTGTACATCGTGTTGAACAAAAATCCGATGCTCATGGGCAAGGCGATATTGCGAATATGTTTCGGGATCGACCCCTCAGTGAGCGATTGGGATTTCAAAGCGATGGTTGGTTGTGGCGATCTACGGGTAGGAAAACAATACGGCTTACGCAGCAGCAAGGACGAAGATAGCACCCTTCGCCATGAATGCCGCCCCTCATCAGTCTGCGCCCGGGCAACAAAGCTTACGTAACTTCTCACTCCAATCCCTCAGCACCGCCCTCTCCGTGGCTGCCAGGCAATCCCCGGTGGGATCAGCCTCCCTCCAAAAGTAACACATTCAATTTTGCCGCAATCCAGCCCGTCTGGACCACTTGCGTGCCTCCGCCGCAAGGTGAAACCTTGGGCATGAGATTCCTGACATTGCTTGCTGCGGTTCTGCTGCTTCCCTTCCTGGGATCTGCCGAAGAAAAGCCCAACATCCTCTGGATTTTCGTCGACGACATGAGCGACTGGATGGGGTGCTATGGCCATGACGAAGTCGATACCCCAAATATCGACGCGCTCGCAGAGGCAGGCATTCGCTTTGACCGCGCCTACATGCCGTCACCGGTCTGTTCGACAACTCGATCGGCCATCATCACCGGCACCATGCAGACCACCCACGGCCTGCATCGTCACCGTACTATGCTGAAAAAGCCGCTGCCGGAAGGGGTTTACGCGGTGCCCACCTTGTTCAAGGGAGCGGGTTTCCTGACCTTCAACGAATCGAAGGAGGACTACAATTTCGTCTACGAACGCAAGGACCTGTTCTCGAGCGACTTTGAGCGCCCCGGCTACGGTGGCCATCTCAAAGGACGCGACGTGTCCTTCCTCGAACAACTCCAGGGCCAACCCTTCTTTGGCCAGATCCAACTCTCAGGTGGCAAGTTCGAAGGCGAAACCGGTTCCAAGTATCCCATGCCGAGCCGGGTCGATGAGGCCTCGGTTCACGTGCCCGCCCACTACCCTGACACACCCGTCATTCGAAACGCGATCGCCCGCCACTACGAGCAGGTCGTGGAAACCGATGAACAGGTCGGCGCCATTGTTGCCGGCTTGAAGGAATACGGTCTCTGGGACAACACCATCGTGTTCTTTTTCACGGATCATGGGGCTCCCCTGCCCCGGGCCAAGCAGTTCCTCTACGAGGACGGGACCAAGGTGCCGCTCATTGTTCGCTTTCCGCCATCCATCGAAGGCGCACCGGAGGCGGGCACGGTGCGTGAGGATCTCGTCAACGGCATCGATATCACCGCAACCACCGTCGCCCTCGGCGGGCTCGAGATCCCGGCTTCCTTTGAAGGTCACGACCTCTTTGCCGCAGACTACCAGCCGCAGGAATTCGTCATCTCCGCCCGCGATCGCTGTGGCATCGCCGTCGATCGCATCCGCGCGGTCGGGACGGAACGCTTTCGCTACATTCGCAATTACCTGACCGACCGCGCTTTCTACCAGGCCCAGTACCGGGACAAGCATGCCAGCATCATCGAGCTGCGCCGCACTTACGCCGACGGCGAAATGACTCCCCTACAGGCCTCCTACATGAGTGCCGAGATCCGTCCCGAAGAAGAGCTCTACGATCTCGAAAAGGATCCTGACCAGCTCAACAACCTGGCCAAGGATCCCGAGTATGCCTCCATCCTCAAACAGCACCGCCAGATGCTCGAAGAGTGGATCGAAGAGACTGGAGACCAGGGACAGGAAATGGACAGCCCCGAAGAACTCAAGGCGGTCTACGACTACGCCAAGGGTAAAGTGGAGTCACCCGAGTATGATTTCCTGAGGGAAGGCAACGAATAGGGCGTAGCGAAACTCGTGAGAGTTTCGTTCTGACTAAACGAAAGACTCACGTCTTTCGCTACCATTCCCCCTAACGCTCCACCCAGTGAAGCGACTTACCTTCGTCGTCGAAAAACTCGATCACCAATCCTTCACGCCGGAATCGTATTCCTCCATTCGCTGGCGCAACTTCTCGGCAATCTCCGGGTGCTCTTCAATCACATTGGTGGTTTCGCCGATGTCCTTCACCACGTTGTAAAGTTTGGGGGTTTCATTCTCCTTGCGCTGTCGTGGATGGACACCCCAAAGTTGGTATTTCCAATCACCCACCCGGATGCCGTTGATCAGCTCAGTATTGGCGCCGTAGTAGAAAATTTCATTCCGGGGACTCTTGGGGTTCTTCCCTTCGAGCAGTTCCGCAATATTGAAACCATCATAGGTGCGGTCTTCCGGCACCTTCGCGCCCGCGTAGTGCGCGAAGGTCGGAAACAAGTCCATCGAGGACAGGATTTCGTCGGACACCCCGCCTGCTTTCACCGTCCCCGGTGCCCAGAAGATGGCCGGTGTGCGCATACCGCCTTCGAAGGTGGAGAATTTATTCCCCTTCATCGGACCGGCCGAGCCCTCTGGAATGGGCCCGTTGTCGGAGCAGAAGAAAACCAGCGTCTCCTCTTCAAGCCCCTGCGCTTTGATCGCTTTCACGACTTCGCCGACGCTCCAGTCGATCTGCTGAACAATATCGCCGAAAATACCGGCTCCGCTGCTGCCTGCATATTCCTCTTCCACAAAGTGCGGCTTGTGAGGCATGGTGTGCGGCAGGTAAAGGAAGAACGGTTGCTCCTTGTTCTCCTCGATAAACTTCACTGCTGCCTCCGTGTAGCGCCGGGTCAGGAATGTCTGGTCTACCGGATACTCGATCACCGCGTTGTCGCGAAGCAGTGGCATGACATTTCTGAGCTCGCGATAGTGAGTGAGGTAACGCACCCGATCCTCCTCCAACTTTTCCATCGTGTAGCCCTCGAAGAACTGGATATCCGGCGAGATATCGAACTCCTTCGCGATCGACATGTCGTTGCTATAGGGCAGCCCGAAGAAGGAATCGAAGCCCTGGTTCATCGGCATGAATTGCGCCTGATGCCCGAGGTGCCACTTGCCGATGATTCCGGTGACATAGCCCTTCTCCTTGAGCATCTCAGCAATCGTGATTTCCTTCGGCGGCAACCCGGTTTCAGAGTTCGGGAACAAGACATTGGGAACGCCTACCCGCTTGGGCATGCGACCGGTCAAGAGCGCGGCACGTGAAGGTGAACAAACCGAAGACGCCACGTAGAAGCTCGTCATACGCATGCCTTCGCCGGCGATGCGATCGAGATTCGGCGTTGCAATGGTTTCCGACCCAAAGCAGCTCAGGTCACCCCAACCCTGGTCATCGGTCAGGATAACGATGAAGTTCTTCGGCTTGGCCGAGGCGTCGACAGGGAAGCCAATAAGAGAGCCAAGCGCCAGGAAGAGCAAAGAGATCGATTTCATAAACAGTTTGGTCGAGTTCCTTCCTACATAGTTCGGTCCACCAAATAAAACGACGAACTTTTTCCCGCTACCATGCTACCTCCACCGCAGTTGCGCGGCAGCGCAGGTAGCTTCGAGCGGCCCGCTCGAAGAAAACGCGTTCTATCCCTAAAGCCGGGCGGGCCGCCCAGCTCTACCCACGCTCACGCGCGAAGCACCCAAGCGGGGATTCACCCTGAGGCACGATGGCCTCAATTCTTCGGCTTCTTCTCCTGCCCCTGGTAGAGGGAGGCATCAAATTCGGGATAAGTGGCTTCCAGTTTCTTGACCAGCTCCGGACGAGACTTCAAGGCACGGGCCAGTTTGGATACCATACCCTTGTCCGTATCACCGACTCCCCAAACCTTGGCGTCAGCCGGCATCACCTGACTGTCCCACGCCGCGAGATCGGAGGGAATCACCCCCTGACGAGCAAAAGCTCCGGTCGTGTAGGGCACCGGATCGAAGCCCCCCACAATACTGACATCGAGGTCAGGCTTGATCACATCCTCCCAACCGCCGGCCCACAGGCAGGCGTTAACGAGAAAGCGACGTGCGTCTTCGTCGAGCACATCTTCAGATGCGCCGTAGGAAGTGTAAACCACGCGGGCTTCCTTCTTATCACCTGACGGAGCCACATAGTGATCACGAGACCAACCCGCATTCACGATGGGTTTCTCTTTATTAATGTCATCACTGGCCTCAAACGTATTGAGCACCTGGACCTCTAACAACGGAGTCGAATCTGCAGGAGGCTGAGAGCTATAGGCGCCCGAATAGGTGTGCATCTGCGTCACCCCTGAGTTTACCGGGTGATCCTTCGCTGCGGCCACTGGTGTGATGCGCCCGCCCATCTGGTGATTACCGCCATAGTGACTTTGCCCGCGTTCTTTGTTCCACGTGTTACCAAAGACCTGCTCACCGAGACCTCCGCGATAGTCCTCCCCGTCGTAGTTGAAGTTCAACTTTTCCCATTTGCCTTTCTGACCGTTAAAGCAATGCGTTGAAGTCCGAAGGCCCACGGCAGGTCCGCCGCGTTCAAAGTAGTCGACCAGCAGGTCAGCCTGCTCATCGGGAAGCTTCATGAAGCGGGTGTAGAAAAACAGCAAGTCGGCGTCTTTCAGCGCCTCCATTCCCGGCACCGGGGCACCACCTGCCTTGATGTGCCCATCCTCATCGATCCCGAACAGGACCGTGCAGCGAAAACCATAGTGTTTGGCCAGGATCTTGGCGATCAGCGGGCAGGTCTCTTCCGAGCGATACTCGTGATCGTTCGCAATGAAGACGATGTGCTTGCCCTTCCCGGGGCCATCAGTTCCCTCGTAGACAAGAGGAGCAGAATCTTCCGCCATCGCAGGGGAAAATAAAACGGCAGCGGAAACAGCCAGGCAGAGAAAGTCACGAATGGTTTTCATAGAGGGTAAAGTCACAGTTCTAAACGATTCCCGAAATGGCGGGATAGCGCAATCCTATGCAAAAAAGCGGCCTGAGGTTAACCACGAAATCTCACCCGGACGGAACTTTGGCAAGTCCCGCTACATGGCTCGTGGGTAGCGGAAGATGCTAATCTTCCGACAAGATCGCTCCTAAGCCAAGATCCCGTGCTGCACATGCCCGTGCACATCAGTCAGGCGAAACTGCCGTCCCTGGTAGCGGTAGGTCAGCTTGGTGTGATTGATCCCGGCGAGGTGCAGGATGGTCGCCTGCATGTCGTGCACGTGGATGGGATTCTCGGTGATGTTCCAACCGTATTCGTCCGTTGCCCCGTAGGTGGTTCCTGCTTTCACTCCCCCGCCAGCCATCCACCAGGAGAAGGCGCGGCCAAAGTGATCGCGTCCGGAGTTGGGCTGTCCGGGGCGGCTCTGGCCGAAAGGAGTGCGGCCAAATTCACCGGCAAAGATGACGAGCGTATCCTCAAGCAATCCGCGCTCTTTCAAATCCTTCACCAGCGCGGCACTGGGCGCATCGGTGTCGCGGCACTGCTCTTCGAGCTGAGTGTAAAGATTCGCGTGCTGATCCCAACCGGAATGCATCAACTGAACGAAGCGGGTTCCCCGCTCGAGGAGACGACGGGCGATGAGGCAGTTGCTCGCGTAACTTCCCTTCTGATGAACCTTGGAGCCGTAGCGCTCCATCACCTTGGGGTGTTCGTCGGAAAAGTCCGTCAACTCCGGAACACTGGCCTGCATGCGAAACGCCATCTCGTACTGGGCGATACGGGTATCGGTTTCGGGGTCGCCGTAGTCCTCGAGATGCTTTTGATTCATCTTCGCAATATCATCGAGCAGGGTGCGGCGAGTATCGCGGCTCACCCCGGGAGGATTCGAAAGATACGGCACCGGCTCGCCGGCACTCCGCAGTCGAACGCCCTGGTAACGGGACGGCAGAAATCCACTGCCCCAGTAGTGATCGTAGAAGAGCTGGCCGCAGGTCCGTCCTTCATCGGCAGAAGTCATGACCACATAGGACGGGAGGTTTTCGCTCTCGCTTCCCAACCCGTAGGACAACCACGATCCCATGCTGGGACGCCCCGGAATCTGCCCTCCGGTAAGAAAGAAGGTGACTCCCGGCGCGTGATTCACCGCCTCGGTGTGGAGCGATCGCACCAGGCAGATGTCATCAGCAATGGACCCGGTGTGCGGGATCATGGAACTGAGCTCCATGCCACTCTCGCCGTAACGGGCGTACGGCTTGATCGCCGGAATGCAGGGAAACTTGGAGTAACTGGACGACATCGTCGACAGCCGCGTGTCACCACGGACCGAAGCCGGGATGTCTTCGCCTTGTTGTTTCGCCAGGGTCGGCTTGTGATCAAACAAATCGATGTGAGAAGGTCCCCCGCCCTGCCACAACAACACAATCCGTTTTGCCTTGGGCTCGAAATGGGAAGGAAACGTGGTCGCGCCGACGTCCCGCCCCATCAACGAAGCCAATGCAGCTGTTCCGATACCGGCCGAAGTCCGCCCGAACATCTGGCGACGGGTGACGCGCTGGGAATTCTGCTGAAGAAGGTCCTGGATCATGGCAGGAGTAATTGAAAAAGAGGTGGGTTCGTTGCAGCGAGTAGCTTTGCTTTGCTGCTAGGCGTGGCGAAGGAGCAGAGTGAGCTCTGAGACTGAGCCAGAACAACGCAGGAAGGTAAAGATGCCGCTGTCGTCAGCCAAACCGGCCAAGCCGCAAACTTCAATGACGTTTCAATTTTCATCGGACACAGATCTTTTTCTTTTGCTCCTATAGTCGGGTCAAAGATTCGTCGAAGTTGTAGATGGCAAGACAGGTGGCGGTCATCGCGGCAAATTCGGGAACCGGAAGCTTTTCATTGAGCGGAGACTCTCCCACTGAAAGAAACGCTTTGGCCGCTTCCAGGTCGCTTTG
>JABSSQ010000530.1 GCA_013213905.1 Verrucomicrobiales bacterium | reverse complement strand
GTCGACCAGGTTGACGACGAACTCGCCGGACCGGCGAATGTTGCGTGCTGTGTCCTTGGGAATGCCCGGTTCCTTGTCACCCGGCGCGAAGGCGAGGACAGGGGGACGTGAACCAAAGACGTTGAAGAATGAAAACGGTGCCGCATTGACTCGTCCGTCTTCATCCTCGGTGGTGACCCAGGCGATGGGACGCGGAGTAACGAGGCCGGCGATCAGCTTGTAGGCGTAGCGGGAATGCTCGCCGGTAAGATCAAATTCCATGCCCGGAATATGGAGGGCGCGCGGAAAGTGTCGAAATCAAAAAAGCTTACTTGTAGCTTCCCTTGGCCATAATCGGGGGAGTGATCAAGGTCGGCGACTTGCGCACGGTGCGCTTGAATTTCTCGCCCCAGGCTCCGTTCTCATAGACCTTGCGATAGGTGATCACAGTGGCTTCGTAGGTGTCCCAGTTGCCGCAATCATCCTGCTCGGTGATGGTCACGTCCTCTTGACACCAAACGATGTGACCGAGGCAGTCGGGAGCGGGGTTGCAGATATTGTTCTTGAGGGAGAAATTTGGGAAACGCCAGCAGAAGCTTTTGTCCTTGGCGTAAAAGCGACACTTAATGGAAGGGGGAATGTCGGAGTATTGTTCTGCCGTGGAGATAGTCGGTCCGGCAACGATTCCGGAAAATGCTACGGCGAGGATGAGAAGAAGACGGTTCATGGTCAGTGTCAGCTGATTATTCGTGTCTCCAAAGAGGAGATCGAGTTCATTTTTGGGAGAAAACAGGCCCATTTCAAGCAGAATCTCGGCCACAGTTCCGGATTCCTGCCGGAAACGAGGGGAAACCGTTCAAAAAAGCATTTTCCTGCGTTGCGGACTGGGGCCTCAGATGCAAGAAGTCTAAAATTTTGCTCCCCAAAAAATGCCACGCGACACTTCGATTAAGAAAATTCTCCTGATTGGTTCGGGACCTATTGTCATTGGACAGGGCTGCGAGTTTGATTACTCCGGCGTTCAGGCCTGTAAGGCCCTTCAGGAAGAGGGATACACCGTGGTTCTGGTGAACTCGAATCCGGCCACGATCATGACCGACCCGGAGTTCGCGGCGAAGACCTACGTCGAGCCGATCACACCGGAAGTGGTTCAGCGCATTATCGAGAAGGAAAAGCCGGATGCGCTCCTGCCGACCCTCGGTGGTCAGACTGCTCTGAACACAGCGATGGATCTGTTTCGGTCCGGTTACCTCGAGAAATCAGGGGTTCGCATGATCGGAGCGAATGCCGAAGCGATCGATAAGGGCGAAGATCGACTGCTTTTCAAGCAGGCCATGGAGAAGATCGGCCTCGATATGCCTCGTTCCGGTATTGCTCATACCATGGACGAAGGTTTCGCGATCGCCGAGGAAATCGGCAGCTACCCGCTGATCATCCGTCCTGCCTTCACCCTCGGCGGTACCGGCGGTGGCATTGCTTATAATAAGGAAGAATTTGAAACGATCGTCCGCCGCGGCCTCGACCTTTCCCCCGTGACTGAGGTGCTCATCGATGAGTCGCTTCTCGGCTGGAAGGAATACGAGATGGAGGTCATGCGCGACAGGGCCGACAACTGCGTGGTGATTTGTTCCATTGAGAACTTCGATCCCATGGGCGTTCACACCGGTGACTCCATCACCGTGGCTCCCGCCCAGACCCTGACCGACCGCGAATACCAGGTCATGCGGGACGCGTCCTTCGCTGTCATCCGCGAGATCGGCGTCGAGACCGGTGGTTCCAATATCCAGTTTTCTGTGAATCCCGCCGACGGACGCATGATCGTCATCGAGATGAACCC
>JABSSQ010000053.1 GCA_013213905.1 Verrucomicrobiales bacterium | reverse complement strand
GGTAAAGAAGGAGTGCAGGATCACTGTGATCACCGCCACCACCAGTCCGGCGATCGTCGTATTCAAAGCGACCGAGATCCCGGCAGCGATCTGGGAAGGATCGGTCACATCGCCTCCGGAGGCACCGAGGGTGGCAAACACGCTGACCAGTCCACTGACAGTTCCGAGAAGCCCGAGGAGCGGTGCAATGGTGATGACCACCTCCAGCACACCCATGCCTTTCTCGAGGTTCACCATCTGTTCCTTGGCTGTGGCTTCGACCGCTTCAGCAGCAGAATCACGCGTCTCGAAATCCGGGGAGAGAGCCACCCTGCCAATGCGGCCGATCGGGCTGTCGCTGGCACGAAGTGTTTCGAGAAGGCGGGAGGCCTGACCGTTTTCAAAGATCTCGTCGCAGCGATGAAGCATCGTGCGCAAGTCCACCGGGATCACCGACGACCACTTCAAGGTCAAAGCCCGGTGAATACTCACGGCTATCCCCAGGAAAGAACATGCGGCGATGAACGCCATGAACACCCCTCCTGAGATTAGAAAACTCCACACCTGTTCGTTCGCACTCGGTTCCGGCATAGTAATCGGTTAGTAGATAATAAAATCGTAGTCGAGATCGAGTCCTCCGATACCGAGGATCTCCTCCACCTCCTTGGGCATAGGCGGTATATTGGCATCAATAACCGCCTGCAGCGAGAACTCAACCATGAGCGTGTTGGCTTCGTTCTTCACCACCCGCAAATCGTGCACCTTGCCGTATTTGTCGACACGCATTTCGAGCTTCAACACCCCCCAGGTCACATTGCCCTTGTTCCTGCCGAGATAGCGGTACCACATCTTTCCGATGGCATCGTGGACCTGCTTTTTATACTTGCCAACGGGTGTTTCCTCGGCATCGACCGCATTGTCGCCGATGTTACTCACCGTTCCATTGCTCCGGCTCTGAAGCCGCTCACGGTTGTAGCCTTCGGCAAAAATCCCAGCATCGGCAGTTTCGGCCATTTCCTGGATTTGTTCCTGGCTAGTCTCTGATTCTGACTCGGATTCAATCTCGCCTTCGTTCCCCACTTTCCCCGAAGCCATCACCTTCTCCTGGTCAGGATCAGCCTTGGTGCCAATCTCGGCTTCCTCTTCGCTTTCGGCGGCAAACTGATCTACACCTTCCTCGAACATCTTTCGGACAGAAGCTTCCGGATCGCCGTTGGGATCCACAAATGTGTTTTGCATGGTTTCCTCAACATTGTCAGACACCTCGATCGACCCGTCGGGGCGCGTCGTCCTGTCGGCAATCTCCTCAACCGGTTCTTCCTCAACACCTTCGGCATTCTCTGCATCCTCGCCGCCCTGCGACTCCGGATTGGGAAGGTCTTCCCCTTCCACCTCGGCGCTGAAACCGGCATCCGCCGGCATTGCCTCGGAAATCTGGGCCTGCGTGGCCTGGGAAGGGGCAGAAGCCATCGAAGCCGGCTGGCTGATTTCCCCGTCGGTGTATTCGCGGGTCTCCAGCTCAAACACATCAAACCGGTCGTCACCTGCAAGGGTTGGCCCGTAGCGCTGGGGCTGATTCGGATCCGGAGCCAGCTCACTCGCCGCCGTGGTATTGCGGTCGGACTCAAATACCGCATCCTCCGGAGCTTCCGCCTCGGGGCGATTCGTGTCCGTGCTCATGAACGGACGGCTCAAGACCGGGTCCGGTTCAGGTTCGGGTTCCGGAATTGGAGGTTCAACTTCGAGCCGCTCCATCAGTTCACTGATATCGATGACGACTTCCTTGGGCCCTTTCTCCGGTTGCGGAGGATTCAGACTGGCCGAGCCAACACTGCCGGTGCTCAGGAGCAGAAACACGACCACGAGAAGAAGCACGTGAGCGATCAATGCCCCGGAAACGCTGGCAAAAAATTTCTGCTGCTCTGACATGCCTGCTCGAGGTCAACTAAAGCGTTTTTCGTGCGAAATGAAAGAGGTATTGCTGGGCGTAGCCAGCGTTCCTACCGAAGTATTTTACGGCCCATGCCTGCAATCGGTCCCCCTTTAAACGCTTGCGATAGTGTTCTCTTAGAATTCGCTCAATCCACACATCGATCGGGAAAGCCCCCCACCGCCCGGTTCCAAACAGGAGGGCGCAATTTGCGATTTTCTCCCCGACACCGTGAAGCCGGGTCAATTCGGCTCTCGCATCGTCCTCGGAAAGCTCATTCTCCACGGCGGACAGATCGATTTCGCCGGCAGCGATCGCCTTCGCCGCCAGGTCCAGCGATTTGGCCCGATAACCGAGCGCACATTTCCTCAGATTATCCTCCCCGACCGACTGCATCACCTCCGGTGACGGATAAGTGTAAAAACTTCTCCCATCCAATTCATATTCAATACCATAGCTAGATCTAATACTGAGCGATATCGCCCGAATGTGAGCCACTTGCTTTAGTGAAGAGGTGATAAACGTCGCGAGGCACTCCCACAGTGGCTGCCTCGCCAATCGAATCCCGGGGCAATAGGCCATTGCCTCCGCCAACACCTCGTCGTCACGGGGGAAGGAGTCGTGAATCGCCGCCAAATCCTGGTCCAAACCAAAATACCGAATCACCTCTCCCACATCGGGCCCATCCAGGACAGCCTCATCCGCCCCGGTTTGAGCAATCCATGAAGGCGGAGCACTACCGATACATCCTGCGAAACCGTCAATTCCTTCGCGCCGCAGCGGTTCCCAATGGAACAGCTGGCCGGACTTCAGAGTATCAGCGAGGGAAAACGGATGCTCTGACTGAAACGATTCCATACCGGGGAGGCTCAACCACCGCAAAGACTCTCAGTAGAGACGCCGGAAAAATCTCTAGTTAACAAAGAAACCGAGACTACCCAGTTCGGCGGCAAGATCGACATGATTGACCACCACTTCTTCAGGGACACTCAGCACGGCTGGAGAGAAGTTCAGGATGGCCTGGACTCCGGAGTTTACGAGGGTCTCAGCCACATCCTGCCCGGCGGACTCGGGCACAGCCACGATTCCAACGCGGACGGCATGCTCCTTCACATACTCACCCAGGGTCGAAACATGATGCACCGGGACGCCCATCTCTTCGGTCGGGCCCTTCACGTTAGCCGGCTCAGCGTCAAAAGCGGCAATGATCTCAAATCCCTCCTTTCGGAAGCCGCCGTAGCGAATCAGCGCAGCTCCCAGGTTACCCACACCAACCAGGACCACCGGCTGGAGCATTGAGAGCCCCATCACTCCGGAAATCGCGGCAGAAAGTGTCTCGACACTGTAGCCAAGGCCCCGGGTTCCAAACTGCCCCACGTAACCGAGATCCTTGCGCAACTGGGTCGATTTCACGCCAGCGGCAGTCGCCAGATCGTCAGACGAAACAGTTTCCACCCCCTGCTCCAGGAACTTCTGGAGACAGCGTTGGTACAGAGAAAGCCGGTAAACCGTGCGCTTGGGTATGTCGATCTTTTCCACTAGTTAAGGAGGATTAGTAAATGGTATGCCCAAATCACTATGAAGTCACCGTCTTTATGACGCGTGGAGATGCCATTCAATTAATAGAAAATCAGTAAATTTTTGCCAATCGGAGTGACAATCCCGCCACCGGGAAGCCGCCTACAGGTCCTGCCCCTTCAACTCCCCCTCCGCAACTGTCGTGCCAGTCACCACAACCCGCTCCAACTTGGCCCCCGCAAGAACCCGGGCACCTTCCCAGATAATACTCTCGGTAATCTGCGAGCCGGCCCCGATGACAGCACCGTCTCCAATCACAGAAACGGGATCGATTTTTGCGGAATCAGCGACCTCAGCGGAGTTTGAGATCCTGGATAGACTGCCTGGAGGAGCATATGCGGGAAATCCATTCTCTACCAGGGCCAGCGCATCAAGGTAAGACTCGCGTTCTCCCAAATCACTCCACGAGCCCCCATCCGCGACGACCCCGCCGATCTTCTTACCCTCGCGAATCGCTTCCAGGAAGCAGAGCACCACAGACTCAATCTTTCCGGGACGGATGAAGTGCAGGAATTCGGGAGAAACAAAATAGATCCCCGTAAACTGGTAGCGTCTCTCCCAATCCGGCCGCAACTGGCCGCGCAAGTCCACCACTTCTCCACTGGTTTCGTCGAAGCCAACGCGCAGTTCGTCGCCCTCCGATCTCAAGACAAGCGTTGCGAGATTGCCCGAATTGCAATGATGCTCCCATGCCGATCTGAGTGGCAGGTCAGTCAGAATATCGCCATTATAGACCACGAAGGACTCATCTTCTGGGAGCCAGTCGCGGATGTTATCAATCCCACCGGCTGTGTCCAGCAGGACCGGTTCATGCCGAAAGCTGAGCGGGTGATCTCGATAGATGCCGCCGGGGAAAGCGGCGTCATAGGCTTCCGCGCAGTGATGAGTGTTCACCATGAACTCCTCGACCTCGAGGTCGGCAATCAGGTGGTCGAATCCAAAACTGATCAGTGGTTGGTTCCAGATCGGCACCAGCGGTTTCGGCAGAGACTGCGTGAGCGGTCGCAACCTGGTGCCCAGCCCTGCGCCGAGAATGAATGCCTTGCGTGCGGATGACATGACGCCGGCAAGTTCCCCGCTTTTTCCATTGATTCAACCCTGTTTGGTCGGACATCCAACCCTGTTTGATCCGCCCGGCGTCAGATTCCTGTGACGTTCACGCGGGTTTTAGGTATTTGCAGGAAAACAGAATCTGTTTCACCTTTCCCAATGGCCTACAACATCAACGGCGAACACATCGGAGACGAGGTCTTCGAAGACGAATTCGAGTCCATCAAAGATCACTACGAAAGCATCGGCGAGACCGTTTGCTGCGATCGCGATGAGGAAATCCGCAAGCTTTCCCTCGAGAACGTCATCAGCCGCACTCTTCTCGAACAGGAATCCATTTCCCGTTACGGCGAAGTTGAAGAATCTGCTGTTGAGGCCCGCTTCAATGAGGTCATCGCCGAGCATGGGGGCGAACAGAATTTTTACGACAACACCGGCTTCAACGCCGGCGACGTATCGGTCATTAAGCGCAAGCTCAAGAGTAGCCTCATGATCGACAAACTCCTCGAAGATGAACTCGGGGAGGAAGCAGTTCCGACCGACGAAGATCTCGAGGCTTACTACCAGGAGAATATCGAATCCTACATGTCGGAGGAGCAAGTTCGGGTCAGCCAGATTTTCATTGAGCCCTCAAGTCAAGATGCTGCCAAGGAAGCCTACATCGCCCTGCGAGGCGTTCGCCGGGAACTGCTCGACGGCAAAGACTTCGACGAAGCCGCCCGCGAGCACGGCTCCGAAGAGGACCGCGAGATTGATCTGGGATTCATGCGCCAGGGCGAAACCATGCCGGAGGTCGAGGCTATTACCTTCTCCATGAACATCGGTGAAATCAGCCCTATCGTGGCAACCCACTACGGCTTTCACCTCTTCAAGGTCACCGACCGTAAGAATCCGGAGCCGGTTCCCCGCTCTGAACTTGAAGGTCTTGCTGAAAGGTATGCCGCCGAGCACAAGGCCAAAGCCATCGACGAATACATCAACGGGCTGAAAGAGAAAGGCACCGTCGAAGAAGTCGCGGAGGCCGGATAAGGGTTCGAATCACAGCGCCGCCGCGATAATCCTCTGCCCGTCTGCCATCGCGGCATAAAGAACGTCAGTGGTTCGCTCAATGAGCGTGCTGCCAGGATTCTGGCGAAAGACCAGTTGAAGGTCCTTCTCACCGTACCGAATCGTCAGGTACCTGGCGACGTCTGCAATTTCATTATCGCGCATTCCTGAGAGAACAAACTTCTCGCCCGCCATCGGTCCCTCCGGAACGATGATCCCCTCGCGCATGAGGCGGGCGGTTGCTTCAACCCCTCCCATCGAATCGGGAATCACGTGGGCGACACCAAAGGCAGCCAGAGCTTCAGACAATTGGGCGACATTTTTCGCGTTCTGCATGGAAGCAGCCTGCTGTGCTGATTCGCGAAGATTCCCGATCACAGGCAAAACGATAGCCACAATGATGCCGATGGCGACGATCACGATCAGCGCCTCGACGAGGCTGAGACCTCTCGAAAAATGCGGTTTCGGGGAATTGTTCTCCATCGGAAGAAAGTCAGGAAAAATACCAAAACATTCTTGATATTATGGATCTCTTAACTATTCTCTAATTGCTGAGAAATTCAATACTTCCTAGTTTATTATAATTCTCAGAATTTACAATCCTCTAAACTGCTTGTTTGAGACGCCTTTGACCACTCTCCGACAGCTTGCTGCCATTGTCTGTGTTCCCCTCGCCTCGGGAGCGGTGTCCTTCTCGTCTCTAATCGCTGAGGAGGATCCCCAGCTGACACGGATCCGATTCACTACTCTTTCGAAGGCAACCCCGTCCGGTCTTCGCTCAGACTATGTTCGCGACATGGTCGAGGATGCCAAAGGCTCCATCTGGCTCGCCACCGATCAGGGGCTCAGCGAATTCAATGGATGGGAAACCACCCATTACACGACCTACTCGAAAGGCGGCGCTGCACTAAGCAGCAACCAGCTCACCGCCGTTGCCACCTCTCGAAAGTTTCTCGGACCTGTCTGGATCGGCACAGCCAACAACGGGCTCATTCGATTCGATCAGCAGAGAGGCAAGGCCACCTGGGTTCTCAAGGGGGGCGGAAATGCCGGTGCTCTTCTCAGCGATTCAATCACCGATCTCGCAATCTCCGAAGACAAGTTCCTCTGGATCGGCACCGATGCCGGCCTGAACGTGTTGAACCTTGCCACCGGCAGCATTGTTGTTTCCCAGGGCCCCCTCGCGGATAAGCCTATCAAATTTATCTCCAGCCGAAACGGCACCGACGTCTGGGTTGGCACAAAATCGGGTGAACTCTACAAGTGGAACCATAGTTCCGACGCGTTCGAGAAGTTCTGGTCGACCTCGGTCCCGGTAACCTGCGTCGTTATCGATCACTCGAACACGCTCTGGATCGGCACCGCCGGGCTCGGTCTCTACACCTACTCACCGGACGAATCGAACGTCCCCACCCGTCTCAACTTCAGCGGAAAAGATATTACCTCTCTCTTTATCGATTCCAAAACGGGGCTCTGGGTCGGCACCCAGAAAGGACTCGCCATGTATGACCGGGACAATGATGACTTTTCCTGGTTCATTCATAACCCCCGCTATCACGAAAGCCTCTGCGATGATCAGGTCACCGGGATCTTCGAGGACGGCTCCGAAGTGCTCTGGATTTCAACGGCCGGAGGTGGAACCAGCCGTTTTGGTCTCGACCGTCACTGGTTCTCACACATTCGCTACAACTCGCACTCTGTCGAAGGGCTGCCCCACCCTGCTGTCCGCTCAATCTTCAGCAACCGGGACGAAACGGTCATGATCGGCACCGACGAAGGACTCGCCTGCTGGAACTCAGCGATCGGACAGTTCAAAGAGCGCCCTGTCATTCCCCATGTCGGCACCAAGAGTGTTTCCCATATTCAGCGCGACTCCAGCGGCTATCTTTGGATATCGACTCGTGGAGAGGGCTTGGTTCGTCATCATCCTGACAAAGGCACCGACTACTTTTACCACGAAGCCGGAAACGAAAAATCGATCGGGCACAACAACATTGCTTTCACCCTGACGACTGACGAGGGCATTACCTACATCGGGACACTCGGAGCAGGGCTGTGGGTTTATGAGGAAAAGGGCGACAGGTTTTCCCGAGTCATGGAGTCCGGTCCCATGGCGATGAACTTTGTCACTTCGCTGGCAATGGACTCCAAAGGCTACCTGTGGGTTGCCTCACAGACGGATCTCTTCCTGCTGCCGCCGGGTGAGGAAAAACTCCAACTCTTCAGCGATGTCTTTCCGCAGGCCGAACCGCTCACTTCCCGCCTCGTCGCGACGGTCCTACCCGACTCCAACGGCATCGTCTGGCTCGGTACTCGCAGCACGGGCCTGGACCGTTTCAATGCCACCACCGGTGAAATCATCAACTACAGCGCTGCCTACAATGGCCTCCCTGATGATGAAATTAAGAGTCTCATCAAAGACGAACTCGGCTTCCTATGGGTCATCACTCGCAACGGGGTGGCCCGGCTCGACGCGCTGCAGAACAGTTTTCGCATCTTTGCCGTCCAAGACGGTTTGCAAAGCGACGGCTTCGACCACGATGCGGTGACTCGCTCGACCAACGGTTTGCTCTTCATCGGTGGAAAGAACGGATTCAACATTATTGATCCTGAAAATCTCCCTCGTCGCCTTCTCACTCCGTCGGCCTTCCTCACCGGCCTCGAATACATGGGCGACACGGTGAAACCCAGGGAAGGCGGAATTCTCGAAAAGAACATCGCAGCTACCAGCGAAGTCCGCATCCCGTTTGACGAACGAAATCGCTTTGCCCTGACCTTCGGTATCGCAGACAAACGTTATCCGAACGGCGTATTCTACCGCTACATGCTTCAGAACTACGAATCTGACTGGCAAAACACTAAGGAAGATCGCCGGGCTGCCTATACCTCCGTTCCGGCAGGCTCCTACACTTTCATGGTTCAAAGCTCACTCGACGGTCGTGAATGGCCCGCCGAAGCCACCAAGGTCGACATTATCATTACTCCACCGTGGTGGGCATCGTGGTGGTTCCGGATCCTGGCCGTATCTCTCGCCATCGTCGGAACCGTGGCCCTGACCAAGTTTGTAATTCACTCTCGTGTTAAGCAGATGCGCCGACGAGAGCAGAAACTGACCGCACAGCGCGACAAGGCCGAAGCGGAACTCGCCCGACAGATCCAGAACCGGATGCTTATCGAGCGAACCACCAAAGAATTGCAGAACGAGGTCAGTGAGGACCAGATTCTGGACGAGCCACTCGAAGGCATCACCGCTCAGTTCGGAGCCACCCACTGTATCGTCCACCGTCTCGTCACCACGGTAAGAGACAACGCCGAGGTCAGCATCTCTCTCAAGCGAATCGGCTACTACGGCAAATCCCGCCTTCGCGTTAATGACAAGTTTCCGGACCTCTCGCTCAAAGACGAGCTCGTTCAGAAAGCTCTCAAGTCTCAATCTGTCGTTTCTATTTCGGCGGCTGAAGATGTTCCTGAAGCTATGCGTGCCCCCTTTGGAAATGATGCAGAAATGACCCTGTTGTCCTCCAATACCCGCTTCCTCGACGAAGCCAATGGCATTGTTACTCTCTTGCGGGTGGCTGATCCAACTCCGTGGACCAAGGAGGACAACAAGCTGCTCGATGCCCTCACCGGTCAATTCGGTATCGCCATCGCCCAGCTCGACACGGCGGCGACAGAAAATCGCTATCGCAAACATCTCGAAGAAGCCCGCCACGGAGCCGAAGTCGCCAACCGGGCCAAGAGCGATTTCCTCGCCAAGATGACCCACGAGCTGCGCACGCCGCTCAATGCGATCATTGGTTTCTCCGAAATCCTCGGCGAAGACAAGTCTCTCAATCCCCGTCAGCGCGAGACCCTCGATATCATCAACAACAGCGGTGAGCACCTTCTTGATGTGATCAATGAGATCCTCGACCTCTCCAAGATTGAGGCCGGCAAAATGGAGAAGAATGACGAGACCTTCGAGTTCGTCCCCATGTTGAAGTCAGTCTATGAAATGCTGGCGATGAAGGCCGAATCAAAGCGCATCGGATTTCACTTTTCCGCCCAGAGCAGCATGCCGGGCGAAGTCACAACAGACCGCAGCAAGCTGCGCCAGATCCTGATCAACCTCATCGGAAACGCGATCAAGTTTACAGCCCAGGGAGCCGTCAGTCTCTCGGTTAAGGCGGTCGCGGTTTCCCGCCCCACTGAGGTGGACCACCGCATGCGTCGCAAAGTCCGCATCGAATTCGAAGTCCGCGACACCGGACGCGGGATCACCGAAGAGGAAATCCCGAAACTCTTTGAACGCTACACCCAGACCGAAACCGGACGCCGCTCATCCGAGGGAACCGGACTTGGCCTACCCATCGCTCGCAACTTCATCCAGCTCCTGGGAGGTGATGTGAAGGTTGAATCTATCTTTGGAGAAGGCACCACGTTCCGCTTTCACATCGAATGCGATGAACTCGCTCCCGCCCAGTCGGCTGAAACTGAACTGAGCACCGCCCTCGACGAAACCACGGCTCAACGCATCGTTGGATTCGAGGCGCCCGAGGAGGAGATTCGCATTCTCATTGCCGAGGATCAGCCGACCAACCGACTACTCCTCAGGAAGATCCTCGGCAAGGCCGGCTTTAC
Organism: Verrucomicrobiales bacterium; assembly: GCA_013213905.1. Lineage (GTDB taxonomy): Bacteria > Verrucomicrobiota > Verrucomicrobiia > Verrucomicrobiales > DEV007 > Arctic95D-9. The sequence goes on along the minus strand of JABSSQ010000053.1, from coordinate 4,992 downwards.
CCTCGCCGAAGCCGAAAACGGTCAGGAAGCGATTGAGAAATGGACCGAGTGGAATCCTCACCTCATCCTCATGGACGAGGACATGCCGGTGAAGAAAGGCAGCGAAGCCACCCGGGAGATCAAATCGCTGGCGGACAGTGGCAACGATCCGGTGATCGTCTCTCTGACTGCCTATGCCCTCGAGCAGGCCAGGCTCCTAGCCATGGAAGCCGGCTGTTCCGACTTCGTCGCCAAACCTTTCCGTTCCCACGAGCTCTTCTCGGTGATCTCGAAACACCTCGGCGTCAGCTACGTCTTCAACGACGCCGCCTAGGCCCCGGGAAGTGTGACGCGTGGATCCTTGCCGACCACGTCATACTGGCCCGCCACTTTCTCCTTAATACAAGGAGTGCTGGCTTCCACCCAGGCTGCAAAATGATCACTGCCCTTGTGTTCCAGGAAGGCCTCGCGGCTCGTGTAGAGTTCGTAGATGGCAAAGCGGGAACCGTCTTCCACGTGACGTGACCATTCCCAGGTCAGGCAACCGGCTTCGGTGCGACTATGACTCGCATTCCCCTCGAGGGCTTCGATGAGTTCCTCTTCTTTTCCGGCAACAGCTTCGATGGTGACAACGACGGCAAACATGGCGCCACCATCCCGATATATCCGGGAGCAGCAAGGACAGGTTTGTGTCCTTGTGGCAAAAAATAAGGGCGACCGGATCGGTCGCCCTTTTGAAATTGATCTGGGTACGCCGGATCCGATCGGACTAGAAACCCATTCCGGGAGGCAATCCAAGCCCTGCGGTCAGCTTGCCCATCTCGGCCTGGCTTTCCGCCTTGCCCTGCTCGATGGCCTGCTTAACGCCGGTAAGAACGAGGTCTTCCAGCATTTCAACGTCATCAGGGTCAACCACGGCTGGGTCAATCTTGATAGAAACCACATCGCCGGCGCCGTTCGCAACGACGGTCACCTTACCTCCCCCGACGCTGGATTCGAATTCCTTCTCGGCCAGCTCAGCCTGCATTTCGCCCATCTTCTTCTGCATCTGCTGGGCTTGTTTCATCATCTTTGCGATGTTCATAAGTCGTATTGTTAGGATTTAAGATTTAATGACCCTGGCTTCAAAGGCGGACAGCGCCTCTTTGATCAGTGGATCGTCTTTAAAATTGTCTTGCGGCTCGGGTTCCGGAGCCGCAGGTTCGGGTTCCGGATCGGGAGCAGCCTGCTCCACTGGTGCCGCCACTTCCGTGGGCGGCGCCTCTTCCTCCTCATCTTCAATCTCCAGTTCGGCAGCCTGGAGATCGTCGCGAACGTCGATCGTCAGGTTGATGTGGCCACCCGCGTACTTGGCAACGCATTGCTGGATATCATCCTCGTAACGACTGAGAGAGTCGCGAAAGAATGCCTGAGCCCGAGCGAAGCCGATCACAAAATCAACTCCTTCGTGGCTCACGAACTGCGCCGCACTCAACCAGGTATCAAAGAGCGGCTTTTCTTCGATCAAAGCGGCTCTTGCAGCATTCCAGAGTACTTCGCCGGAAAGCGGTTCACCGGGAGAGGCTGCGGCAGGAACCGCCGGCTCGGGTTCCGGGGATGGCGCTTCCGGTGCGGGAGCTACAGGGGGTGCCGCCTCGGGCTGAGGGGCAGACGTCTCAGGGATCTTCGCCGTTTTTTCGATCACGGCGGGCTGAACGGTCTCGGCCACAGGTGCCTGCGCACGTGCGGTTGATACGGGCGCTGCCGGGAGGTCTCCTGCGGCGCTTGCCGCCGTTGAGATCAATGAGATGACATCATCGATAGATGCCTCCTCCATGGCCTGGATGGATTTGATCACACCAATCTCGAAATGGAGTTTCTTGTTCGGAGCCCACTTCATTCTGGCATCCGTCTCCGCCAGGAGATCAATCACCTTGAGCAATCGTTGCGTGTCGACATTCTCCGCCTGACCTTTCACAGCCTCACGAATTTCAGCTGACATCTCGCCGGTGTCTCCGTTTGGGTCCACTTTGGTCACCAGAACACCCCGAAAGTGCCCAATCAGATCTCCCAACAGCTTGGATAGATCTTTCCCTCCTTCGCTGTGCGCATGAATCGTCTCGAGCGCACCGGAGCTGTCCCGGTTCAGGATTTGCCCCGCCAGCTCTGCAATAGCTTCTCCGGAGTTAAACCCGAAGATCTCGAGCACGTTGGCTTCCTCGATCTTATTCCCGCAGAAAGCGACCAACTGATCCAGCATGGATTGAGCATCCCGCATGCCGCCCTCAGCACCCTTGGCAATCGCAAATGCGGCCGCTTCCGAAATCTCGATCCCCTCTTCCGTGGAAATAAACTGGAGATGCTTGGCAATAACATCGGTCGGAATGCGGCGCAGATCAAAACGCTGGCACCGACTGATAATCGTCGGAAGAATCTTCTGTGGCTCTGTCGTCGCAAAGATGAACTTCACATGAGGAGGCGGCTCTTCCAGCGTCTTCAGCAGCGCATTGAACGCTGCCGTGGTGAGCATGTGGACCTCATCAATGTAGTAGATCTTAAACTGGCCGGAGCTGGGTGCGAACTTCACCGTGTCACGGAGTTCCCGAACCTGTTCAACGCCGTTGTTGGAGGCACCATCGATCTCCAGAACGTCGAGACTGTTACCCTCGGCAATCTCCAGGCAAACCGGGTCATCCGGATCGAACTCGGCGCTCGGGCCATTTGGGCAATTCAGAGCCTTCGCCAGGATACGGGCGGTCGATGTCTTTCCCGTACCCCGCGGCCCCACGAACAAATAGGCATGGGCGAGTCGGTCCTGCGCTATCGCATTTCGCAATGTCTGAACAACATGGTCCTGCCCCAGCACATCCTCGAAAGTGCGGGGGCGGTATTTCCGGGCAAAAACCTGATACGTGGTGCTCACGGGAACCACTGTAGATAAGAATCGAAGAAGGAAAATGAAGAATCGGAGAAATTTGCGCCCGGACCGGATTGAACAAGTCTCAGGCCATCGCCGCTTCTTTCAGAACCTTGAACCGCCTCAAGGTTTCCTCACGCTCCCGCCCGTGATCCACCATGGGAGCGGGGTATCCCGGCGCCACCGACTGACCGGGCGACGGTGCTTTCGCCAACGCCTTGGCGTCAACCTTGGCCAACTCCGGCACCCATTTCCGAATGTAGGCGCCATCCGGATCGTAGCGCGCCGTCTGAGTCCATGGATTCTGAATTCGAAAGTAGGGAGCCGCGTCGGCCCCGGTTCCGGCCGACCATTGCCAGCCACCGTTATTGCAGGCGATCTCCCCATCGAGCAGGTGCTGGAGAAAAAACGCTTCTCCCGATCGCCAGTCGAGGTGCAGGTCCTTGGTCAGGAACATGGCGGTAATCATTCGCACCCGGTTATGCATGAATCCGGTCTCGACCAGCTGGCGCATTCCTGCATCAACGATGGGGAATCCGGTTCGCCCTTCTTGCCATTTCTGCAGACATTCATCTTTCTCCGGGTCATCCCACTCCAGTCCACGCCAGGCTGGGTTCAGCTCGAATTCGAGGACTTCCGGGTAGTGATGTAAAATCGCCATGAAAAAGTCCCGCCACGCCAGCTGGCGCTGGAATTCTCCCAGCGAATCGCGCTCAGCTTTGTCTCTCGCATCAGATCTCGCCAGTTCGACGCGATGATACAGTTCCCTCACTGAGATGGTCCCCCACCTCAGATCCGCCCCCAGTCGGGACGTCGCATCCTCAGCCGGGAAGTTGCGATGCTCGAGATATTCTCCGAGGCGCTCGGCGATGGCAGCCTTCATCCGGTCTCTGCCGGCCCTCTCACCGGGATCGATCACGAGCGGACGATCCAGGGTAAGCCCCCATGTCTCCAGTGTAGGGCACCCATCGGAGCAGATTCCTTCAGGAGTCTTTAACCGTTCAATCTTATCCACCACCCGGGGTTTCGCGATTCCGTCCCACCTTCTGAAGTAGGGAGTGAACACCCGATAGGGAGTGCCGCTTCCCGTCAGGACTTCATCTCCATTGTGAAGAACCACATCCTGATAGCTGCGGAAGGCCACATTCATCCGGAAACATAACTTTTTGAGCTTTGCCTCGACCTCTTTACCAAAAGGGTCCGGGTCCTGATTCACGAAGACTGCTTCCGCACCGGTCTCCTCTATCAAGGTCGCCAATTCTTTGAGCGGGTCACCTCTGCGAAAAACCATCTTTCCACCCAGGTGAGAAACATTCCCTGCCAACGACTCGAGGCAGCCTGACAGAAACGCCTGTCGCTTGGCTCCAGTCCACCGGCGGTTACCGCTCCAGTCACTGACAACGTATAACGGAACGACTTGCTGAGACGCGGAAACCGCTGCGGAGAGTGCGGTATTGTCAGTCAATCGCAGATCGCGGCGAAACCAGTGTATGACTGTCTTAAACTCAGGCATGACATCGGGGATACGCTGCTCATCCACGCATCGGTTGTCACCCGCTGAGAACTTCTCCCCATAAGGTCGATGCGACGGCATGAAGTGATGACGCCGCGCCCTCAAGGTCGAGGGTATCAATCGTGGCATACAACTCCGCTCTTTGGGTCATGCCCCGCTTTGCCGCACCCTCAGCCAGAATCCTTGCTTTCTCCTTTACCACTGAGCAGGCCGTGGCTCGTTGTTCCAACGACAATCGAGGTTCTGCCAGCAACTCCAGCAAAGCCAGAACGCGAAACCGGTCCATGGCCGGAACCAAGCTGGACAGCTGATCTTCATGACCACCGTGTTTATTAACCTGGGGCAAACCGGGAACAAGCCCGACCCGCTCCGACTTTGTAATCCTCAGCCAAAGCTGGTAGTCCTCGCAAACGCGATAACGGGCATCAAAGCCACCGGTTTCTTCCCACAAATCCCTTCGAATGGCGACGCAGGAAGGTCCGATGGAACACCGCTGACACGAATGCTCGAAGAGGTCACCCTCGCGCGGCTCCCAATGCGACGGTTTCTTTACTTCCCTACCCTCACGAATCCACCGTTCCCTTACCTGAGATATTCGGGACTC
>JABSSQ010000529.1 GCA_013213905.1 Verrucomicrobiales bacterium | reverse complement strand
GGCACGGTGCGAGATGCTCTTGTCTCCGGGAACTTTGAGTTCAGCGGAGAAGTCTTTCACTTTTCGGACACGAAGCTCGGCCATGGGAAGAAACTGGTAAGAAAGGGGTCAGCCAACTCAGAGCGATTCCCTGAGCTTACGGGCTTGGGACAGAAAGCCGCAGAGCTGTTCCCTGTCAAGAGTGTCCAACGCCTCTTTCCAACTTTCGAGTTCTCTAATCAGTGCGCCCAGCTGGTCCGAAACTGCCTCGCAATTGTCCGCGAGGATTCCGGCCCACATATCCTCGGGGCCGGCAGAAACGCGAGTGGTGTCACGAAAGCCTCCCCCTGAGAAGTTTCCAGCCTCGGGATTTTCCCCTAAAACCATTCGAACGAGGGCCGCTGCCATCAAATGCGGCAAATGACTGATCGAAGCCACCAGCTGATCGTGCTCTCCAGCTGGCATCTCTGAGACGCGGGCGCCCAACGCTTGCCAGAATCGACTCAACCGTTCCGTCCAGGCAGCCTCCTCCGAATCGCCCGCAGATGGCGTCAAAATCACGGGTGCTCCCTTGAAAAGTTCTCCATCGGCAAATTCCAGCCCGGTCTTCTCAGATCCGGCCATGGGATGACTTCCAATAAAGCGGCCACCCTTTTCGCGGACCAGGGCGCCGACTTCATTCTCAACCGGACCCTTGACGCTGCCGACATCAGTGATCAGGACATCATCCCCAAAGTCCTCCAATGGCTCTACCACCCCCGCCATCGCTCCAGTGGGCATGGCGAGGACAATGAGATCGGCGCCTTCTACCGCTTTCGCGATATCGCCAGTGGCGTGCTCGCCCAGGCCTTCGCCTTCACGCAAAAGCTCAACGACGGCATCACGACGAGCCCAGGCCCTGACTTCGGCCTCGGGGAAAGTCGAACGGACCGCCCTGATCAGGGAGCCCCCAATCAGACCCGGTCCGAGAACCGTAATGCACTGAAACGGCTGTCCGTTGTCCGCGCTCAGGGTACCTTGAAGTAGATTTTCTGCCCGGGATTGTTCGGGTCAGGAATCTGAACCGGAGTCCCGCGCTTGAGAGGTTCGCCGGTTGGATTGCCGGCAGAGTCATACTTCTCGATGGAAATCTGCCCAAGCGAAGAATGCTTGCCGGGAAGGGTCACCACCAGAGGATTGCCGGGAACTGAATTCGCGTAAACGGACGGAGCCGGCGCTGCGGGCTTCTCCTTCTTCGGCGGCTCGGGAGCCGTTGTTGGCTCCATATCTCTCACATCGCGGGGAGCAGGAGGCGCCGGGTTACTGTTACCGCCATCATTGGCACCGTTGTATCCGAACCGACCACCGGTGTTTCCTGGCTGGCCCGGAGGCATCGGGATTTCGGATCCCGGCTGACCATACTGCGCAGGAGGCACCTCCTCAAGGGGTGGTGCTTGCACCGTGTTTCGGGTCTTGCAGCCGGTAATGAGAACGAGGACAGCAATGGCTGTCAGAATGGAGCTGATCGGCTCAAATTTCATGTCACGAAGTGGAAGAAAATTACGGATTAGTGAGAGGTTAGAAAAACTTTTTAACTTCTCAAGTGCTAAAATACGCTGAATTGGGCTCAAATCTATAAAAATCCTGCCGCACAATTGCGCATAATTCTCAATTTATTTGGTTTTTCTCAAAAAGCTTAAATCTAAAAGCTCAGTAATTTACGGGTTCGCCCCAATGAGCCTGCCTTTACTACGCAAACAAGGCACCGAGTTGCTATCTGTCGATACGCCGAACAAACTCGAAGTCTTTCAGTTTTCTTTCAATTCTTTGAATTCCCCCCCGGTTTTTCTCACAATCCGGCTCCATTCCTTAGCATCATCGTCCTTGGGCTCGAAGGCGAGGAAGTGAATTGGCACATCAGCGCGCAACTCCTCCTCAATGCGCTCCACTGCGTCCTTAATCTCGTCGTAGGGAATATTGGCGAATCCGCCGGTGGGTCGCCACTGAAAGCTGGCGTCCGAAATCAGGAAGATGACATCGGGCCGCATCGTGATCGATTTTTCAATGATTCCAACGACGCCGGTCAGATTCTGGGTCACTCCTTTGGAAGCCGAGCTCATGCTTCCACTCGTCTCCCACTCCTCCTCCACCCAGTTGAGAGCCAGCTTCTTGTTGGCCGGAGTCGCCGCGATCAGCTCATCCGTGAACGCCATGTAGTTACCGGTGAACTGGATCAACGAAAACTGCGAACTGATCGGCAACCCCTCGATCAATTGAATAGTCTCCTTCTGAATGCGCTCGAGCGGAATACCTGCTGCGTCCGCCTTGTTCACAACGCTGGCAGAAACATCAAAAAGCAGCAGGATTCGATCACCCTGAGCTTTCACCCCGAAGAAACTCATCCCGTCGCCGATCCCTCTTCCGCCTGTCATCCCCTGCCCCAAACCGGATCCCAGCGCGGCCCTACCCACCAGCCCGTGGACCTGATCCGAAATCAGCTCGGAAGGATCCAGCGGCAGCATCTGATCGAGATTTACCTGGGGCATCTCGGGCAAAGCGAAATCAATCGGACGAGTGCTGACGAGCTTGTCGTTGAAAGTCGGCTTGGCCGCCATGGCTTCGTGCTTAGCCACGTTCATTTTGTGCTCCGGCGGCTTCGGTGGAATCTTCACCACCTTCTTCATTTCGAAGCGCGCCTCCGGGCGACGAAAATGCTTCGCTACCGTCCAGAGCCCGAACAGGACCAATACCGCCGCGTGCACGGCAATGCTACCAAAGATGATCGAAGTGATCATGGCCCGGCGGTGCGACACCTGCTTGTCACCCTTTGACCGCTTCTTGCGCTTCCGCTTCGGCGCCTCCGGATTTAACTGCACGCCAACCTCACTCATCGCCACCTCCCGCCAGTGTTACTCCGGTAATCCCTGCTTCAGCGATGGCATTCAGCACATCAATCAAGCGCTGATGAGGCACTGTATCGTGAGGTGCCACTGTCACCAAGGCATCTGAGTTGGCATTGTCAGCGGCTGTCTTGAATCGAATCAGTACGTCCCGCAACTCAGGCAGGGAAGAACTTCCCGGCGAATCCAGCTGCTGCTCGTTCAAAACCACCTGGCCACCGGGCTCAATGATCACCCGGGCTTCATCGGGAATATCCACCGATTGTTCCTGGCTCACCTGTCCCGGCAATCCCATGGGGATATCGCTTTCCGGTTTGATCGGCTTTGCAGAGACCATGAAAAAGACCAACAGGAGAAACACCATGTCAATCATGGGTCCCATCTGCATCTCCACCGTCTGGTGGCGTCTTTTCCGAATACGTCTCATTCTATCACTAAAAATGGACGACAGGAATGTCGTCCCTCCCTGTACGTCCCCACGGAGGAACGACATTCCTGTCGTTCACTCAATAGTTTCCGCGTGAACCAAATCCTGATAGGTCGAGCACCTAACCCTGTTAAGCCTTCAGTTCCCATACACTCCAAAAATCAAATCAATCGCTCCGACTTCCGTGGCCATGTCGACAAACTCTCGAATCTTCTTCGTGGGTGTGTTCTTGTCGGCTCGCAGGTAAATCTGCAGCGGAGGAAAGTCCTCAAACTTCACCCGGAGATGAGCGAGCACCTCGTCCTTCGTCGCCATTTTATCGCCAATGTAGTAGTTCCCCTCACCGTCGATGTTGATGACATCCCGTTCCGTTCGTTCCGGAGCCACCGCACTGAGCGCAACGGGCAGCTTAACGGGCGCGTTTCTCTCCTGCTGGGTGATGGTCTGCGTCACCATGAAAAAGATGAGGAGAAGGAAAGTCATATCGATCATCGGAGTGATCTGAAAACTCACTTCGTCCAAAGGTCTCTTTCGGCGTCTCACCATTTCAGGGCTGTTCGGCTGGTCGCAGTTTTGCAGTTTTGCAGTTTTGCAGTTTTGCAGTTTCGCAGTTTTGCAGTTTTGCAGTTTTGCAGTTTAGCTTGCTTCGGTCTGTTCCTGGCTCGCAGGCTCGGTCGCGCCCTGCAGGCGAATTTCACCCGAAAGAATATCGATCGCGAAGCTGGCGTGTTTCTGAACTGTCGTCATGACTCCCTGAAGCTTGTCGCGGAAGAAAAAGTAAAAGAACATCGCCGGGATACCGACGATCAACCCGCCGGCAGTGGTCACCATCGCAATCTTAATCCCGCCGGCCAGTTGCTTCGCGTCACCGCTCGTGGTGGCGAGCTTATCGAACGCTTCAATCATCCCCCAAACCGTCCCTAACAAACCAATCATCGGGGCCAGGGTCGCGAAAATATTCAGGTAGTTCACCCACACCATTTGCCGGTGCTCCTCCTCATCCAGGGCCTCAGCAGCGGCATCCATCATGCTTGCTTTGTTTGCAAGGTCCCGCTCGAAGTTCACCTTCAACAATGCCCCTGACATGACCTTTCCGTAGCTGCTCGGATGGGAATCACAAGCACTATAGGCAGCATTCACATCCTTGGCGGCCATCGCGGCATTCACCCGGTCGACGAGGTCTTTTGGAGCCATCTTCTTGCCACTGATTTGAACGAAGCAATAGACCGCCACTGCGATTGTCCCGATTGAACACACCAGCAGGACATGCATGAAACTCCCGCCCTGCTTGTAGAGGTCTAAAGCCGACACATTCTCCGGCGGCGGAGCGCCGTCTCCCGTTCCCTCATCCTGTGCCGACACGGGCGTCGCCATCAGGAAGAGGCCCAAAATCGCTGCACTCAGCAGCATTAAAGTCCTTCGTTGTTTTCGTCTCATGGATTCGTTAGTTCCGGTTTATCTGAATTTTCTTTGGAGTCTTTGTTAGCCAATTCTTCGAGGCGACCATCCGCCTTCGCCCGCGCCTCCGATTCGGGATAGAGCGCGATCAAGTCCCGGTAGGCGTTTGTAGCAAGGCCAGCGTCACCTCCGAATTCATAAACCAAACCGGCCCCCAACAGCCCACGGGCGGCCGCTTCCTCGCGAGCGGCATGAAACAGGTAGGGCCACATAAACTGATCAATGATGCTGTGGTAGAGCTCATTTCGTTCCGGACGAACTTCGTCGTCTTCATTCCATCGAGGGTGCTCCTCCTCCAACTCCCGTAACCGGGCGAAATCCGCTTCGGCGAGAAGATGTTTCACTTCGATCAGCAGTTCCGGATCCTCGGTCTGCCCCGCGAGGATATTCGCCTCGGTGATAGCACGTTCGAGTTCCCCTAACGCCATGAGGGCATGCAGTTGCCCGCGCTTTGCTGCAGCAATATCGATCTCCGACCAGGCGCGTTCGGCAATACGCTCGAACAGCTGAAGAGCCCGAGATCCGTACAAGTCCACATCTTTATCCAGCAGCGCATACCCCAGGGCAATACCCCAGGCTCCGGTTCGGGATCGCGGTCGGTGCAGGTGAGCAAAGTGATGATTCCACCACGCTTCAACGGATTCCATGTCCAGAGTCTCCTTCGCTGCAAACGCCTCCTCCTCTCCAGGCTCGAAGTCGAACTCAACATAAGCCACCTCGGACGTGTTGATCGTCCGGCGAGCCACTCCGCCCTGGTTCGCGCCCCGCTGAATTAGCGTAAAAGTCAGGATATTGTCGGTCAGCGCTTCGATTTCACACGCCGCATACTGGCCATTCTTCAGGACAATCACATCCTGGCCAAACAGGTTCGCCGAACCACAGGCGACTACTGCAGCCGCTATCACACCCAACCACCTCATAGCGTTCCCTCCTCTACTTCAACCTCCTCGACCGGAAACAAACGGCGCAGTTTTGTCACCTTCTCTTCGGCCAGCTTCACTTCATCGTAGCGACTCAGATCATCGCGGGCGACCAGCTCCTCGTAGGTTTCCAGCGCCTCCTTCTTGAGGTCCAGCGCTTCCAGCGACTGCCCGCGCCCCCAATAAGCCTTAGCGTTCACTTCGCCAAATTTGCCATAGGCCACATAGACTCGTTCAAAGTAAACAATCGCCTTTTCGTGCTCACCGTCACCGGCATAAAGCTCTCCGATCTTCATCAGCGAATCCGCCTTGGCTTCCGCTGTTACCCCGGGAGTCTCGAGGACCGATTCCAACTCAGCACGTGCTCTCGCCTTTTGTCCGAGGTCGGCATAGATCTCAGCCTTCCTGACTTTCACGTCGCCAAGGGCAACAGATTGCAGAGCCTCCCGCTCGTACTGAGCGAAGTAGTCGAGGGCCTTTTGTGGATCTTCCTCTTCCAAGGCGATGTCACCCAGTCCCCGATAAATTCGCGCCTTTTCAATACATCTTGGGTTCCACCGTCTAGTCTCCGTAAAGAGCTCCTTTGCGGTTAGAGGGTTACCGGCATCCAGCAGCGCCTCTGCCACCGCAACCGATATATTGGGACGGTTCAATTTCGGGCTCACCCATTTTGAAATGCCGAGCAGCTCCGTCCTCCCGGCGACCGGGCTCACCTTTTCCATGATAAGCGATTTTGCCCAGCCGGCGCGGGTTGCCATGACAAAATCCTCATCAACGGAAGCTCCCGATTTCAGTCGTTCAAGCCGTGTCAGCAGTTCTTCCGTTCCGGCCTCGCCGTCATTCGCATAAATACCCGGCAAAGCGGAAAACACATCAGTGATAGTCACCATGTCAGGATCGCTTCCGTGAGCTTCGATTGTCTCCCAGTAGATCTCCCTGGCCTTCGTGTTGTCTCCCACCGAGTTGTGAGTCCAGCCGATCCAGTAGACCGCTTCCGGCAGGCGGCTGCTCTCGGGATACTGTTGCACGAAGGTCTCAAAATGGGACCTCATCGCCTCGTAGTCCTCCAGCAACTTGAGGGCATTTCCTTTCTTGAACCAAGCCTCCTCAAAATAGCGACCCGCCTGAGGTCTCACCCGATCATAGGCAGCCAATCCTTCATCACTCTTTCCGTCTGAAAAATAGGCATCCCCGATGAGCAGGTTTCCTTCATCGGTCAAATCATCACCGGGATACTTTTCGTTGAATGCCTCTAACTGCTCCAGCGCACCTTCGTAATCGCCGAGGGAAAACGTGCAGACGCCAATACGGAACAGAGAATCCTTTTGATATTTTGGCGTCTCATATCTTTCGAGGTAGCCTGACAAGTGTTCACGCGCTTGCTCATACAAGCCGCTGAATGAATTCGCCATTCCCGTCCAATAGTCGGCATCCTCCTTCATGCCCGATTCGGGATATACCCGCTGCACCTGATCAAATTGATACAGCGCTCCTTCATTGTCGCCCTGCTGCAGATAGAGGAACCCCTGCATGAACATCGCTTTGGGTGCGAACTCACCGTCCGGAAATTCCTCAACTAATTCACCGTAGGCAATCTGGGCAGCGCCAAACTCTTGAGCTTCGCGTAGTGACTCGGCTCGCAAAAACAGGACCATGGCCAGGTTTTGGCCTTCCTCTTCGAAAATCTCAACGTATTGATCAGCCGCCTGCGCCGCCCTTCCCCACGCTCCAATCTCCATCCAACACTGGATCTGTGCCAAGGTCGCACTTTCGACCACCGCATCCGGCGGCATTGACTCCAGCATTTCAGCCATCACAAGCGCAGCTTCCCGATAACGCCCCAATCCCTGGTAAGCCATCGCCAGGCGCAGCCGAAGAGCCGAATCAAAGTTTTCAATTGCGGCAAAGTTCTCCAGTTCTCGACGAACTCGTTTCAAAATCGCTTCTAATTGATGAACTGTGGCCTGGGTGTTAGGGCGTTGCTTCAGCACCCCGATGCGTTCTTCAATTTCAATCACCTTCACCGCCTGGTGTTCCACCAGTTTGGCTGATGGCCAGATTCGCTGGAGGCAAGTGATGGCATCATACCAACGCTCCCCTTCGAGAAATTTTGCGCCCAGCTGGAGTGCCAGCGTCTGGTAACTGATGACCTGGGTCATTTCATCCAGATTGGGGAATTCCCGGCGCAATAGAGCCAGCGCTTGATCAAGTTGGCCAGCCTCAATCCTTGCATACATCTCGAGAACAATGGCACGGCTCGCAGCCTCCGGAGCCTTTTCCCGGTACTTCGGCATCTGATCGGCCAGAAAATCAGCCGCCTCTGACGGGAACTCCTGCTGAATGTATAGGGTAGCGAAGAGAAGCAAAGCCTCATAGCGCTTAAAAGGCTGATGCGTTTCGTCGGCCCAGTATTCACCGAAAGCCCTCTGTGCCTCGACCAGCTCCCCTGCGGTCATCAGGCAGATACCCTTCCAGAAACTCAGCTCGTCTTCCAGCGCCGGATCGAGCTTCGGATCAGCAAGCGACTGCTCGATCCAGACGAGAGCCTCATCAAATTTTTTGACTCCCACCTTGCTGATCGCAACGAGCGGTCGATGAAGGCGCGCCGCTTCCTTGGCCTCTTCCGCCTCACCGTAGTCCACGATGAACTTTTCCAACGCTTCCTCGGCCTCGGCAAAGTTGCTCGCAGCAAACGCCTGCCTGCCACGTTCCAGCAGTTGCGCGGGTCCTTCGGTTTCCACTGCAACCGGAGCAGGCTCATCCTGACCTACAAGGGGAAGGGTGACAACCGTGACTAACAGCCACAAAAGACTACGGAGAAAGAGCAACATGGCGCGGGGAACACCGTTCCCCATGCCATCACAAACTAATCTTTATCCTTCAGTCAATCTGGAATCAAATCTGTGACAGGAAAGCCACCTGGGTTCGATTCAGTCTTCGTAGCCATTGGGGTGCTTATTGTGCCAGTCCCAGGCAGACTGAATAATGGACTTTACATCCGGATACCTAGGCTCCCAGCCCAGTTCTTCACGGATCTTACTACTGTCCGCGATCAATACATCCGGATCTCCCGGCCGGCGCGGCGTCACCTCCGCCGGAACCAGATGCCCGGTAATTTCGCGAACGGTCTCCACGACCTCTTTGACACTGAAACCATTCCCGTTTCCGAGATTGTAGTGCAACACTTCGCGCTCGTGCAGGGCTTCTAGCGCAAGAATGTGTGCCTGAGCAAGGTCTTCAATGTGAATATAGTCCCTGACACAAGTGCCATCCGGCGTGTTGTAGTCATCTCCGAAAATCTTGATGTTCTCTCTCTGACCAAGCGCGACTTGCAGGACCAGTGGAATCAAATGCGTCTCCGGATCATGGTCTTCACCTCGGACGGGAGTACATCCGGCAGCATTAAAGTAGCGCAGCGCGGCATATCGAAGCCCCTTGGTCACGTGTGCCCAATGCAGCAATCGCTCGATGAAATACTTCGACTCGCCGTAGGGACTACCGGGAACAATTCGCTCATCCGGAGCGATCGGAATTTTCTCCGGTTCGTCAAAGAGATTGGCTGTTGAAGAAAGGATAAACCGCTCCACTCCGTGGCTCAGGGCTGCTTCGAGGAGGTTAATCGCATTCGTTGTATTCTCGCCAAGATACATGAAGGGCTTCTCCATCGATTCCCCCACGAGGGTGTGGGAGGCAAAGTGCATGATGGAATCCGGGCGAAATTCGGAGATAGCCGCTTCGATCGCGGCAGCGTCGGCCAAATCACCTTCGTAGAACCTGGCCCCTTCGTGGACCGCAGATCGATGCCCTTGGTAGAGACTGTCAAACACAGCAACATCGTGCCCTGCGGCTATCAATGCATCGACGTTCGCACTTCCGATATACCCGGCTCCACCGGTAACTAAAACTCTCATAAGCGGTCAGCAAGAATAGCCCACCATCTTGCAGGCCCCTGCTGAACGCAAGGGCCTTCTCCGCACGAATGTCGAAGTCGAACAAAATTGCGCCCAAGAGCGACAGGACTCAAAGATAGCTTTCCAGCTTTCCAGCTTTCCAGCTTTCCAGCTTTCCAAGATAGCGCCACCCAACATCGTCATGCAGTAACCGGATCCCATCTCGAATCACTGCATGACGACTTAGGTGACCACACACTCAGGCAGCTTCCCATCCCACTGGTGAAGCTTGCCCTGTGTCGTTTTGAGCAATGCCGCCGGCCTCGCCAGCATTTGATGCATTTGATGCATTTGATGCATGCTGGCCTGCAGAATTCGCCCCTACCGATTCGGGACCGTTCTGCGGAGCTGATGACTGTTGGTTGCTCAAAAATTGGACTGACTCCGCTACCACGCGAAGCTTGGACCGGTTCTGGCCCGTCTTCGTATCCTGCCAGGTATCCAGTTGCAAACGCCCCTCGATCAGGACGCTGCGACCTTTCTGCAGGTAGTGGGCAGCATTCTCCGCCTGTTTCCCCCAAACCGTAACATCAACAAAAGTGGTCTCCTCATGGCGTTCCCCGTTTTCATTGGTCCAGCTTCGGTTCATTGCCATTCCCAACTCAGTCAAGGCCGCTCCGCTCTTGGTTCTTTTCAGTTCCGGATCCCGGGTGAGGTTCCCCATCAATGTAACGCGATTAAAACTACTCATGCGAACACTAATACAAAAAACTGTTCACAAGAACAAGTGTTTTCTAATTTTTTTCTCTAACTCAGTTCCGCGTATTCGCGTTTGCGTAATATCGGGACGAACCGCTAAAGTATCGCACTTCCCCCTCTATGGATTCCCAGAGTCTTTCTCCGTTCACCGACTTCTGTTACCTGTTTCTGAGTATCATTCTTGAAGGAGCCCCTTTTATCCTCCTCGGAACACTCATCTCGGGTTTCATCGATGCTTACCTGCCACCTGGTCTGATTGACCGTTGGCTTCCCAAGAACAAGCCGCTCGCGGTGGTCTTCAGCGGATTGCTTGGGTTCGTGTTTCCCGTTTGTGAGTGCGCGGTTGTCCCCGTGATCCGCCGCCTCATCCGCAAAGGCCTGCCAGTCTCCTGCGCCATCACCTACATGCTCTCGGCGCCGATTATCAATCCCATCGTGGTGATCAGCACGATGAAGGCGTTCGACTCTTCGGTAGGTCAGTTCTCACTCCGGCAATCCGAAGTTGCCGATACCATGGGGCCCGTCTTCATGACATCCAGCCGTCTCATCATTGCTTTTATCGTGACGGTGGGAGTTGGCTTGGTCGTCCTCCGGGTGCGGTCCAGCTCCATTCTCAAGCCAGCAGTTCTCCCCGGGGGGAAAGCCGCAGACCACGTCCATGATCACTCTCACAGCCACGACGGCGAGAAGCCCGAACGCCTTGTCCTCGCCATGCGCACTGCGATGCGCGACTTCATGGAGACGGCCATGTATTTCACCATCGGGGTTGCCATCACTGCGGTATTTAAAGCCTATGTGACCGATGATCTCGTCATTCTCTTCAACCAGAATGAAGCGACCGGAATCGGCCTGATGATGATCCTGGCGTTCGTGCTCAGTCTCTGCAGCACCTCGGACGCTTTCATCGCCGCCAACTTCCCGGTCCCCCAGTCGGCCAAACTCGCCTTCCTCGTCTTCGGCCCGATGATGGATGTGAAACTCGTTTTTATGTATCTCTCCGTGTTCAAGTCACGCTTCGTGACCCTGCTCGCCCTGTTCATCTTCATCGCCATCGGCGTTCTGAGCTACGTCTGGATTCGCCTGTAACCCCCCCTCCGACAGAACGATGAAAAAATTCCTGCAATTTCTCACGATCGCTACCCTGCTCACCTGGGGCCTGGTGTTTCTTTACTTCTACGTCACGGGGAGGGTGGAAAAGCATCTCGACCCGAGCTTCCGGATTTACGCGCTTCTCGCCGGCATCGGCATGACACTGCTGGGAGCCTTCAACCTGATCAATCGAAACAGGGCGGTCGGGCTCTGCACCCATGACCACGCGCACGGGGATGAATGCGACCACGATCATCATCACCACAGTCATGAATGTGAAAGCGATCATGACCATCACCACAGCCATGCCCACAATCACCAGGATGACTCTCATGATCATGGACATGAAGACACCCTGGTTCACGATCACCACCACGGGGAACACGGCCATGACCACGAGCGCGATCATGCAAAGGGGCGCGCGGGCGAGCATGATCACGGGCACGACCACCACCATGGTAAGGGGCATCTCGACCAGCCTGGCGCTCATCACCATCATCACGACGACTCGCCGTCGACGATACTTTTTTCTATCATCGTTCTGCTCGGCCCACTTCTTTTTGCCACAGGCTACTCCAAGGATCAGTTCAGCCCGCATTACCTCGCCAAGTGGGGCAAGATCGAACGCCAGATGATGCAGATGCGCATCGCTGAAGCGCGCGCCGCTAGACCCCCAAAGGAGGACACCGTTGGTTCTTCAGTGGATCCCAACGCGAACCCGTACACCAGCGACTCAGTCGGCAGTACCGTCACTGATGCGGATACTCCACCGGACGGTTCATCGGACGACGCCAACGACAGCTGGGCCACCTTTACTCTGGAAGACCTCAAACAGATGGTGCCTCAGAACGAAGCCGGAGACTTCCAACTCGACGTCCCCCAGATTTTCTACACCGCAGGCGACATAGAGCTCATGGATGTGATGGAAGGTATCCCCATTGAAACGACTGCCCAGTTGATGGAGGAGACCCTCAACAACCCAAACGGTCATCGACTGAAGGCATTCCGACTCTTCATCGAGTGTTGTGCCGCTGACGCTCGCCCCCTTTCCATCCCCATTGACTTTGGTAAAGCTCCCCCAGAATACATCGAGATGGGTTGGTATCGACTCTATGGCAACCTCCACTACGTGGAGGAAGACGGAGAGCTCTTGCCCATCCTGCGCATGGAACGGTTTGAGGAGACTTCCGAACCGATGGACGGACTTATCTTCTAATCACGCTTTCGCGATAGCAATGACCCGGTCCTGCTTGGAAACAACCACACCACCCGGCTGCTCCAGGGTAATAACGAAGACACCAGGCTCATCAACAGGCAGCTTGGCATCGATAGGGATGTAAACTTTTTCTTCGGCACTGGCAGGGATGTCAAAGACGCCGCCGTCTACCGGGTGGGTGTCGTCGCGATCGCTGTCGACGATCCAGAGTTGATACTGCTCCTTCGCCGGATCGTTGACAGGTATTCCTTTAAGGATCATGACTCCTTTCTGCGCAGCATCACTCCAGACCAACTCACCAGCAGGAGACTCATCGGTGAGGTTGAAGGCGAGCCGAACTACGGCTGGGTCAGCCACGATCTCGTCAACAAGCGCCTCGCCAGATACCACTCGAGGTGGCTCCACATCATCCTTTATTGAGAAACCCAGGAGAATGGCGAATCCCACGGCTGCAACCCATCCCCAAACCGGATGGGAAAGACCAGGATTTGTGGAATTAAAATTGCCTTCAATAACGGTTTCGGCCTCTTGAAGATGAAACGGCTTTGCCTCTTCTCGCAGTTTGTCCACGAGCCCGTCCGGAAGGCCGGACGATGGGCTGAGAGACTCTTCCAAACTGCAAACAATAGAGTCGAACGTCACTTCCTCGGAAAAATCCTGCCCCACTGTGGCGGACAAAGAACGCCATTCTGCCTCTTCCTCAACGGAGAGATCCCCCATGGCGCGACCGGCGTCGAGCCACTCAAATCTTTCTTTTGGAGTCAGATCACTCATCAGGCTACGTATGGGGTTTTCGGCTCATCAAGATTCTTCATGAACCTTCTCAAGTCCAGCAATCCAGTGCGCATCCGGGTTTTGACGGTTCCGAGGGCCATTCCCGTTTCGCGAGCAATTTCGCTATGAGACATCCCTTGTTCAAAGTGGAAACGGAACAACTGTTGGGTCTCCTCAGGAAGTCGACGCAACACCGTCATCACTAACTCACGGTCGGCTGTTACACCTGGGTGACTGAAGGTGGCACTCATTTCGGAAATGTCGTCAGTTAGAGGTTCGGATTCAATGCATCGCCCCTGTCGCCGAAGCCAGTCGATCGATCGGCGGCGAGCAAGAAGCCCGATGAAGGTCGTTTCGGAAGAGAGGGTGTGATCATAACGGCCCGCACCTTTCCAGAGCGCGGTGAAGATTTCCTGAACGAGATCTTCAGCATCAGTCCTGTTGCCAGCGTATTTGTTGGCGATACTCCAGACTAACCCCCCGAAAGTGTCGATGCAGGCACCCATGGCGCCTGCATCTCCTTTCGCTACCCGAGGGAGAATTGATGTTTCACTGGAGGAGGTTGTGTTCAATTCTCAAACGGGAAGGGTGAAAGTTTACAGGCCGTAGTTTTATATACGGCCCATAAGGCCTTCGTGGTTTCCTCTCTTAGCGAGTTACCGCTGAAGTTTGAACACCCTCGCTCGGAGGGAGCAGGACGGCGTCGATTACATGAATCACGCCATTGCTGGTCATGATGTCAGTCTTGACCACCTTGGAATCATTGAGAAAAAGTGCCCCGTCTTTGAGCGATAGCTTGATCTCCTTTTCATTGAGGGCAGTGGCAGCGCTGAGAGTGACTGCAGTTTCCGCAGGCACTTTACCGCTGACGACATGATAGGTCAGAATATCGACCAGTTTGTCCTTGTTCTCAGGCTTCAGCAGAGTCTCCACGGTCCCCTCAGGAAGAGCCGCAAAGGCGTCGTCGGTGGGAGCGAACACGGTGAACGGCCCTTCACCTTTCAGTGCCTCAATCAGGCCACCGGCCTCAAGGGCAGCGGCGAGGGTTTTGAAACTGCCAGCGGCCACGGCCGTGTCTACGATATCCTTATCTCCGGCGGTAGCGACGCTACCCGCGAAGAATGCGGCAAGAGTTGTTACGAGAAGACTGTTTTTGATTTTCATGGTTTTGATTGATGTGTTGTTTTGGTTAGTTAATGGCAAGCTGGGCGATTCCAGCTGCTGTGATGTTCTTCGCAGGCTCTCCAAAACTGGATTTGGAAAAATGAACTTTTTTCTCATCCCCTCCCCGGAAACGGACTGGAAATGCCTCCACACAGGAACGCCCCCCTGCCGAAACGCTTGCCTTTTTGGCGCTTCGCGCTAAGGTTACCCGTTCTAAAAACCGGGGGTGTACTGGTTTCGACTGATGGTTTGAAGAGCAGACTGCGTGTCGAGGTTGATCGGCTGGCCTCGTAAAAAGCCGTTCAAAAAAACAAATGCAAATAACGAACCTGAACTTGCGCTGGCAGCCTAATTGAGTTGCCCGGGAATTGGCCGACGCCGGCTGAGCCAACTCCCGCTACCTAAGCCGGCTTAGTCTCCTGACGGGTGTCCGGTCAAAGAGACGAAAGGTTACAGGGCAACCGGAGAGAACGGATTCTGTCGATCGAAGACGCCTCTCTTAAACTAAAAGACCGACTATGCATGTAGACGCCTGTTTAGACAGCTGTTAGGACAGGGGTTCAACTCCCCTCACCTCCATTCTTCGCTCGAGGGAACCGAGAGCGAAGAATGCCCTTCGTAGCCTTGTGCGAAGAAGGGCTGATCCCATCAAACGACACCCTCACTCGAGCTACGAATGGCAGGCCATTCTTTTACCTACGTCTACCTCCTCAGAAGCGAATCACATCCGCATCAGACCTACGTCGGTATCACTTCAGACCTAAAGCAGCGCTTGAAAGAACATAATGCGGGGAAGGCCAGGCACACCTCCAAGTTTACGCCTTGGGAACTCGAAACCTACGTAGCTTTTTCAGACACCGATCAGGCCAGGGCCTTCGAACGCTACCTCAAGACCAGCTCCGGCATCGCTTTTGCCAACAAAAGGCTTCGACCCAACCCGCTCGAGGGAACCGAGAGCGAAGAATGCCCTTCGTAGCCTTGTGCGA
Organism: Verrucomicrobiales bacterium; assembly: GCA_013213905.1. Taxonomy (GTDB): domain Bacteria; phylum Verrucomicrobiota; class Verrucomicrobiia; order Verrucomicrobiales; family DEV007; genus Arctic95D-9. Next base: position 13,218 of record JABSSQ010000529.1, on the reverse strand, counting down.
AGAAGGGCTGCGCGCGACGAAGGCTCGCACGGAAAAGCGAACTTCGCTAAAACTCGCGATATGCCCCGATCAACATTGGATTGGCGGCCGGGAGATTCGTAACCTCCATTTTCGGGGCATCCCACTCGAGTCGTTTCCCGGGAAAGTTGCCGGCAACAACGCCGAGGCAAAGCAACTCAGAAAGCGGTCCAGCGTAGTCGAATCCCGCCAAAGTCTCTTCTTTTCCTTCGATGGCATTGAGCCACTTAAGATAGTGATCGTTTGGCTCGAGTTCAGGCTTCACCGCATTCTCGAGGATGGACCGCGGATAGAACCTTGGCCTTCCTACATGCGGCAACAGCATCCGGCCGCCCTCACCCAAAAACATCGCGCCCTGCTTGGGCAATTGTCCGTCATCAGGCAGAATGAGATCCGCGTTTTCACCATACCTGGAAGCGCCACCTCCATCCCACCACGTGAACGTAAAATCATCGGTAGTGAAATCAGTTGGGCGGAAACCGTATCGCATCATGTTCTGCTCGGGGTGTCCGAAACCGTTGGATTCACGGCACTCCTCTTCAACCCGGATGGGATCTTTCAAATCGAGCGCTTTCACGGGCGCATCGAAGATGTGAATCCCCATGTCTCCCAGGGTTCCACAACCAAATTCGACCATTTTGCGCCAACCTCCGGGATGAGAAACTCCATTCACGTAGGGCCGCTCTTGAGCCGTTCCCAACCAGAGGTTCCAATCAAGATTCTCCGGCACCTGGTCTTCGCCAGTATAGGGACTGCAATCGTATCCCCAGTTCTTGTGCGACCAGACGTAAACTCGCTTTACCTTGCCGATGAGCCCTTCCCTCACAAATTGTCGGGTCATTCGGTATCCCAGCGAGGCATGAACCTGGATTCCCATTTGGGTCATGAGGTTCTTTTCTTCAGCAAGCTGAGTCAGATGCCTTGCTTCCGAAAGCTTATGCGTCAGCGGCTTCTGGGTGTAGACATGCTTTCCTAAATTCATGGCCGCCAGCGTCGCCGGGCAGTGTGTGTGATCGGGCGTAGAAATGGAGACCGCATCTACCTTGTCGCCGAGCTCCGCAAGCATCTCACGGTAGTCATGGTAGCTCTCTCGACTGCCGCTGATTCGATGTCAGCCTCCCTCATTGCGAACAACCAGCTGTATCATCTCGGGACATAAGAAGATGCTAGGTCATCATGTTCTTATCCAGCCCGGTTCAACTCGGAATTTTCCGGATGCGAAGAGCCCTTGCATCTCCACCGTTCCCACCGAACGTGCCCCATTCTTATGGAACGTCGCGTCGTCATCACAGGTCTGGGAGTCGTTACCTCCCTCGGTTGGGACCTGGAGAATTTCTGGACCCGGATCAAAAACGGCGAAAGTGGCATCCATCGGCTCCAATCGGTTAACGACCCGAGATTGAAATGCCAAATCGGGGCGGAAGTGAAGGACTTTGATCCGTTCCCGTTCTTTGAAAACAAGAGGGACGCCAAACGCGCGGAACGATTCATTGCTTTCTCCGTTGCTGCTTCAAAAATCGCCGGAGCACAGTCTGGAATCGACTTTTCCGAATCAGCCCCGAACCGCGCCGGGGCTTTTCTCGGAACCGGGATCGGCGGCCTCCGCACCATCGAAGACGCTGCTGAAACTTACATCGAAAGTGGCCCCGACAAACTCTCTCCATTTAGCATTCCCATGATGATCGGAAATGCTGCTGGCGGCATTCTCGCGATGGACTACGGCATCACCGGTCCTAACTATTGTGTCACCTCTGCCTGTGCCACCGGCACCCATGCAGCAGGCGAAGCCTGGAAAACGATCAAGTTTGGCGATGCCGATGTCATGTTTGCGGGTGGCGGAGAGTGCACCATGACACCGCTCACTATTGGAGGATTCGTCAGGATGCGCGCGCTCAGCACTCAAAACGATGAGCCTGAGAAGGCATCCCGCCCGTTTGATGCGGATCGCGACGGGTTTGTCATGGGAGAAGGCGCTGGCGTCGTTGTTCTCGAAGAACTGGAACACGCTCGTAAACGAGGCGCAGACATCATCTGCGAATTAACCGGATATGGATCATCCGCCGATGCCTTCCACCCGACCTTGCCTCACCCTGACGGACGCGGGGCTCGCCAGTGCATGGAGCGGGCTCTTGCCCATGCCGGACTCAATGCAGAGCAAATTCAATACATCAATGCCCACGGCACTTCGACTCCTCCCGGGGATATTGCAGAGACCAAAGCGATCAAAGCAGCCTTCGGTGAGGAGGCGGCGAACGGGCTCATGGTCAGCTCCACGAAATCGATGACCGGACACTTGCTCGGAGCTGCCGGCGGTGTCGAACTGGCGATTTCAGCATTGGCCTTGAGAGACCAAGTGGTTCCTCCAACTATCAATCTCGACACTCCGGACCCCGAGTGCGATCTCGATTATGTTCCCCATACCGCCCGCGAAGGAAAACTGAATTCGGCGATCAGCAATTCCTTCGGCTTCGGCGGAACTAACGCTTCAATCGTCGTGTCGCAGTTCAACGGATAACGCTCCTCACGGGAAGAACAGGGTCAGGTAGCCCGGCCAATCCTGTTAATAGTGAAGACGGGATTGCCTTTTTGTCAGAGTTTCCTCCACAATGGGCTGGTCATCTAAATGATGATCGACAGCATGAAGGCAGCCTTATCACGAACCAACCTCGTTCTGATTCTCGCCGCCGTTTTCTCCCTGCTACCGACAACGTCGCCTGCACAAACTGACCCGCAAAAACCGAGGTCCCCGGAGACTGGTTCTGAAACTGACAAGAAGAGACCCTTTCCCGGAAGGAAGGTGCGCCGGATCCAGGCCATCACCTTCGCAGAAAGTCCGGGTCGCTTCTACCTGCCGGTTGATGAAGCAGCCAAGCTCCTTGGTTGGTCCTTCCAACACAACGAAACCAACGCAACGGTCACTCTCGACGATCAAGTTATCCCCTACAGCGAGCTGCGCCGTTTCGTTGAGGGCAAGTATCTCATTCACATGACCTACCTGATCAAATCGGGTGCCGTGATCGAAAAATCAGAAGACAAAAGCAAGGTGCTGGTCACCTGGGGAGAGAAGGAATTCCTTCTCATCGATGCTCCGCAAAGGACTGAAATCGACCTCACCACCCAGCGCCTCCGAAGCTGGCAGGGAAAGCGCCTCGTTCTCGACTGCCACATCAGCAGCGGAAGATACGGCACCCCGGTGGGAGAATATCAGGCTGGCCCCTACAAGGCCCGTCAGCATTATTCCAAGCTCTTCAACCGGGCCTCTATGCCCTACAGCGTACAGTATGACGGCCACTACTTCATTCACGGGTTCAAAACCGTGCCTGACTATCCCGCATCCAAAGGCTGCATTCGCATGCACCTCGACCATGGGAATCCGGCAAAGTTCTTCTACGAATGGGTCAAGGTCGGCACTCCGGTCAAAGTCTACCGTAGCGAAGCCAAAGAGGAATGACCTCATGGGCGGGCTGATTCGCGGACTTCCCGTCACATCGTCCACGCCCTATTCTCCGAAATTCAGTTCAACATGAGCCCACGCCTTTCACTCCCGGTTCTCTCCTTGCTTGCTTCCCTGTTTTGCCTACCTGCAGGGGCGGAAGAACTCTCGATCCACCACCCCAACATCGATGAGGTCACTCTCTTTGCCGGAACACCTGACATTGTCACTCCCACCGGCATTGCCGTGGCTCCGGACGGCCGGGTCTTCGTTCAGGAAAATCACACCCATCAACGCCCGGAAGACTACGTCGGCCCGGAGAAGGATCGCATCTACATCTTCGAAGATACCGACGGCGATGGAGTCCACGACAAACGCACCATTTTTCACGAAGGACTCGAGACCAGCACCGACCTGCTGTTTGACAAAGATGGTCACCTCTACGCGACGACACGCTGGGACGTCTTTCGTTTTCCCAATGCCGCCAGGCTCCATGTCGCTGAAGGTGAACCCGAACTCATTGTTCACTGCGACACGGAGTGCGACTATCCCCATGACGGCGTCTCCGGCCTCGCCATCAATCCTCACGACCCGGAGTGGCTCTACTTCGGTTTCGGCGAGAACCTCAATCATGACTTTACCTTCGTCGGTTCGGATGGGACACGAATCACGGGAGGCGGTGAAGGCGGCTCCTCCTACCGCTGCCAACTCGACGGTTCCGGTCTCGAGCAACTCTCGATCGGACACTGGAACCTGTTCGGAATGACTTTCGACCTCGCCGGCAACCTATTCGCAACCGACAACGACCCCAGTAACAGCCCGCCCAACCGCCTGCTTCACATCGTCAACGACGGTCACTACGGATTCGAAATGCGCTACGGCCGCTCCGGGCGCCACCCGCTCCAGACCTGGACCGGGGAATTCCCGGGAACCCTAGGCATGGTTTCATCGATCGGGGAAGGCGCCTGTGGCGTCATTCCCATTGCCCCCGGCGAACTGCTCGTCGCGTCATGGGCCGACAACCGGGTCTATCGTCACGTTCTTGAGCCAAAGGGCCGCAGCTTCACCGCCTCGCGCCATCTCTTCATTTCAGGATCGAATGAGTTCCGCCCCGTCCATTTCAGCTACAACGCAGACGGCACCGAGCTCTACTTTACCGACTGGGTTCAGCGCAACTACCCCGTCCACGGCAAAGGCGCTGTCTGGCGAGTCAAGTTCAAGAAGCCAGCCAACCTTACCCTGACTGAGCCACAATCTGCCATTGAGATGGGGCCCGAGGAAGCGTTCAACGTTCTCGGAGATCCGGATCCTTACGTGCGGAACGAGGCCGTTCGCATCGTCTCAAAAAATCCCAGCCAGGACTGGAAGTCTATCGAGGATCCCCTGGCGAGAGCCCACTTTGCGGTCGCCCTGCAACGCTCCGGTCTCGAATCGGCACGCAGTCACATTCCCTCACTGCTTCAAGATCCGTCCGAAGAAGTTTGTTTCGTCGCTGTTAAGTGGATAGCGGACGAAAAACTGGCGGAATTCCGCACCCAACTTCTCGAGCAAACTCATCGGCGCTACCTGACTCAGCCGCTGCTCTTTGCTATTCTCGCTTCCGAGCAGATCCTCGACGGGGCCAAGCCCTCCGATCGCCCCACTCCCGGGCAGCTGAGTACCATCCTTAACGATAGATCGCGTGATCCCCAGGTCCGGGCGCTTGCACTCAGCATGTCTCCGCCAGACGGCTTCTCCACGGAACGCCTCGCGCAGTTAGCCTCCGGTGGCCCCCGCGTGCTGCAACTCGAAGCCCTCCGCAACCTCCAGGCATCTCAGTCTCCTGACCGGATCGGAGTGCTCACCACTCTGGCGCTCGACCGTGAGCAACCTTCCCAGATCCGAGCAGAAGCCGTCCTCGGGCTGGCTCACATCGCTGAAGATCACGGCCCGCTTCTCACCGACCTTAGCTCCGACAGCGACCCCGCTGTCGCTTCTGAAGCTCAACGCGCCCTCGCCGCTGCCGGGTTGCAGGCACGGGAGCTTGCCGAGAAACCGGACTCCTTCGACCCCGGTGAGTGGGCCACCATGCTCGATTCCCTGCCAGGAACACCGGACACCGAAACCGGCCGCCGCATCTATTTCCACCCCCGCCTTGCCACCTGCGCCAACTGCCACCAGATGGACGGAAGAGGCGTCCAGGTCGGTCCTGACTTGACCACCATTCATCAACAGGCCGGCGTCAGCCGCGAATGGCTTCTATCCCACATTCTAAATCCCAACGAAATCATCGCCCCTCAGTATCTTCCCTGGCAGGTCACCAGGACCGACGGTACTTCCTCCATGGGATTCGTCCTTCGCAAGGGAGGGAAGCGTGAGACTTACCTCGGAATCGACGGGAAAGAATTCTCCGTCGAGAAACCCGAAATTACCAGCAGCACCGAGTTGGATATTTCCCTGATGCCGCCCGGCCTGCTCTCTCCTCTCCAACCCGAAGAGATTCGGGACCTGCTAGCCTACCTGCTTGAGGAACGCTAGCGGCTTTGGTCCAGCAACTCCACTTCCATGAAATAGGCGCCTCTCGGTTGGCCAATGGATGAAAAACGGAACGCGGTGACCGCCTTCATAAATGGAAGATATCTTCCCGCGCATAACCACATTGAATCCAACTTTTCTCTCAGCAATCCCAAGTTGTGACCGCTGTTGGCGGTCTCGCTCTAACTACTCGTAGACCCACTCCAGCCCTTTCAAGACCGCAAGGTTCTCTTCCTTTGACATATCGAGCATGACGCGCGCATCACCATCGTAAATCATGATCAAGATGGTGGCGATATTTTCCCAGTCAGGCAGGCTCTCCTCGCCGGCTTTGAAGTCATCCAGACCGAACACAACTTCACTGTCGTCAACACCGGGGGTTGAGTTGGCTCCGTAGCTTTGACTCCGCTCATTGACACCGGTGATGAATTGATTTCGTCCTAATCGAACCCGATAGTTCAAGCCTTTCCTCGGCACTTCCACTCGCAGTCGAAGTTTGGCGGACGGTGGCGGAGTTTTGAACGCGGGGTCCCGAAACTTGTAGGAGACGATTCCTCCGTTCTGTTTCAATGCCCAGTCACGAAGACCGTTCTTGTCGAAGTCTTCCCACTGAGGCATATCTTCTGCCTCTTCATTTAGTCGTTCCGTCTCCCATGAATCCGGAAACAATGTCTGCAAACGTGAGGTGAGAGTGAACTGGTCTGTATTTCCACGAAAAGCGACCTCCTCACCAGCAAGCCGATAGGCGCAATTGGCGAAAACAAAGAGCGGCAACCCCTCACGAACCGGAATCGCGGCGGTCCAACCTGAGCCCGTCTGCTTTGTCTCAACAAAGTTCCAGAAGCGGGCACGAGGATTGGGATCGTAGCTGAAGTAGATATCAACGCTCTCCAGTTGATCCAGTTTCTCCGGGTTCACAGAGAAGACCGCTTCACCATTGCCGTAACGCTTCAATTCAGAAGGAGGTGTCGCTGGAAGCACCTCACCCTTCTCACTCAAATAGCAATCGAACCACCTATTGATCAGGATCCACTGTTCAGGCCCCAGGTCATGGTTGTCGTGAATCTTCTGGCTGGTTCGCCAGTTTTCATGCGGAAGCACATCCATACAGGGAAAGGTGCGATCATAAATCCCATGAAAGTCGTTACTCGAGCTCAACACCAGAACCGGGCATTGCACATGAGGATAATAGGATTGCGACTCCATCGTCGCCGCGAACATCTCAGCATGCTCCGGATATTGTCTCGCGTTTGATGAACCCGGAATCCCCGGAAAATCCTGAGTGATAAATCCTGTTCCCCCAACCATCGGAATTACTGCCTTGAGACGCTCATCGATCGCTGCGTAGGACGTGATGTTTCCTCCCATCGAATAGCCGGTGAAACCAATCTGATCAGCATTCACCTCGTCCTGCTGCTCCAGAAAAGTGATGGCCCTGCGCCCCGCATAAGCCAGCAGGAACCAGTTCCCGTTTCGCGGGCTCAATACAGGATCGATGGTGTATTCGTCAGGAAAGAAGTTCAGCTTCACATTCGGCCTGAGAGCTCCCGGATAGAACTGCGGCCCCTGGCTTGGGTCAACTTTACCCCAATCGGTATTAGGTTCGATACCTTCGATAATCTCGCGTCCGCCCCAGTTGATATCGACCACGGCAAAGCCCTGCTTCGCGAAGTAGAGTCCTCGTTCCAACTCCGCCCTCTGACCACCTCCGTGGCTCCAGACAAAAGCAGGGAGATTCTCTCCACCTTCCGGAAAGGTATACAAAGCCGCGATTCGCGATTTCTCTCCCTTGAAGGTTCCCACATCAAAAATCACGTAGCGACAGACAACGCCGTCTTCGACCCATTCTTTTACCAACTCGGTTTCCAGCGGGTCCCTTCGAAAGTCGATGCCATCCCAAAGCGCTGAAACATTCCCGGGAACTTCACCCTCAGCGTAGGGGATCAGCGAGTCTTCCGTAGACGCCGCTAAGGGAAACAATAAGGAAAGGACTATTAAGGAAAGGCTTCTTCTCACGACTGGCTATCAGGTTCAGCAAAATCCTACACGCACGACAGAGCCGCTCAGAGCCCTGATCATGGGAACTTGTATCCAATCTAGCCTCTTTGTACAGTTCCCCCGCTCCCGCATTTCTCTCAGAAAAACCAGCAGAACATCGGTTTCTACTGAATAGGAGAATACCTGGCATCCAACTTTCGCTACATCCGCTACGAAGACAGTTCGGAGGAATTCTACGATCAACTGAAGGATCCCGATGAATTCACCAACCTGGCCAACAACCCGGAATACGGTGCTCTCAAATCATCACTCGCCGGCAGACTACCCAACAATCACTCCCAACCCGACCCCATCGAAGACTGGCGCCGAAAGCGTGATATCGAAAAGACCCGCAAATGATCGCCATCGCGTCATTGCCATCCGGCAGGCATCCGCGTTAACTGCTTGTCCATATGAAATTTGCCTCCGTTCTCTTTCTCGTTGCCCTCGTTGCGTCATCGTTCGCTCGTGCCGACGACGGATTCATCTCGCTCTTTAACGGCAGAGACCTGAGCGGTTGGGAAGGCGCCCCCGGACTCTGGAAAGTCGAGGATGGTATTGTCATCGGCACCTGCGAAGGCCCCGATCATTTTGAGCACAACACCTTCCTCATCTGGACCGGTGGAACCGTGCGCGACTTCGAACTTGTCGCCACCGTCAAGATGGTGGGTGACAACAACTCCGGCATCCAGTATCGCAGTAAGAAAATCCCCGAGTTTGGCCCCTTCGCCATCTCCGGCTACCAGTGCGATGTGCACCCGGCCCTCGAGCACACTGGAATGACCTACGAGGAAAAAGGGCGCGGTATCTTCGGCCTCAACGGAAAAGATGTCGCGCTCGACAACGACACCGACCGCTGGCTGCTCTCAGAACATGAACCTGTCGAAGTCGACTTAAGCGAATGGACTGAATTTCGCATCCTCGTTCGCGGTAATCATCACATTCACCAAGTCAACGGAAAGACCTCGTCAGAGTTGATCGACTACGACGAGGACGGCCGCACTCTCGAAGGGCTCATTGCGATCCAACTTCACCGGGGCAACGCCAACCAGGTTTTGATCAAGGAAATGAAGCTCAAGCATCTCGCTCCCATCGATCCCAAGCCCTTTGGTCCCAAAGCCCTGGAGGGTGCCACCCGGATTGAAAAGCCCCGGACGACCCGGCCCGAGGGCACAGGCCCAGCCAGCAAACGCAGAGCAAAGCAATGATCAAGGGCTCAATCATCCTCCCCCTTGCCGTTTCCGCACCGCTCCTGCTCGCCAACGGGCTCAGCTGAAACAGCGAAGGTTGCTTAAAGCAGGTTGATTTCCCTTCTTGGGAAGGTCGTTCCTGTCGACCTCAAATGCCAGCCCCCGTATGGTCGCTTGTGACTCTGTCACCGCTCCGGCTTGGTTTTCGGCAAAATCAATTTGGCGCTCAACCGGCATGGAATCCTGATGCCCCCTCCTGGCTGATTCTGCCTTACGTATTGAGGATAAATTTGGTAAGGCCTTACCCACGAATCAGTTCTAGAATTCGGTCTACCAATGAAGTTTTTTGCTGCTGTTGCTACTTTTTCACTTAGTGTTCTCTGCTCACTGAACGCATCTGAGCGCCCAAATATCCTGTTTATCCTGGCGGATGATCTTGGCTGGGCCGACACCACCCTCTATGGCCACACTGAGCTCTTCGAAACTCCCAACTTGGAGCGACTTGCCAGTCGAGGAATGCTTCTGACGCGGCATTACACATCCAGCCCCCTCTGCTCACCCACTCGCTCCGCTGTCCTCACTGGACTGCATCCGGCACGAACCGGCTTTACCACACCAGGAGGCCACACCCCAACGGTTGTGTTGCAAGCCGTCGCAGCGGAGTCCGGCAAAGCCGATCAGAAACTGACGCGGCTCCAACCCGTCACACGACTGAACACCACTTACGAAACAATCTCTCGACGCCTCAAAGCTGAAGGCTACGCGACAGCACATTTCGGTAAGTGGCATCTTGGCACGAAACCCTATTCACCACTCGAGCACGGATTTGATATTGATATCCCTCACCACCCAGGACCCGGGCCAGCCGGTAGCTACGTGGCTCCATGGAAATTCAAACACATCAAGGAGGCTTATCCCGGCGAACACATCGAAGACCGGATGGGCGATGAGATTGTCGCCTATCTTGAGAAGAAACGAGACCAGCCGTTTTTCATCAACTACTGGCAATTCTCCGTTCACGGACCATTCAATGCGAAGGAGTCGTATATCGAGGACTACCGATCCAGAATCGATCCCAACAGTTCCCAAATCAGCCCCACCTACGCAGCGATGGTGAAGTCTCTCGACGACAATATTGGCAAGGTGTTAGAAGCTCTGGATCGCCTCGATCTCGCTAAAAATACCATCATCATTTTTTCATCCGACAACGGAGGCAACATGTACAGCGATGTCGACGGCACCTACCCAACCTCAAACGCTCCCCTTCGGGGAGGCAAAGGGGCTAACTGGGACGGCGGAACAAGGGTGCCAGGTATTGTTGTCTGGCCAGGGTATATCGAAGCCGGGTCGACCAGCGATGAATTTGTTACGAGCACCGATTTCTTCCCCACTCTATTGGAGATGCTGAATTTAAAGCCTTCTCCAAACCAGATATTCGACGGCGAAAGCGCTCTACCGATCTTCAAAGGCGAGAGCATCGGCAACCGCCCTATCTTCACTTTCTTTCCTCATTCCACCGGAGTTCCTGATACCCTCCCTCCAAGCGCTGCGATCTACGAGGAGGATTGGAAACTATTTCGCTTCTTTCATGATGGGCCGGGAGGAGATCATCGCCATGTGCTCTACAATCTTGCCGACGATATTGGCGAAACCACTGACATCGCCTCCGATCACCCCGAGCGGGTTGAGCAAATGATAGCCACGCTTGATACATTCCTTGAGAAGACCGGAGCGGTTCTGCCGAACTACAATCCGAACTATGTCCCCAGCAATCCCATATTGAATGAGCTCGGACTCGTTCCAGGAAAGAATGCCGTCCTGTCTATCGAGGATGGCAAGCTTGTGGTTGAGGCAACCGACACCCAGGCAAACTTCGAACTGGAAACATCAGCGGATCCTGGAAGCCTCAGTCTGAGCGTTCACTTTACCTCGACCGCCAGGGGCCGCATTGACTTGAGATGGGCTGAACAAGACGTCAAACCGGAATACTTCAAGAGCCGACTCACTCGCTCCGACAACTACCCGGAAAGCCAGGATGCCATGGTCGAGCTACCCTTCGAGGCTGGCGCAACCGTGACCTCCTTTCGAATCGACTTCATGCAACCAGCTGGCACCATTCAGATAGAAAAGATCGAGCTTAAACGCAACGGCGCAGCGGAAAAGACCTGGTTGTTCAATGACTGAATTCCCACTTTCATTCTTAATTGTTTTTGCTCAACCGGTTTTATGAAACTCCCTATAACACTGCTCACTCTAGCGGCCCTCGCCTCTCACTCACTGGCGCAGGAAGAGCCTCTCGCCCCGATTTTCAATGGCAAGAACCTTGATGGCTGGAAGGCAGGGGAGGCTCTCGTTGCTTCCCACTGGCTGGTGTCAGACGGACAGATTATCGGAGACAATCCGGATAAGAAGGGCTCCGTGCTCTGGACCGAAGCCAACTACAAGAACTATGAGCTAATCCTCCATTTTCAGACAGACTCTCCCGACTATGACTCCGGAGTCTTCGTCCGCGGACCTAGCCACCAGGTTCAGATCGGCGTTTCCCGATCGCTGAAGATCGACCTCACCGGCTGCATTTACTGTCCCAAAGACCTTCAAGGGAAGTACCCGATTCAATCCGACAAGGTCAAAACTGCGCACAAGCTCGGCGAATGGAACACACTCAAGATCCGTGTGATGAACAACCGTATCGTCACCTATCTCAACGGCGAACTCATCAACGACTACATGACTGCGGCCATGCCGAAAGAAGGCCCAATCGGTCTACAGGTCCACGCCGGGGTTCACCAGAAGATGCGCTTCAAGAACTTCGACATCCAGCCGGCCAGCTATGACGAACCCACGATCGTCGAACCGCAGTATGACGGAATTCCAGTTCCCGCCCCCGGCGGAGCGACTGTTCTCTTCGATGGCAAGGACCTCAGCCTCTGGAAAGGTACGCCTCGCAAAGGGGTTGAAAACCCCACTGGAGAAGTTCGCTGGAAAATTGAAGGCGATTACATGGAGATCACTCCTCGCCAGGGAGGTATAGCTCTCAAGGAACCTCTCCTCACTAGCGGTCACCTCCATATTGAGTGGGCCACACCTGCTGAGGTTGCCGGCCAGGGCCAGGGACGCGGAAATAGTGGCGTCTTTATTCAGGGCTTCCCTGAAATACAGGTCCTCGATTCCTTCAACAACAAGACCTATCATGACGGTCAGGCCTCGGCTCTCTACAAACACACTCCACCTCTCGTCAACGCCTCACGCGGCCCCGGCGAGTGGCAGAAATATGATATTTATTTCACCCGGGCTGAACTAGACGAGAAAGGCAAAGTGACAAAGCCCGCCTATCTCACCGTTTATCACAACGATGTCATGACTCAAGATAAGGTCCCTTTCCACAGCGCGGCACAAAAAGGTGGCTTGAGCTTCCAGGATCACAACAACCCCGGCCGCTTTCGAAACATCTGGTTTATGCCGGCGGATTGAAAATCGTTCCGACCTACTGACCGACGCACCATCAGTGGATTCTTTCGTATAGCCCTGCGACCCGAAACGGTCTTATCACAACTTCGTCATAACCGGCTTCTTTCGCGTGTTCCCAAAATTTCCGAAATAAAGTCGCTGTCACTGCAAATATGGTGAACGAACCCCGTGCCTCGTCTTTCCGAATCGCTCGTCTTTCCGAATCGCTCGTCTTTCCGAATCGCCCTGAGAAACTTCAGACCGCTCACCCGCAGCATGGCAAACGCGCATTCCCTGGCGCGAAGTGTGCAGGTCGCCCCTCATATTGGAAAGCAAATTACGTCGCACTCCAGGCGCTGATTCTCAGCGTTTTGATTATGAGCCGTTTCACCCATTATTCGATGAATTCTTCAAATCTGAGTGACCTAACGGAGCATCCCATTCTCGCTTCTGCCAACGTCATTCTAGGGATGTTTTTACTAAAAGGGTTTGCCTTCAAAGAATCCCGCGGAATTGAAAGAGGAGAATCAAACTGCTGATCAACCTGCTCTTTCTCAGCTCGCCCTTCAGGCACTGCGC
>JABSSQ010000528.1 GCA_013213905.1 Verrucomicrobiales bacterium | reverse complement strand
CGACGTACTTTCATCTCGCGACTGTCGCCGACTTCGCAAGACGGCACGATTACAACCGGAAGCACCGTTTAGAATCGCCGCCAAACGCATGGATGCCGAAGGCATGGAGGGTCGAGCTCCCGCTCGACCGCTTACCCAGAACGAGCGCGGACAACCGCGCTCCTATCTTCATCGTGGCTCCGTCCGATGCATCGAATAGATGATCGGATTTTCCTTCTCCGCAATCGGTGGATCTCCTTTTGAAAATCGATACCCCCACCACTGCCGACCCAACACTCCATAACCCTTCTTTCTAAGCGAGGTGATCGTAAACGAACTGCAATTCCTCACGCTATACGAAAACCCGCCCTTCTCATCAGTGATGAGTTTTCGATTGTAAGAGCCGGCACCTGCAAGAAGCCAATACGTTCGCACCTCAAGCCCAACTTCGACGCCAGGAACTGGCTCACCATTTGGCTCGCAAACCAATCCGTGAAACTCCAAATCACACGTATAAGAACTACCTACCTCGGAGTAGCTCAGGAAATATGGAATCGGCGTTAGAAACCAGATAATCAAAAGCAAAGGCACTCCAGTAATGAAGCAGTAGCAAGCAAACCGCTTCATCCCAATCTCTACTCACCCACCTCTTCCACCTGCTTAGCCGCAGTGAAGAGCACGCGAATCAAGACCGCCACCACCGCACCGATCAGCACCCACAATACCCAGGGCTGTTCCAGCAGTGACAGCTTAGCCTTATTGTCAGGATCATATTCCGGATTAGCGGCGGGCTCCTTCAGCTCCAGCGGCAACATCGCCACCTCACCTTTGATCGCCCGCTGAATCGCAGCGACATCGTATTGAGGTGATTCCACTTCGGTCGAATCCGATCCGTAGAGAAGGGAAAACCGGTCCCCGGGTTGAGCCAGAAACCGGACTTCATACACTTCACCCGTCCCCGAGATGCCACCCACCTGCAGCGGCGGACTGTCGCGGTTCTCGATAACGAGCCGATAGCGATCGCTCCGTCCTTCATCAAAGCGCACGGTCAGGTTCTCCTCATCGACATCACCCACGCGGTAGCGATGAATCACCCCACGCTTGAGGGTGCGCCACTGGTCTTCATCGGCAGGCACCTCGACCCGGACGTCGCGGCGGAAGTTAGCATCACCGGTCGCAACGGTCAGCGAGCGCAACGGAACCCGCCCGGCCTCGACAACCACCTCGGTCCGTTTTTCCTCCTCATTAACTCCGTTGGAAATCAACGCCACGGGATAGTCGTTTTCATCCCGGCCCGCCGGCAGGTGCACCGGCGCCGAAAAGAACGAAAGCGCATTGATACGGAAGTTGCGGGTCTCGACTTGCCGCTTCTCCAGGCGACTCTCACCGTCACGATCACTGATTGCCTCAGTCACTTCGCGAACCGACGAACGCTGTTCATCGGTGGCATTGGCGATGACGACTTTGTAGGAAGTGAACTCATTCACCGGAAGCTTCAGTTCGGTGTAGCGGAAATCGACGAAGCGTTCCCGGTCAAAGATCAATTCCCCCTCGAGGAGAGGCTCCCAGTTGGTCTTATCCAGGCTTCCGTAAACATCGACGGATTTCTCAAAGTCACGGAGTGGCGTCTCAATCCGCAATCTCACCGCACCCCCGGCATCCTTCTTTAACTGCACCACGGTTTCGATGCTGCCGTCAGGGTTTTCATCGGAGGAAACCATCTCATTAGGGAGAAGACTGGAGGGTGCCTTCACAGCTCCGCGACTGACTCTTTCGACGAGGTAGGGCCATTCGACAACTTCGCCCTCCCGTTCCCTGAACACGCGAAGGTCCCGATAGTCGCTGGCGATAGTCTCATAAAGGGGTTCATCGAGGGTGACGGAACCAATGCCTTCCGCTTCAGGCGCTGAAACCTCGCGCACAAACTGAAACCGGCTCTCATCCGCCCGCATCATCGGAGCAATGGCGGTTAGCAATACTGTCAGGATAAAGACTCTCATGATTCTGGTTCTTTCTCAGCGGTATCCTCGGGATTCATCTCAAAACGATGGCGATACTTCAGGTAGAGGAAGGACATCACCAGCACGACAACGCCGAGGACGATAAAGGCGATAATCCGGTAAAGCTGATCCAGCCCGGCGAGGTCGATAGAGAAGACCTTGATCGCCACGACTACGAGGAGACCCAGACCAAGGCGACGCAGTATCGCATTCACTTTCGAGATACCGGCGAAGAGCAGGCCAAACGCAAAGAGCGACCAGAAGATCGTGATACCTCCCATGGTGAATTCAGGAAGAAACCGGTTCAATCCCGTCCAGATTTCGAGGCTGGAATAGACGAACAGGCCAACGAGAGAGGCATAGCCAAAAACACTCGTTGCGTGCTTGCGATCATCGCCACGCTTGAGGAACAACTGCCAGACGAGAACGAGGAAGGCGATCACCAGCCCGTAGTCCAGCAGGCGCATCGTACAGTGCTCAAGGAAGTCGTTCCGGGTGAACACCAGGTTCCAGTCCGGCTGCCAGAAAAAGAAGTCGAAGAAGAACACCTTCACCACGATGGCCGAAGCGGTGATCCAGAAGAAGGCCGTCGCCACCGACTCGCGATTGGCGAGCATCTCGCGCAGGAACACGGCGGCCAGTCCAATCCACAGGATCGTCAATCCCGGGCGCACCAGCGGATCGTAGAGGTTGCCCACGCTGTGGTAGACCTCAAGGTTCAGATAGACAAAGCTCAGTCCCACGACGACCCAGAAGCAAAACCGACTCAACATGGACTGACCGAACCACGGCTTAATATCATTCTGTTCTCCGACAATCCAGGCGGCATTCGTCCCGACTTGTTTTCCAAAGAGACGGCCCGCGGCAAAGAACGAGGTAATCGGCACTCCGAAGACCATAAGTCGCTCCAACAGGGCGGGCCAGTAATCAGCGGCCGACAGGTTCCGGCCGAGACCGGAAAACTGGTTGCCCAGGTCGAGTAATGCGAAGCGACCGAGGACAATCAGATAAAGCACGTAGGCAAGCTGGCGAAAGAACTCGCTCTTCATCTTCGCGGCAATCCACAACATGACGAAGCCCTGCACCGCCCAGCTCACCGTGATCCATCCGTGGGAAAGCACCAGCGGCAGCGTGATCGCTACGAACAGCGAGGCGAGTCCGAGGAAACTGAGGATTAACCCCTTGTCCCCGCTCTTCCGCTTCAGGAACGAATAGATGTGAATGATGTAGAATACGGCCAGCCCGATCGTCACCGCGGCGATGGCTTCGCGACGGTAAGTGAGATCCACGAGGTAGGCAGCAAAGCCGAAGAACACT
>JABSSQ010000527.1 GCA_013213905.1 Verrucomicrobiales bacterium | reverse complement strand
TCGTTCAAAGGGAACTCGGGAACGATCACTTCCGATGAGCAGGGCAACTGGCGCACGGCTGTTGTGACCGGAGCAGCGGACGCCAAGGGCGCTGAACTGGTCATCACATCGGGCGAAGAGAAAATCGTGATCAATGATGTGCTGGTCGGCGGGGTCTGGCTCGCGTCCGGTCAGTCCAACATGGTCTGGACCTTGGATCGGGTGGAGCAATATGCCGAGGAAATTGCCAAGGCTGATTTCTCTGAAATACGTTTCTTCAATGCGCCGACAGTCACGGCGGTGGAGCCGCAGGATGATATCGAAGGGGAGTGGACTGCGGCCAACTCTGAAACGGTAGGTGGCTATTCAGCGGTGGCCTATTTCTTTGCCAAGAAGCTGCACGGGGAGCTGAAGATTCCGATTGGTGTCATCAAGACAGCCTGGGGTGGCAAGCCGGTGGAAACCTTTACCAGCCGTGAAGCGCTCACTACCCTCCCGGGAACTAAGAAGCTCGTCGATGACACCTTGGTGGCAGACGCGGACTATGACCCGGAGCAGGCTCAGGATTTCTACGAGAAGCGGCTCGCCGAATGGAAAGTGGCCTCTGCTGCCTGGAAGGAAAAGCCAGAAGAGCAGCGTGGTCGGGCCCCGCGAAAGCCGGCGCCTCCGAAGCGTCCACTCGATACTGAGGGCAAGCCGGGCGTGCTTTTCAATTCGATGATCAATCCCTTCGTGGGTTACACGATTCGGGGAGCGATCTGGTATCAAGGCGAGGGCAATGCCAAGGAGGGGGCAGTGCCCTACGACCAGACTCTGCCGCTGATGATCAACGACTGGCGGACGCGCTGGGACGACGAGTTTTCCTTCTACTACGTGCAACTGGCCAATTTCCGCCAGCCGACCAGCGAGCCGGGCGATGATGACCCCTGGCCTCTTCTCCAGGAACGGATGCGTCTTGTGCTCGATACCACTCCGAAAACAGGCATGGCGATTATCAATGATGTGGGTGAAGCCGACGATATCCACCCGTGGAACAAGCACGATGTGGGCGATCGTCTCGCTCTCTGGGCGTTGGCGAAAGACTACGGCAAGGATCTCGTGGCCCACTCCGGTCCACTCTACCGGGCGGTCAAATTTCGGGAGAAAGAAGCCCGCGTATTCTTTGACCAGGTCGGCAGCGGACTCCGGGTTCGAGGTGGCGGAAAACTGAAGCGTTTTGAAATCGCCGGAGAAGACAAGGTCTGGCATTGGGCAAATGCGAGGATCGAAGGCGGGGATTCCGTCGTTGTTTCGAGCCAGGATGTGGAGGCTCCGGTAGCGGTACGTTATGCCTGGGCCTCCAACCCGGAAGGGGCCAATTTGATCAACAGCGAGGGGCTTCCGACTTCGGTATTCCGCACCGATGACTGGGATGATGTGGTTTCCACTGCTGCGCTGGAAGCAATCGCCGCCGCGGAAGCCCGCAAAGAACTCTCGGCCCGGATCAAAGCGTTGGCGGCCAAGAGACAAGCCTTGGATCGTCAGAGCGAAGAATTCAAAGAGGTGGCTGCTGAGCATGCCAGGCTGATGGAAGAGTGGCGTGCTACTGCTCCAAAGCGGAAATAAGCTGGTCGCGGCTGCGACAGGGCGATCCAATATCTGAACGAACAGGTAGGGTGAGTCTGCGTTCAACGGTTGTGCCTGCATTAAATTGTTAAGAATTGTGACCCTCCGGTCTATTCAAAGCGCAACCCCCCCGTTTTTCCTTTGAACTCCTGATTCTTCTTTGAGCGATCCTGACGACAAATTGACCCAGATCACGCTGCTGTGGACAAATGCCCAGCCGTCAGTGATGGCGTTTATTCGTTCGATTACACCCCAGTTGGCTGACGCAGAGGATATCCTCCAGGAAACGGCTCGCCAGGTTGCGACCCGGTTTGACGAATACGATAAGTCCCGACCGTTTGGCCCCTGGGCGATGGGCATTGCTAAATACAAGGTGCTGGAATGGCGCCGCAAGCAGGCCAAGGGCGCGGTGTTGCTGGAAGAGGATGCGATTGATGCGATCCATTTTTCATACGCGGAACGCTCCGAAGACTGGCCGGAAGTGGGGCGCGCTATTGATCTTTGCCTGAAGAAGGCTTCGCCGGCTGCCGAGAAACTGCTGGTGTTGCGCTACCTCGAAAATTTAAAACCCGCCGAAATCGCGCGTCGACTCGATTCGAGTGCGAAC
>JABSSQ010000526.1 GCA_013213905.1 Verrucomicrobiales bacterium | reverse complement strand
CGCCGATGTTCCCAAGTTTCTCGTGGGTGCCCGCCTTGGCAGTCCGCTCGTGGTGGGTCTTGGAAAGGGAGAAAAATTTCTCGCCTCCGATGTGGGTGCCATTGTCTCTCATACGAGCGATGCGATCTACATGAGGGATCGCGAGCTGGTCTACATGACCGACGACGATTTCAGTATTGAGAACATCGACGGCGATGCGGCCGACTACGAAGTGAGCACGGTGGACTTCACGCAGGAAGATGCCGAGAAGGGCGATTATCCCCACTTCATGCTGAAGGAGATTTACGAGCAACCGACCTCGATCCAAAACGCCTATCGCGGTCGACTGGTTGATGATCAGGCTTCAGCTTTGCTCGGTGGATTGCAACTGACGCCACGCGAATTGCGCGATGTCGATCGGATTGTTCTCTGCGGCTGCGGTACGGCTTCTCATGCGGCGATGGTAGGCGAGTATTTGATCGAACACCTTGCCCGGATCCCAACCGAAGTTGAGATCGCCAGTGAGTTTCGATATCGGAATCCACCACTCGATAAGAACACGCTCGTTTTTGTGATCAGCCAGAGCGGTGAAACGATTGATACTCTTGCCGCGATGCGGGAGGGACAGCGCAAGGGACACCGGGTGCTGGGCATTGTGAATGCGGTTGGTTCAACGATCGCCCGTGAATCCGACGGGGGAAGTTACCTTTACTCAGGGCCCGAGATTGGTGTGGCAGCCACCAAGTCATTCACTTCCCAGGTAACATTGCTGACGCTGTTGGCTCTGTTGCTCGGCCGGATGCGCCACCTCTCAGTCGACTACGGTCAGCGCATGCTGCAGGAGCTTCGCGATTTGCCTGCGAAGGTGGAAACCATCCTCCAGCAAAGTGAGAAGATTCGCCAGATCGCTGAGAAATACATCGACGCTCAAGGCATGCTGTTCCTCGGACGTCAGTTCAACTACCCGACCGCACTGGAGGGTGCGCTCAAGATGAAGGAGATTTCCTACATCTTCGCAAGTGGCCACGCCGCGGCGGAATTGAAACACGGCATCATTGCTCTCGTCAGCGAAGAGACTCCGAGTGTATTCATCATGCCGAAGGACTCGGTGTTTGAGAAGAATGTCAGCACTCTGGAAGAGGTGAAGGCACGCAAGGGACCTGTCATTGCGGTAACGACTGAGGGATGCACTGATCTGGAGCGTATCGCCGATGACGTGATCTACATTCCGGAGGTGACTGAATGTCTCAGTCCGATCCTCGCTTCTATTCCTCTTCAGCTGCTGAGCTACCATTTTGCGGTGGCTCGTGGTTGTGATGTCGATAAGCCGAGAAATCTGGCAAAGAGCGTCACTGTCGAGTAGATTGTAAAAGACGCGAGGTTGAACCGCTTTTCACCGCCAGTGCTACTCGTGTTATAGTTCTGTCAGGATTATGGAAAACGAAGATTCGAATGGAGTTCATACCGAAGAGGGAACTCCGATCCGCCAGATTGCCGTCTTTTTGCCGAACCGCCCCGGAGCATTTGTGGCTATCCTCGATCTGCTGAAAACGAATCACGTTGTTGTGATCGGTCTTTCGGTCCAGGACTCGATCGACAATACGGTGGTTCGACTCATCGTGAGTGATCCGGACACGGTTGAGACGATCTTTATCGAGCGCGGCATTCCCTATAATTCGACAGACCTTGTCGTCGTGGAGCTGCGGGAAGGGGCCGAGCAGATGCCGGATTGCCTGCGGACTCTTCTGAACGCCGAGACCAACATTCATTTTATCTACCCGTTATTGACCCAACCCAATGGGCGAGCTGCACTGGCACTGTGTGTGGAGGACAATCACTTCGGTCAATCGATTCTTTCCAAGGCGGGTTACAAGATCCTGCGCCAGGAAGATATCAGTCGCTGATTCTCCTGCCGTCTAGACTGAGGCGCGACGGAACAGGGTGTCGACCACGTTGCGAACGTATTGTTCGTCGGAGAGGCCGACGGTGACTTCGTCGGGGAATTTCGAGAGAGCGCGAAAGTGATCGGCGAGGCGAGAGAAGAGGAGCAGGCGGCTTTCCGGTTTCAGTTCGTCACGGCGGGTGACGGCATCGAGCGCAATGCGAGCCTCTTCGGGTGAAGTCTTCTGCCGAAGTCTCGCTTCGAGGTGAGGCGTGCTGGCGAAGGAGTTTTCTCCCTCTTCGAGCAGCTCGTTGTAAGACGGCGCCGGAACATCGACTTCGCGAATGACCAGCGTGCCCGCGGCAATGTCCCCGGTCCTTTGACACTTGGCGGTGAAAAGGCAGCTCGTTCCACCAATCAGGTAGAAGGTGGACGGGAGCATGTCGAGCAGCCGAAAGATGTTTCGAATTGCGATCTGTTTGAAAGATAGTGAGAGACCTCGCTCGTCGATGACCCGGAGTTTCAGAAGGCGTTTGCCGAGAGTCTGACCTGACCAGAGCCACTCAAGAACAATGCCGTAAAATGTCGCGATAACGAACTGCACGATGATCGTGGTGCCCTCACCGAAGTCGACGAGAATTCTCCCGATGCCGGGGAGGGCTGACGCCATGCTTTGCAGGATGTTGAGCACGAAGGTGGCGAGGATGGTCAAACCCATGATCACCCCCAGGTCGACAGCGAGGGCGAGACAGCGACTGTAGGGGCTGGCGATCGGAATCTTGAACGAGACTCCCTCGGATGTCCTGACTTCCAGTGTTGTCGTTTTTCCCAGCATTATGTGGCAAGGCCAGGTTGAGGT
>JABSSQ010000525.1 GCA_013213905.1 Verrucomicrobiales bacterium | reverse complement strand
CGGCATGGGAACGCATAAGGAAGTGGAGACGGTCGCGCTGGCTCGCAAGATGGATATCTTCTCGATCGTCTATGTTGCTTCACCGGAGGAAGCGAAAGCGATGGCAGAAGCCGGGGCAGATGTGATTATTGCTCATGTAGGCTGCACGGTGGGTGGATCTATCGGGGTGACGGATGCAGCCATGTCTCTTGATGATGCCGCGAGAGCGACTCAGAACATCATCGATGCCGGCAAGTCGGTTCGGGACGATGTGATCTATCTTTCGCATGGGGGACCGATTGCGACACCGGAGGATGCGGCTTTTATCAACGAGCGCACTGACGCGTCAGGTTTTGTTGGAGCATCCAGTCTGGAGCGGATGGCCGTCGAGGAGTCACTGACGAACCTGACGAAGGAGTTCAAATCCATTCCCTTGAAAAGAAAGGCGTGATTCATGAGTTCATCCTGTAAAACGATAGCGGTCCTTGGGACTCTCGATTCGAAAGGGGAGGAGCATGCCTTTGTGGCCAATTTGATTGCCTCGTGCGGACATACTCCGCTCGTGATCGATGTCGGCACAGGAGGCCCTCCTACGGTGACTCCGGAGATCACCCGTTACGAGGTCGCTGCTGCCGGAGGTATTGATCTGGAGGCTTTGATGGAACGCCAGGACCGGGGCGAATGTGTGGTGGCGATGAGTGAGGCTGCGCCGAAGTTGGTCGCACAACTCGCCAGCGGTCAGCGACCAACCGGTTCCTTGTCTCATGAGTATTCTGTGATCAGCCATGAAAAAAGACTGGAGCACCCTGCCGGAAAGAGCGGCTGCTGAGATTGCGGCCGAGAAGGGCAAACGTTATCCTGGTCAGTGGCAGAAGAGCCGGAAGAAAAGTAACCTGAAATCATGCAGCTTTGGGTAGTTTGCAGCGGCACTCTGGTCCAGGAAAGGGTGGTTTCTTCAAGCCGACCATGAAGCGGCTACTTTTTCTTTACGGGTTTGAGCTCGGCTTCTAGGTGGACTTTGAACCAGGCATTGATGGGAGCAGTGCGAGTAGCCGGGTGGTAGGGGGCTTCGGAAGAAGGTAGCTGCATCTGGAGTGCTTTGATTTGTCTGGCATACTCCGGGTTGCTGGCGACGTTGCTCCATTCATTGGGGTCGTTGCGATGGTCGTAGAGCTCTTCGCTGCCGTCTTTGTAGTGAATGTAGCGGAAGTAATCTGAGCGGAGCGCGTTGCCTCCCCTTGGGTAAACGGTGAGGGTCGTGTCCCGCCATTCCGCCTCGGGGTTTTCCATGAGGGTGACCAGGCTGAGCCCCTCGTTTTCGCTTCGCGCCGGCAGGTGGCTGAGCTCAAGCAGCGTCGGGTAAATGTCGATGAGGCCTACAGTGCGGTGAATGATCTTGGCATCGTCGGATTTTGCTTCCCTTTTGGCCCGGGCCACAATGAGCGGAACCCGAGTCGATTCTTCCCACAGGGTGTGCTTGCTGATGCGATCCTTTTCGCCGAGGTGATAGCCGTGGTCGCTGAAGAGCACGATGGTGGTATTCTCAGCATAGGGGCTGGCGTCTAGAGCATCGATTACCCGGCCGACCTGATGGTCCACGAAGCTGATGCAGGCGAGGTAGGCCTGAACCGCGAGCTTGAATTGCTCATTATCGTTCGCCTGAAGCCAGGCCAGCTTTGGATATTTTGGGATTTCATGGACGGCTCGACCGATCTCAGGAACGTCGTCGAGATCGTCGGTTTTAACTTCAGGCAGGACGAGAGAATACAGTGGATAGGCTTCGAACCATTTCTCCGGAACGTAGAAGGGCACGTGAGGTCGGTCGAAACCGACGGCAAGGAAGAAGGGTTTTATGTGGTCTTTGGCGAGTTGTTCCTCAGCCCACGTGGCCACCTTGAAGTCGGGCATCATGTCGTCGCTCTCGGGGAAGGCGCCCCAGTCAGTCTGAGTACCTGTCCATGGCACGTCGGGTAAGTGATAGTCGAATCGAAAACCATTCTTGGGCTTGGGCCCCGAAGAACCTTTGGGGCCGTATTTCTGAAAGGCCCGGTTGTTGTCGTATCCATGGGTGATCTTGCCGGCGCCAATCGTCTTATAGCCGTGGCGAGCGAAAT
>JABSSQ010000524.1 GCA_013213905.1 Verrucomicrobiales bacterium | reverse complement strand
GGTGGTCTCCGCGTTGCAGATCTTTGTGGTTCCCTTTCCACCTTTCATCCCGCTGATGTCCGAGTAGAGAGATGGGTCCATTCCCCCGAAAAAAGTAACCGTGATCTCACCGCCCCCGGTGTCGCTGTTTTTAACCGCATCGACCCAGCCGGGTAAGAACCGTGAGCGAATGAGCCGCAGATGACGCTGCCGCTGCACCTCCCTGAAGGCCGCCAGGCTCTCGTCATCGAGCCAGATATCGGTGGTGGCCAGGCTAGCGAAAGGTCCCCAGGTCAGGTTGACCTGGACCTGTTGGCCGGGTGCGATCTGGTCCCTTCCCACCAGCCGGCGATCTTTCCATATTCGGGTGGAATCATCGATGTCGAAGAGAGCCGGCTTGTTGATACCACCCTCGATTTCCGGGCCGACCGGTTCGACTGAGAGTTTCAGCCGCGGCGCGGGCCCGCCTCCCTGCTCAAAGCCGAGAACTTTCCAAGACCGGCCCTGTCGGGAATAGAAGCTGACATCGTCCTCGAGCAGGATCGCATGGTTATGGCGGGCGATGGGACGCCGTTTTAATTGTTCTTCTGAAAGCGGAATGGCCTCCTCTTCGCCTTTCATCGGCAGCAGAAATCGCCCGTGCATGTGCGTCCCCAGCGGGATGCTCCGTACATCCGCCGGCGCTCCGTGATACCGAACCATTCCGTAGGGAAGCATGGCGAAATAGTGCCGCGGCACATTATGGGTTCCGTCCAGGCCGGAGCCTCCTTTGCGGATGGCCCCCCGGCGATTGATGGAGTCACTGACCACCAGGTCGCCGTCCAGGTGAATCCCGGCTCCTTCCGGAGGAAAAACCCCTGGCTCAGGGACGTGGTCTTCTAACGCGTCAGCTTTCTCATCAGCCATCGCCGGCGCGTTGAACCAGACCAGGAAGGCCGTGGCGAGAAAAATCATGCCCGATCCCCGGCGGATCACGTCGGGGAAAACCCTGCCAGGCCCGGGCCGCCTCATGAAAGGACCTCGGAAATCACACCGCTGGAATCCGCGAAGGCCTTGGTTTCGACGCCCATCTTTTGCGCGATGGTCAGCAGCAGGTTGCTGAAATGGGCCCTGGTGTTGACCGGGCTGTGATAGACGCCCACGCCCTGCCCATAACCCTTGAACTCCTTGATCTGCTGGTTGTAATCAACGTGCGCGCCGTGCTTGAGGCCAAGCTTGGCGCCTCCCGCCAGCACCAGCGGCAAGCTGGTCGTCCCGTGGCTGTTTCCGTAGGACAGGCCGCTACCGTAAAGAGCCAGTGTCGTATCGAGCAAGGTTCCGTCGCCCTCACGGACTTCGGAAAGCCGGCTGAGGAAGTAGCTGAACTGGAGCACATTGAATTCGTCGCTTCTGGTGAGTTGCTTGAGAGCTTCCTTGTTACCGTTGTGATGCGAAAGCGAATGCCGGTCGCGGTTGACGCCGATCTCCGGCACCGCGGGCCCCGTTCCTTCGTTCCCGGTATTGAAAGTCACGACACGGGTCATGTCCGTCTGGAAGGCCAACACGATGATATCGTACATCGTGCGCAAGTACTCCCCCAGCCGCTCCAGCGGAACGTTGCGGTTGAGCTTCCCGGCGACACCGGAATCGATCTTCGGCCGCGGAGTTTCAAGCCACGTCTCCGCCCGCTTTGTTCGCTTCTCCACTTCCCGAACCGCCCCGAGGTACTGATCGAGCCTTCCACGATCTTCCTGGCCCAGTTTTTTCGCGAAGGACTTCGCATCGCCAAGAACGAGGTCCAGCATACTCTCCTTACGGTTCAGGCGTCGACGCTGTTTCTTGACGCCTCCCGCCGGCTCCATGAAAAACCGTTTAAACACGACTGCCGGGTTTCTTTCGGCTGGAAGCTGGATCCCATCGGCGCTGACGGCCAGCCGGTACCCCTGGTTGCTCAGCTCGAGTGAAGGAAAGCGGGTTTTAAATCCCTTCACCCGCGCAATCAGCTGGTCAACGGATACCGTGTTGCGATCGGTGGGACCGTGCTTGGCGCCGGTGAGCCAGGTCTGGGTGGCGCTGTGAGCGATGCCGAATGAGTTGGGATGATAGAGCCCGCTGATCGGCGTAACGCTTCCCCGGTGTTTCTCGAGAGGCTTGAGGATC
>JABSSQ010000523.1 GCA_013213905.1 Verrucomicrobiales bacterium | reverse complement strand
GCCTATCGCACGCTCGTCGGTGAAGACGGAGCCGAGCGAATCACCAGTGACGGACGCATCGAATCCCGGCCGTCGCGATCGATCGTGGAATTGTAGTCGCCACCAGCCGGAGGAATGTAGTAGACGCTGGAACGTGCCAGGCGAGGCGGCTGAGGCAGCCCGACAGAACCGGCCGGAGCCAGTTCCTTCTTCCTCGCCACGGCCGCAACCCGGGTATCAGACTTTGACTTGGTGAACTTCGATTCGTCGAGGCGGATATCTTCGGACGGCTTCCAGTCGTCATCGATCTTGATCGCCATCGGCAGCATCTTGCGCTCGTCGATCGTGTCGATCGGCAGGGAGTTGTCCATGCTCTGCTCATCCACCCAGCGCTTCGGTGTCACACGCAACTTCTCGGACTGGCGATAGGTGAAATCAGCTTCAGGTACCTCCTGTTCGGGCCAGGCTTTGCCTTCAACCTTGGCGGTCATGCGGGCGATCGCTTCGCGAATGTCTTCATCAAGTTGCTGCGCTTCCTCCGGAAGTTCGACAAGTGCGGAATGAAGGTCGGGCGCAGATTCCGGAGTGGTTTCCAAGACAGGTTCGGCGATCTGAGCCGCGGCAACCTGCATGGGAGCTTCCAATGGAGACGTCAACACAACTGGACCTTCCGGTCCCGGAATCTTCGGAGTCGTTGCTTCGGCGAGTTCGATTTCCATCTCCGCCTCTTCGACAAAGAACGCTTCACGGATCACTTCGCCGTATTCAGGTGCCTCTGACATGGCGGCCTCCGCGAGAAGGGTCAGCTCATTGGGAAATTCCTGGCGGGACACAAAGATCACCCAGCGCATCGTGCGGGCATCTCCGTTGGATGCTCTCACCGCGGAAATGAGCAGATCACGGCGGCAACCGGGATTGGTCTGCAGGGCATCAATGTAGAGAGGGAGCAGGTTATAGGGCTGTGCCTGAACTCCGTCTTCAAAAACCTGGACGGCCGAACTGCAGTCCAGGGCGGACTCAGAGGCATAACTTCGGGACACAGAAATGCCGAGGAAACAGGAGAGAATCACCACAAATGCGAGCTTCATAACAAACAGGGCTGAAGTGGAGCGGGTAGAGGGAATCGAACCCTCATAACTAGCTTGGAAGGCTAGGGCTTTACCATTAAGCTATACCCGCACTCGCATACGATCCGCGAAGTTTATAAAACTTTCAATTAATTTTTATAATTTCTAAAAATTAATACAGTTTAAATAAACCAGCGCCATCGCAGGCGGCCAAAGGCCGCGGAGGGAGGTGAATTTAACGACAAGTTCGAAAATGCCAACCCCAATTTTCCACAAATCTTCACCCTCCCCCGCCTTACGGTGAAATTCCCGCCTCAAGGACTCGATTTTGCGCTGCGGCGCTGCCCACTCCTCCTGCCCGCAATGGTCGCGGGAATCGGCATCGTGACGGGCGATTCCGGGAAATGGATTGGGCTGGTCCTGTTCACGATCCTGCTCGCCATTGCCGCCTTTCTGCTTCGCAAAAGGAATCATCCCGGATGGGGTATCTACTTGCTCGCCGCGGTATGCCTCGTCGCCTTTGCCGGCCGACAGGCCCGGGAAGTCAGGCACATCGATGAGTTCCCTCTCGCAGCGTCTCTCACCAATGGAGACTCCGTCGAAGTTGCCGGATCAGGCTGGATCCGCTCTGTGAACCCCTCATCCTCGCGATCGCTCCGCGCCGTTCTCCACCTCGAAGAACTGACCGTCGCCGGACATTCCATCTCAACTGATCACAGCGTGCCGGTCTGGATTCAATCGCCACCCGAAGGAATTGCTTATGGCTCATCGCTGGAATTCACCGGGCTGCTGAAACCACTCGACCGCGCTCGCTCTCCGGGTGGATTTGATCCGGCGGAATTTTACTACCGCCAGTACAGCAGCCCCGCCCAACTGGAGATCCGAACCGGTGACGCCTGCAAAACGGTGGAGGTCTTCCGCGGCTCACACCTCGTCGCGGGAGCAAAGCGTCTTCGCAGCCATCTTGAATCAAACCTCCTCGAAGGCCTTTCCCCGGAAGACGAGCCCTACGCCCGCCTCATTGCAGCAATGACCCTCGGCGCTCGCGAGAGCTCCCCCGAGGAACTCGAAGACTGGTACCGTCGCAGCGGCACGATGCACCTCTTCGCAGTCTCCGGCCTGCATGTCGGGATCATCGGCGGCACGCTCCTCTTCGTCGCCCTCTTGTTCCGTCTGCCGAAACGCTGGGCCGTGCTGATCATTATTCCACTGGTGCTCTTCTACGCGGTTTTGACCGGCTTGAGACCTTCCGCGGTTCGCGCCGCCATCATGCTTTCCATTGTTCTCGCCAGCTTTGCGTTAAAGGAGCAGCCACGTCTCCTCAACAGCCTCTCGCTGGCAGCCCTTCTGCTGCTCACCTTCAATCCTCAGCAGCTGTTCCTTCCGGGGTTTCAACTCTCCTTCGCGGTGCTATTCGCGATCATTGTTCTTGGCGATCTGACGCGGCAATGGCTCGCCGGCCCCTGCCTTTCAGATCCGTTCATTCCGAAGACACTGCTCAGTCCGGCACGCCGTTTCAAAGATCGCCTCGTCGGAACGACCGCAGCTGCCCTGGCCGTTTCCCTGGTCGCCTGGATCGGCTCCGTGTTGCCCCTGTCGTGGCACTTTCAAAGTGTCGCTCCGGTTGGGATCCTGGCAAATCTCATCATGGTGCCGACCGCATGGATCCTGGTGAACCTCGCGGTCGCTTCGTTCGCCTGCTTCGGACTGCATCTTACTTGGCTCGGCAATGCCCTCCATGG
>JABSSQ010000522.1 GCA_013213905.1 Verrucomicrobiales bacterium | reverse complement strand
TTCGGAGCGTGGGGGGTTGATTCGACGGAGATCGCCTGTTGATTGCAGTCTCCCGTTCATGCATTTGCGTTCCCTCAATCTCAACCACTTCCGTTGCTTCGAGTCGCTGCGGATCGAGTTGCCGGCAGGGATCAGTATTTTCCACGGCAACAACGCCCAGGGCAAAACGTCCATCCTCGAAGGTGCCTGCACCCTGTTGCGACTGCAGAGTCCGCGGACTTCGACCATCGCGGATTGTGTCCGCTTTTCCGAGCAGGCTTTTGCCGTGGGCGGCCAACTCGATGGAGGCGATCCGGTTGAGCTTCGAGTGCAGTACAAGACGTCCGGACGCCGTCTTCTTGTGGATGGGGAAAACCAGAAACGTGGCAGCGACTACCTTCGTCACAGCGCTCTCGTCGTCTGGATGGCCAATGATGATCTGGCCCTGGTCCGCGGTGGGGGAGACGGTCGGCGTCGTTATCTCGATTTCATGGCGGCACAACTCTTTCCGGCCTACCGTCCTGCACAGAAAGCGTATGAGAAAGCGGTTCGGTCCCGGAATTATCTTCTCAAGCGCGATGCCTCACCCAAGTGGGCGGAGATCGATGCCTACACCCAGGTGCTCTCGGAGCAGGGACGCATTGTGACGCAGTGCCGGCGGGAATTGATCGATGCGTTGCAGCCGCAGGCTTCCCGCGCTCAGAGTGAAATTGGAGGAGGGGCCGAGGAGCTGAAATTGACTTATCAGTCTGCGTCCGGTGAAGCGGATGACCTCGCCGCCGAACTGCTTTCCCGGCGAGAAGAAGAGTTCCGCCGACGCCAGACCGTGGCCGGTCCGCACCGGGATGATCTCATCCTCGAACTCAACGGAATGCCGGTGGCGAAATTTGCGAGTGAAGGTCAGCAGCGTACCGTGGCGCTGGCATTGAAGTTAGGACAGACCCATCTTTTTCTGGAGTCGCGAGACGATGCGCCCGTGATGTTGATCGACGATGTCTTCGGCGAACTCGATCCCGATCGTCGCAATGCCTTGATGGCGGCATGGCCGGAAGGCTCACAGAAGTTGATCACGACGACCCACCTGGGCTGGCTCGACGAGCGGTTTGATCACGCTCACCGATTTGAGGTGCATCAGGCGTCGGTGACTGACGCGACGTAAACTCGTTCGACCCGACTGGTGATGCCGGTGAGGATCTCCCAGGGAATGGTTCCGGCCCGGGTGGCCAGTTCCTTGGCCGTGATGCTTTCGTCACCCTGCTCACCGATGAGGGTGGCAACATCGCCACAGGCAACCGGTTCGTCGAGGTGGGAAATATCGACCACGATCTGGTCCATCGTCACGCGTCCGAGCAGCGGGCATCGCGTTCCGGCAATGAGGACATGGGTTTCTTCGCCGGTCAGGTAGCGGGTATAGCCGTCCCCGTAGCCAACTCCGAGAGTGGCAACTGTCATCGGTTTGTCTGAAATGAAGGTGCGACCGTAGCTGATACTGGTGCCTTCGGGGATATCGCGGACCAGCGTGATGCGCGTTTTCAAGCTCATGACCGGGCGCAGCGGCGTGTGGTCCTCCAGTGGAGAAATTCCATAGAGAGCGATGCCCGGTCTAGCGAGCGTAGCGAAAGGCAGGTCTCGCTGAAAACCAAGCAGTCCCGCGCTGTTGGCGATGTGTAAATGGCAGGCGTTCTCCGGGGCAAGAGCCTGGATGATGCCGGAGAACGAAGCGATCTGTGAATGGGTAAAATCGGGATCGTCGTCGGCAGACGGGAAATGAGTCTCGAGTCCTTCGAGCTCGCAGTTGGGATGATCCTTGATCGCGGCAACCAGTTCCCCGAAATGGTCGGGCAGAGAGCCCATACGTCCCATCCCGGTATCGGCGACGGCGTGGAGACGGGCCCGGGTGCCGAGTCGCGCAGCGGTTTCGCCGAAGGCGGTTACTTCTTCCATAGACGAAACCGAAGCAGAGAGCCCCGCTTCG
>JABSSQ010000521.1 GCA_013213905.1 Verrucomicrobiales bacterium | reverse complement strand
GTTGAAAATTGGCTGACCCACATGGTTCCGCCCCATGAATTCCGGGGTAACAACCCGGCGTGATACTGTTTCACTATGAGCCAATGAAAATGGTAGGCGCTGGTGGTAATGCTCCACTCGTCATCTTCCTGTCTTGTTTTTCGACCGCGGGTTTACAGTCCGCTGACAGGATCAACACCTCTTATCTGAAATTGGTCGCGGCGACAGGACTCGCACCTGCTTTCCCGTGTTTCCAAGACACGTATCTCGACTACTTCGACCTCACCACGTTATGGTCCCGCACGAAGCGGGAAGAAAATGAATTAAGAGCAGGTTGAGAAGGACACCTGCTTCGGCAGAGACTTGCACCGGATTATCGCAAAGCTGCCGCTTCGCCTTCCCGGTTCATTCCACAACACAGGGGACTGTGGGCCCCACATGCTGTATCTCTGCATGACTGCCTTTGTTTCCGGATGCGGCACTACACCCATTCGAAGGTCATTACTCGACGTGCTACCTACCGTCGATCCTGCCGGACCGTGAAGAGGGGCTACCCTCAACGTGCGGTTTTCCGTCAACCCGCAGGAGCCTTGCGGACTCCATTGGGCCCTGATTTCAGCCAGGCTGAACAGGGATTAAGCCATTTTCATGACCTTCGTGGACGCGACTTTGCGTTCATGTTGAACAATGCAGGAATCGAACCTGCAACACATAGTTCCGAGAAACTAATGCTCTACCATTGAGCTAATTGTCAATGCCCTTCCAGACGTGCACGTCCAACGGTTCCGTTGTCTTTTGGACAACCGAATGCCGCACGCCTGCTGCCCGGCCTGATGCCTCAGGTCTCGAGCGGTTTACTCGACTCGGGTTGACCTCGCGGCCAACCGTTACCGATCAACTGCTCGCAGGCTCTCAGCGGCAAAAATGTGCCTCGCACCTGCGAACTGCCCTTCATCCTTAGCTGTCGATGTTTGCGTAGAGACTCCGCGGGGTGCTAGACCCGCCCCCGGTTTCAGCATTTGCCATCAACCGAAGAAGCATCTCCCACCTTCCAGCATAGTTCCGCTGCTTGTCGGGCAACGAAACTCACAGGACTGGGTTTGCCTGGCTGTCCCCAAACTGAAGTTCGAGGCGGGAAGCCCGGGCGGAATTCCCTTTTCCCTGCCTTTCAACAGGCTCATCTAACGACGCCAGGCCGCCAAAGTGTTGAGTAATCAGTGAACGGTAGTCGGTGCATCAGTGATACACACTGACCACGGTCTACCGCTTACTGAATACTCAAAAAAGAAATGGTGGAGGAGACGGGACTTGCACCCGCCGCACGCTGCTTGCAAGGCAGCATCGCCCCTATGGAACATGCGCCCCCACAAAGTGCCGGCAATGCCGGCGTGAAAAGTGTGAAGGTGCGAAAGTGAAAAGTGCTCTGGCTCGGTTCACATCTCGCGACCAGACCTTCGCACCTTTTACCTTCACACCTTCGTACGGGCGCAAAGCGCCCAGAAAAACACGTCGCCCCGGTGCTGCCCCGGGCAGGAAGAGATTTGGAGTCTCGACTGCACAGCTGGTGCACGACGCATTTGAGTAAATTTGGAAGAACTGAAGACCGCTATCCGGATCACGACAGGAGCTTCCCGGTGGATTGCCGCAGGAGACCAGGCCTGCTTATTTTCTCTTTTAGGTCACTTTCGACGACCGGAAACTGTCAGTGACCACGCTGATTGAGCGACATCCTCTGATGCTCTCAGATCAACTCTCGGCCGGCGATTGCCGACGGGGTCACGCGTTCTTCCTCCAATTTTTGAAAAACTGCCTGCCAGGAATATGTCCGTGAATCGAGATTCGCGAACAGGATTTTGGCAGACAGTCTAAAGAACGAACACCGTTGCCTCTCTCGTTGACACAGCCGCAGGATTTCTCAGCGGACGTTTCGATGTTTAGCAGGCACATCTCCCGGAAAGCCTCTAATTCTATATAAGTAAATTTCTCATTAGAAGCTGAATTTCTATAGTTCAGGCACCAAGGCTCCGTGAAGAGCATTTTCAGCTCTCCGGCCCGACCTGACTCAGTTGACCCGAACGGGATCTCCCGTTATCTTTTCCACTAGCGAGTAGCGGATCAATCTGATCGATCTTCTGCTTCTATCGGGCTCGTCGTCAGTTGCCGCTGGCGACGGGCCTCTTTGGTTTGGTTAATTCTTTTGTGTGATTGTTTTTGCCTGGCGGACTACCCGCCATCATTTTGGTTAAAATTCTATTTTTCAGTGATTTACAAACAAAAAAACCCGCTTCCTTTCGGAGAGCGGGGTTCACGCAAAAGATCGAATTTGTATCTACTCGTCTACGTGAACGCCGTCCTCCCAATCTGGTTGGCCTCCATATCTCCATACTTCTCCTCACTGCCCAATTGCTGAAAACGGGGTTCCAGGTTAGCTGGAGTGGAGGAACACGGAAACATCGCCGGGGCACTATGGTCCCAGAGTCGGCTGACCGACCTGGTGGATGTTCCGAATATGTTTCTGGTTGAAGACATTGAAGGTAGTTCTGTTGCTGGGTGACTATAGCATAGATATTAGGTGAGTCAATCTCAGATTATATACCGATGAGATTTTCTACTTCCAAATCTTCTGCTCACGGAGCTGCTTCTCAGCAGCCTCCGCCCAACCCCGGTTCGCAGCCGGACTGGCCGGGCTGGGATGAAGCACTTTGCCTATGACAGGCTCCATTCCAATCGAGCCGGCCACCCGCTTGAGACAATTTTCTGCAAATGCCCCGACGCCAATCGCGAACTCCGGCTGCATCAACTCAAGATGCTTGGCCACATAAACGTCGCAAGCTTCTGAAACCGGATTCATCTCTCCGGCTGGCAATTTGTCAGGTGTGCGGTTACGACCCGACTCCTCCATCCAAACCAACGGGCAATAATTCACGACATAGTGTTCTGCAAAAAAATCTCCGGCATCAGGATACTTCTCGGCGAACAGTCCCCACAAGCGCCGTCCACTGACCTCGGATTTCTCGCAGTCAAATCCGACGATGGGACGCTTCGGATGCTCGGGTTCCGGTTTGCCAACTTCAGCGGAGATTCCCATCCAGTCGCGCACCGCGGGAATCTCTCCAAACGGAACCCCCGTTTGAGCCATTCCCCAGGGCCCCGGATTCATGCCCATCATGAGGACACGCTTGGTAGAATCACCAAAGCGCTCCACATACTGCTCATGCGATGCCCGCGCATATTCCAGCGGGTTATAGACATGGCTGACAGGGTCGCCAAATGACAGCCCGCTCAGACGCGACACCAGTTCATCGGTCGCGGAGAGAATTTCAGATGCGATAGACATGCCCTCACTCTTGGGGCACTCAGCGATTCGTCAAGAAGCACCATTGCTTCTCCTGCCCGGAAATCGTATCACCAACGCGATGGGAGGAATCAACAGCATCGCTGTCGTGGGCTCAGGCTCCGTGGGCGGTTACTACGGCGCCAAGCTGGCTCTGAAGGAGAAAGTTTCCTTCCTCATGCGCCGGGATCTTAAAGCCGCGAAGGAAAGCGGACTTACCGTGGAAAGCCCGGAGGGCGATTTCCATCTCGATAGGGTGCGGGCTTTCAATACTACGGAAGAGATCGGCCCAGTCGACCTCGTCATCATTGCGCTCAAGACGACCTCCAACGATGTCATCCCGTCCATCCTCCCTCCCCTGCTCAAACCCGGCACCCGCCTGCTGACCTTGCAGAATGGCCTCGGAAACGAACCGTTCCTTCATCAACATTTCCCGGATCATCCTGTCCTCGGCGGAATGTGCTTTGTCTGCATCAACCGCGGCGATCCCGGGGTCATTCGTCACATCGCCCACGGGAGAGTGGAGATGGGAGAATTCACCGAAACAGGCGAACTGCCTGCCATCGCCGCGATGTTCCGCAACGCCGACATCGATTGCCGAGAATTGCCCGAACTGAATCTGGCGCGCTGGAGAAAGCTGGTCTGGAACGTTCCTTTCAACGGCCTCTCCATCGCAGCTGGGAACCTCGATACCTCTCAGATTCTCGAACAACCCGCGCTGGTCGACCGCGTTCGCAGCCTCATGCATGAGGTCATCGGCATTGCCGGAGTGATGGGGCACGTCATCGATCCAGAGTTTGCCGAAGGCAATATTGAGGGAACCCGCGGGATGGGCCCTTATGAACCTTCGAGCCTGATCGATTTCAAAGCCGGCAATCCGGTCGAGGTGGAAGCGATCTGGGGGAAACCGCTGAGAGAAGCCAAGCGACTCGGCGTTGCGGCGCCTGAGATCGAAAAGCTTCACTTCGAGATTTGCGAGGCCATTGAAAACCGGTAATCCTGTTTCATGTCCGCCCCCGAGTTTCAACTTCCCGCCATCGCGACGTCTGCCTCTCCGAAAGTGGGTCTGATTCTCGGTTCAGGCCTCGGTGGATTTGTCGACGCCCTCGATGACACCGTCTCAATTGACTACGAAGGAATCAAAGGGCTTCCTGCAAGCACGGTTCCGGGGCATGAAGGCAAACTGCACCTTGGATCACTGGGTGGAGTCGAGATCGCCGTCGCCCAGGGACGACTCCATTGTTACGAGGGCCACACGGCTGCCGCCGCTGCCGCGCCGGTTCGCCTGCTTCATCAACTTGGCGTATCCACACTCATCCTCACCAATGCGGCGGGAATCGTGAATGCCAACTACAAGCCCGGCCGTTGGATGCTGCTTTCTGACCACCTCAACCTGGCCCGACTTTCTCCACTGACCGGTTCCGCCAATTTCATCGATCAAACCGAGGCCTATTCTCGTGATTTGCGTGAACTGCTCAAAGCGATCGCCTCTGACTCCGAGGACACCAAGCTTTATGAAGGCGTCTACGCCTGGGTGAACGGACCGGAATACGAGACACCGGCAGAAATCAAGATGCTACGCTCACTCGGCGCCGATGCGGTCGGCATGTCGACCGTTCCCGAGGCGATCCAGGCCCGCGCCCTCGGTTTGCGAACTATTGCCTTGTCCTGCCTGACCAACTTTGGCGCAGGTTTGTCAGGGCAACCCCTCAGCCACGAAGAAGTCATTGAAGTGGGTCAGCTAGCTGCCTCTCAGCTTTTCAACCTTTTGGAAAGTGCCATCCCGGCGATGGTGGAAATCTGAGTAAAACCTACAGAAGCGCCAACAAATCCTGCGGAGCCTCGAGAATGGATTTTGCCCCGTGCTCGAGCAACTCCTCCACAGGCCGGAATCCCCATGAGACTCCAACCGCGAACATCCCGGCATTGACCGCAGTCATCATGTCGACATCCGAGTCTCCAATAAAGAAACAGTCAGAAGGCTCCACTCCAGAGGCAGCCGCCGCTTCCAGGGCTGCCGTCGGATCCGGCTTCTTCGGCACACCTTCACGAGCACCGAGAACGATATCCCACTCCCAGTCCGGCAGGAACGCCTCAACGCACTTCACCGTGAAATCGTGAGCTTTGTTGGACATCACCCCGATTGGAATTCCACGCCCCTTCAGCTCATCGAGCAATTCAGCGATCCCCGGGAAAGGCCTGGTCGTGTTCTGCCAGTTACGCCCGTAGGCCTCACGATACTCGGCAAGAATCGCATCCGTTTCATCTCCTTCGGCAGGACGATGCCCCTCCGGAAAGATATCGCGCACCAGGTTGATCATCCCGTTGCCAATGAACGTCCGATAAGCATCCACCGGGTGAGGATCGAAACCACGAGCCTGCAGCATTGCGTTTCCTGAGTCAGCCAGGTCCCGGAGGGTGTCCAGCAGCGTCCCGTCCAGGTCAAAGATCACTGCCTTCTTTTCGTTACTCATGCTTCCGAATCACGAAGCAGGTTCCATGCACAGATGAGCGCTTTGAGACCTGCCATCTCGATCGAAGGATCAATACCGCAACCCCAGAGCAGGGTTCCGTTCCCAGCATGCTTCACCTGAACATATGCCGCTGAGTCCGCATCCGAACCGCCCCGCAGCGCCTGGCTACGATAGTCAGTCACGGCAAAATCTTTGCGGCCGACCTCTTCGAGAAAATGAACAAAGGCATTGATGGGGCCATTACCCTTACCGATGCCCTTCACTTCTTCGCCCCCGATTTTCACGGTGGCATGGCAAAGGACTTCACCGACGCCGCCGGCGGTGTGATCAAGCTCGAACTGCTCGAGGCTTAAGGGTGATTTAATGTTCACGAACTTCTCAAAGAAGAGCTCTCCGATTTCCTCATTGCTCAGCTCGCGGCCGGCAGCATCCGCCTTGTCGTAGACGAACTTGCCGACCTGCGGATGCATCGACTTGGGCAAATCAAAGCCATGCTCACGGTCGAGCACGTAGGCGACTCCACCTTTACCACTCTGGCTGTTGATCCGGATGATCGCTTCGTAGCTGCGCCCGATGTCCTTCGGGTCAATCGTCAGATACGGCACGCCCCAGGCGACTTCTTTGCTCGATTCGGCAACGTCACTGGTCCGGCGGTCGAACCCTTTCTTAATCG
Source organism: Verrucomicrobiales bacterium (assembly GCA_013213905.1). Lineage (GTDB taxonomy): Bacteria > Verrucomicrobiota > Verrucomicrobiia > Verrucomicrobiales > DEV007 > Arctic95D-9. Next base: position 2,546 of record JABSSQ010000521.1, on the reverse strand, counting down.
CATCCTGGTGACTGCCGGAGAATGCGGTAAAGACCAGTTCACCGGCATATGGCTGACGCTCCGGAACTTCCATGCGGGTCGTCTCTTCGTAGACCTGGCGAATGGACGACAGGTCGGAAAAATCGAGGCCGGTTTCGATACCGTGGCTGTTCATATTCAAGGCCACGATGACGATGTCGAGATTACCGGTCCGCTCCCCGTTTCCGAAAAGCGTCCCTTCGACACGATCAGCACCGGCCATCAAGCCCAGCTCAGTTGCCGCGACTCCGGTGCCACGGTCATTGTGCGTGTGCAGGCTGATGATGGAGTTCTCCCGGTTGTCGACGTTGCGGCAAAACCACTCGATCTGATCGGCATGCACGTTCGGCGTCGACCACTCTACGGTGGCGGGAAGATTCAAAATGATCTTTTTGTCAGGATTGGGTTCCCACACACCGGAAACTGCGTTGCAGACCTCCAACGCATAATCCATCTCCGTATCGGAGAAGCTCTCCGGCGAATACTGCAACGTGATCTCGGTATCGGGAAGAGTCGGGACCAACTCCTTGATGAGCTTTGCCCCGTCCACAGCAATCTGCTTAATGCTTTCCTTGGAGGCATCACCAAAGGTGACCCGGCGCTGCAACGGAGACGTCGAGTTGTAGAGGTGAACGATCGCTTTCTTCACCCCCTCGAGACTTTCGAAGGTGCGGCGGATCAAGTGTTCACGCGCCTGCACGAGGACCTGCACCGTGACATCATCGGGAATCCGATTTTGCTCCACGAGCGCGCGGAGGAAGTTGAACTCCGTATCGGCCGCTGAAGGGAACCCCACCTCAATCTGCTTAAACCCGATGCGGACCAACTCGTCAAAGAGACGAAGTTTTTCATCCACGCTCATTGGAATCGGTAGCGCTTGGTTTCCGTCGCGAAGGTCCACGCTGCACCAAATGGGAGCGCTCGTAATCGTCCGGTCCGGCCACTGGCGGTCCGGCAAGTCGACCGCAGGAAACGGCCGGTACTTCTGGATGGAATCAGGATTCATGGGTTTTCAGGTATTATCTAAAAGGAAAAACAGCGGGACGCAATTCACCCGCATCGTCGGGTATCAGAAAGTTGGGAGAAAAGACAAATACAGGGCAGATCAGCCCAGTAGCACCAGCTCAAGAGCGAGCGGGAGAGCGAGAAGTTCGGTGCTGTTTGTCGTGTTGTTCATCCGTTGAGCGTCAACGTACGTCGAATGCGGCCCGTGTCCAGCGGCAATCCGCGAACGAACTACCCCGAAAAACTCACGTTTTTCGCTACGCTAGCTTCCCTGCCGTAGCGAAAGTCGCAAGAATTTCGTCTGGGGACGACTTTCCGAACCGCAGAATAACCAACAAGGAATATCGAATTTCGAAATTCAGAATTCCATGTTCGACATCCGAAAGTCCTCACCCTCCGCTACCACCTGCGCTGCACCAATGCCTTGAAAGCATCCCCCGCTCCGGTGCCCGCCATCGCATCGCCAGCTTCTCCATGCCTCGCAAGAAATTCGCCCTGGGTCTCGTAGGAGACTTTCTCAAGGTCCAGTTCCTCACCCCAGTTCATCAAATCAGTGAAGTTCACATCCACGGTCAGGTCCTGCTTCCCGATACGCTGATAGATTTCTCCGCCCTCAAGACGCTGTTGCTTGAAGTAGGCCCTCGCCGTCCCGGCCGGTCGGCGTTGATAAATCTCCGCGGCCTCTCCACCATAGTCGATCGTCAGCATTGAGCCCTGCTCCCAGTGCTGCACCGCGTGCGCCAGCCAGAGTTGAAAGAGAGGCTGGATCTCAACCCGCTGCCCCTGCGGTCGCTCTGAGAGATTCATCGCCGAATAGACATCTTCGGGGAATCCCCTCGGTAGCGGGCGAAAGACTTCACTGAGCCCTTTCTTCCGGTCGAACGTCACGAACACTTCATGCCAGTTGCCTTCGATTTCGCTCCAGATCATCCACTTCGCCGGAAACGCATCCACCAGTTCATTGGAGAAAATCAGCGCCTTGCCGCCAGCTGCTTCCAGTGCCTCTTCCATCTTGGCATGCCAGCTCACCTTGAGCCCCTTCAGCGCCGCCTGCTGCTTCTCGCGCAAGGGAGCTGAGACATCGACGATGTGATAATGCACGTGTCGGCGCTTCCACCAACTGAAGGACTTCAGCACCTCTCGAGCGAGCGCTCCGTTACCGGCACCGACTTCAATCACGTGAAAAGCTCCTTCCCACTCGTAGTACTCCCGCTCCTCCTGGATCCACTTCGCGATCGCCCGTCCCAGGGCCGATGACAAGGTCGCCGAGGTCGCAAAGTCACCACGCGACCCTCCCACATCGTCGATTTCCGTCGTATAGTATCCGAAACGGGGGTCATAAAGCGCCATCGCCATGAAATTCTCGAAAGGAATTTCGCCGCCCGATTTCTCAAAAGTCTGATGGAGAAAAGCGCGTATATCCGGCATGGTCCCGAAAAACAAACAGGGTTAGGTCCCGCATTCAACAGGGTTTAGGCAGTTGCCGGAACCAAAAATCGACGAAATCTTTCCTCCATGCCTCG
>JABSSQ010000520.1 GCA_013213905.1 Verrucomicrobiales bacterium | reverse complement strand
GTCGTCCTTCAGGGTAACAAATACCGGGTGCCGCCTCTTCTCGAAGTGTTGTCGAATGGCACCGGAGAGTTGAGGAAGACTCTCTGAGAACGGAACGCCGGAGAGCCAGAAAGGCTTGTCCAACAGGAAACCACCGGAAGCGCCAGAACTCTCCTCAAGCCAGCCCAGATCCGATTCGCGAATCCATCTCCCCCGTCGATGGGCCGGATTCAAACCCTCGGGAAGCGAAACCAAATCGTCGACCCCGGGCGGATAGAAGATCATCCCTTTCATGATGATTTCGCTGACATCCACCTCCGGAAACCGCTCCTTCCCGAGGGGCAACTGGTGATTAAAAAAGCGATCACGCTTCTTCTCAAAAGTATCCGCCGAATTCGGCCCCACGAAATGGCTCCCGGTTTCGTTCGCCTCCGGACAGTGCAGGTAGAACTTGAGTGCGACCTCGAGATGGTGCAATCGACCAGCGACACGGTAAAGGAAATCAAGCTCTCCTACCGTGCGGTTTCCATCCTGAACCTGGATGCTCCGCTGCACCTCTTCCAGCTGCCTGGCATGCCCTAACCAAACATCCAATAACGCTTCGGCGTAGTATCCGACGCGATAGGCAGCCTTCGAATCGAGGAAGCTCTCTACCGGTCCAAAGTCGAGCGTCCGGTCGCCATCCGGAAACTCCGTCGACAAAGCTTCCGGGAAATTGAGCAACGCGGGACAACTGACCAGCCAGTCAAAATCGCGCCGGTATTGCGCGGCATCAGGAAAGACTGATCCTGACATACTTGCCATCGGATTTATCAAGCCGCCGGCTGCTCTTCTTTCTCTGCCTCCGGCTTGGGGGCCTGCACCGGAGCCGCTTCAGCCGGGGCCTCCTTCGACTCAGAGTTTCTCACCTCTTCGAGATGGCGGGCATAATCCGAATTCTCCGGATCCAGCTCAACGGCCTTCTCGAGGTATTCGAGGGCTTTCTCACGGTCGCCCAACTTGTGAAAAACCTGGCCGATGTGGTCGAGGATCTCGGCTTCATCTTCGCCGGGCTCACCCATGAGCTCTTCAGCACGAAGCAGTTCGTCGCGAGCTTTCTCGTAGTCGCCCTTCTTGAAGTAGAACCAACCGAGACTGTCCGCAATCGCCCCGCTCTCAGGATCCAGGTCGGCGGCTGTCTTGATCAGCTCTCCGGCCTCGTTCAGGTTCATGTCGTTCTCCAGCCACATGTAGCCGAGGTAGTTATAAGTTGTCGCGGTTAACTGCTGCACCTCTTCGTCGGGATTCAATTTCGAAAGCAGTTCGATCGTTTTCTGAAACAGCTTCTCAGCTTTCTCAATATTACCCAGCCGCTCATTCGCTGCCGCGAAGCGAAAATAGAAAGACTCGTTGAACATCTCCGGTTTCTCCGTGCCGAGCTCAACCGCCTTCTCAAACTGTTCTACCGCCTTTTCCCATTTCTCTTCGAAAGCGAAGGGGTAAGTCAGCAACAACGGGAAGTCGGGTGACTCAGGAAACAGGTAGGCCGCGCCCTTGATGAAGTCGATCGCGGCCTCACTCTGACGCTCTTCAATCATGACTCCAGCCACTGCCTTGTATTCCTCCTCAGTGCCCTTGGCGATAGCGAGCGCCTTCTGGAAGTAGGGAACCGCTTCAGGATACTGCTCACGCTTGATGTAAATTCCGGCGATCTGACGAAGGATGGTCGCATTCTGAGTATCGATCTCCGCGATTCCTAACAAAGTCTCCAACAGCTTGTCATCTTCGCCCATGGCCGCGTAAACGCGGGCGAGCTTTTCTCGGGTCACCAGCTGATCAGGGTTGCGTTGAATCACCGTCAGGTAGGATTCGACCGCCCCGGGGAACTGACGGGTCGCGTGATAAAAATCCGCCACCGTTTCAACGACGTCCCAGTTCTCACCGGCGAGGGAAAGGGCCTTCGCATAGATCTGGTTCACCAACTCCGAATTCTTGGACGGACCGTTGGAGCGAGGCGGCCAGGCGCGACCCACGATCTTACCGATGGCGAGCCAGTAATTGGGATCCTTGTTGTCCCGGGCTGCGGCTTGCTCCATCACGACCTTGGCGTCGTCTCGACGGTTCCCGGCAATCAGCAGCCGAACGAGATGGTCATAGACCGCCGGCTCATTCGGAAACTTCCGGGCCGCGTCCTCAATAATATCCAGCGCACGGGCACGCCCTGTCGGACTGTTGCCCTGGTAGGTCGCGAGATACTCGGACAGGGCGATGTAAGGGGCCGGAACCTCCGAATTCGCCTCGAGATTGTCTTCGAGCAGCTTCAGCGCTTCATCGTTTCTGCCCGCCCGGGCCATCAGGTAGGCCGTCTTACGGGCAAGGAAATGCTGGTCAGGCTGGGCTGCGAGAACTTCCTTGTAAGCCTCGATCGCTTCGTTCAAGCGACCGTTACTCTCGTAGGTGCGTCCCCGGGAGTAATACGCCAAAGCCCGGCTCTTCTGCCTGCCCGCCTCCGAGAGAAGCAGGTCCTCCTCCGGCTCGAAATACTGGTCGATGTAGACCTCGGCAAAATCCTCGAGCGCATCGCCCTGCTTAGCCCCAAGGTGGCCCGAAGGCAGGAGACAGGCAAAAACGAGACAAGTGTACAAAACAAGGCAGCGGTGTACACCTAAGGTGGGGCGACAACGCTGCTTTGCTTTCATGCGCTCAAGATCAACGATTAGCTCTTGTAACGCAAACGCTTCTTATGGCGGTTAGCCTTCATGCGCTTACGTCGCTTGTGCTTATTGATCTTGGTCTTCCGCTTTTTCTTAAGGGATCCCATATCAAAAATTT
>JABSSQ010000052.1 GCA_013213905.1 Verrucomicrobiales bacterium | reverse complement strand
TGGCGCTGTTCTTCCTCACCGCCGTCGTCCTGAAGCGATTCGGAATGCAGCTTTAAGGGCGCCCCTAAGCCGCAAAGCTCTCGCCGCAGGAGCAAGTCACCACCGCATTCGGGTTCGTCACCTTGAAGCCGCCCTGTTGCAGGTCGTCGCTGAAGTCGAGCTCGGACCCGGTCACAAACAGGGCGCTCTTGGGATCAATCACCACGCGCACCTCGTTGGACTCAACCATGATGTCGCGGTTCGCCGGACCATCGACGAGATCCATTTTGTACTGAAGCCCGGAGCAACCGCCACCAATCACGGCGACGCGCAAGGCTCCATGATCCAACCGTCCCTGCTTCTCCAGCAGCGAACGCAGTTTGTTGGACGCTCCATCGAGCACCTTGATCAGGGTTTCGTTACCCAGCTTGTAATTCACTTCAGACACGTCCCAAAATTCGAACAGGTATCGAAAAATGCAAATTCCTACGACGAGAGCATTTCTTTCATCTGCTCGAAATAATCCGAGGCAAAATCGTCGTCCGCCGGGGTCGCCTCGATCGTTTCGTGATCGGTCTCGATAATTTCCTCCTTATCGAGCTCCTTAAAAAAGGAACTCGGCTGGCAAGGCAGCTTGTCGCCGTAGCGTCGACGGCTGTGGCACCACGAAATCGTCAGATCCTGCTTCGCCCGCGTGATGGCGACATAAAAGAGGCGGCGCTCCTCGTCACGGTTGCCTTCATCCACCGACCTGGAGTGAGGCATGATTCCGTCTTCGACCCCAATCATGAAACAAACCGGGAACTCGAGACCCTTTGACGCATGCATCGTAATCAGGGACACGCCCTGCCCACCATCGTCATCGCTTTCCTTGTCCTGCATCAGCGCCACGCTGTCGAGGAATCCTCGTAACCCCCGCTTCGACTTGGAGACGTGAGTGTGGATACTCTCGATCAATTCCGAGACGTTGCGGCGGCGATTGTCGACTTCCTCCGGTGACTTGCAGTTCTTCTTAAGGAACTCGTCGTAGTTGATCTCCTTGAGCAGTTCCTCCGTCATCGCCGCGTAGTTGGCCGAATCGGTATTGGCCACGTCTGCATACTTGTTGATGAAGTCTGTGAAATTCACGATCGCCTTTTGAGCCCGTGAAGTCAGCGTGGAGAGGAATTGAAGATCATTGAGCGTTTCCCAAACGCTCATCTTGTGATCAATGCTGAACTGGGTCGCAAGGGCAATGGTGCCCTGCCCAATCCCTCGCGCCGGGGTGGCGATGACCCTCAGGAGGCTGACATCGTCGTCGTGATTGAGAAAGAGATACAGGTATGCCAGCACGTCCTTGATCTCACGACGCTCGAAGAATGACTGCCCGCCAATCAGCTTGTAGGGAATCTCCGCTTCGCGAAGCGCTTCCTCCATGAGGCGCGACTGCGAGTTCATGCGAAACAGGATCGCGATGTCTTCGTAGCGACGGCGGTCAATGCGATGGCATTCGAGGATTTCACTGATAACCCATTCCGCTTCGGTTTCCGCATCAGGCATCGCGACGAGACGAATTTTCTCACCCTCCCCCAGACTGCTCCAGAGCGTCTTCTCACGGCGATCGATGTTGTGGCGGATGACCCCGTTTGCGAGGCGCAGGATGCGATTGGTCGAGCGGTAGTTTTCCTCCAGCTTGATGATCTTCGGGTTTTTAAAAAAGCGCTCAAAGTCGAGGATGTTGGAAATCTCCGCCCCGCGCCAGCCGTAGATACTCTGGTCATCGTCACCCACCACGCAGATATTCTGCTCTGGCCCAACGAGGAGACGCAGGAGATCCATTTGGAGATGATTCGTATCCTGGAATTCATCCACCATGATGAAGCGGAACTTCCGCTGCCACTCGCGCTGAATATCCGGATTCTCCTCCAGCCCTTTCACTGCCAGGATAAGCAAGTCATCAAAGTCGACCGCATTGAGTTGCTTCAGTTCCGCCTGGTAGGTCCGATAGATTTCACTGATGACCGAGTCCTCATTTTCGCTGACCGGTCGCCCCATATTCTTGGCCTGGCTGATCAGCATGTTCGCCATCTTGGCGTCCATGCTCTCGTCCTTGCCAATCTTGCGCACGATGATGCGTTTGAGCAGTCCAATCTGGTCACTCTGCGTATAGATGGAGAAAGACTTCTTGTAGCCAAGGCGTTCAATACAGGTTCGCAGGATGCGAACACATAGGCTGTGAAAAGTACAAACCGTCACGTCCTCGGCCATGCCCTGCTCCACCATGTCGCCGACGCGCTCACGCATCTCGTTCGCCGCCTTGTTCGTGAACGTCACCGCAAGAATCTGCCCACCCGGAATCTCGTTGTAGAGCATGTGAGCAATTCGCGTCGTCACAACACGAGTCTTGCCGGTCCCAGCCCCTGCAAGAATGAGGACGGGGCCGTAGATTTGCTCAGCGGCAGCACGTTGAGGCGGGTTCAGGGCCAGGAGGCCCTCCTTGACGAACATGGTTGAGGAAGGAGATGGGTGCGGAGTTGAAAGGCAGGTTGGACCGGGCAACCCTCATCGGGACACCCGATATCAAGCCCCGTCAGCCGCACCAATCAAGTGATCAGTCGCAAGCAGAACGGGTAGCGATAGATGATACCCTTGTTGGCCTCAAGTCCACCAAGAATCGCAAAAATCAGGTTACCGACGACGACAACGAGCCAGAGAAGCGGCGCGACGCACCCTCCAACGAAGGGAACCAACCCGGTCGCCGAAGCGACCGCGAAAGCGATGATCACGGTGATCTGGAAATTCATCGCTTCCTTGCCCTGGTCGTGAACAAAAGGGCTCTCATCTTTCTTAATCAACCAGATCACAAGCGGTCCGAGGATATAGGTAATTCCACCCAGGAGGTGGACCAGCATCCCCATCGTTTTCTCGTCTGTGGCCGAGAGAGTCCCCCTCTCCAGAACGTTGGAGGAACTGGCTGCCGATTCGGGTGGGGCTTCTGCTGTATCCCCGGAGTCTGGAGCATCCGCGGACTCAGCCACTTCATCGTCGGCCGTTGTCTCGCCTTCGCCGGAAGAGATCTCCTCCGAATCCATGGGTGGTGGGGAGTCGTCTTCGGGCGAATCTTCTTCCTTAGAATTGGTTGGCTCCTCTTCGCTCATGGTGATTTTGTAATGAGTTTACAGGGTTAGAATCAAGCAAATAGAGGACCACTTCATCCCCCTATTACGCCTTTCAAACCGTTGATCTTGCTCGCTCTCCCTTCTAAAGTTTCAACCCTTCGCCCTGAATGAAAATCCTCGTTGTCTCCGACATCCACTACAGCCTCAGCCAGTACGACTGGCTGGTGGCAAACGCCGAAAACTTTGATCTGGTCATCATTGCCGGCGATCTCATGGAACTGGCCTCAGCGGTAGACACGGACACACAGGCCGCGGTGCTCGAACAATACTTCCGCCGAATCTGCGAAAAGGCTCCTCTCGTGGTCTGTTCCGGCAACCACGACCTTGTCGAAGAATACGACGGCACTCGTTCCACCGAGTGGCTCGAGGAAATCTCCATTCCGGGCCTGGTCGTTGATCATGACTTCTTTGAGAACGAAAAGGTCCGCATCCTCTCGCTTCCCTGGTGGGACAACGAATCAGAGAGGGAGCGAGCCGCCAAATGGCTGGCTTCCCAGCAACGGGATGGCAAAAAAAAGCCCACTTTCTGGGTGCACCATGCCCCTCCCCTCGGAGCCAAAACCAGCTGGAATGGGAAACGCGACCTTGGCGACAAGAATCTCCTGGAATGGATCAACTCGTACGGACCCACCGCGGTCTTTTCCGGACACGTTCACAACGCACCCTACTACACCCCTGAGGGCTCATGGATTGATCGGGTTGGAGGAACAACGGTGACCAATGGCGGACGCCAGATCGGAGAAAAACCGGCCACCCTGGAGCTGGAAGTTGAGGACGGCCACTTTGTCTGGTGTGGCATGGAAGGATGCGAAGAAGCCGACCTGGCCAGTTGATCACTGCGCCATTCTCTTTTTCAGATCCCGATGCTGAATCGCATCGAGCACACCATCCAGCATTCCCACGTGATCCGAGGCTTCCTGGAGCTGCTCACGGACATCGACAAGGTATTGCGTCGCGGCATCAAGACGTAGCGCCAGTATTCGTGAAACGTGGAAGTTCACCCTCGGATGCTCAGACAGGAATTTGATTGGCTCCTCCGCGACCCAGAAGGTGCAATCCTCAAGCGCTACGACCGTCGCTGTCGTCGGTGAATTCAAGAGAAGCGAAACCTCCCCGAAGGCGCTTCCGGGAGTTTTTACGAGAGCAAGGCGGATGCCTTCACGGACCACTTCCACCTTGCCGCTCTTGAGAAAAAAGATCGTCTCGGGATGGGTATTTACCGAAATCACCTCGTCACCCTCAGAAAAACTGACCTCGGGCAGAGTCGATATGGAATCTAACGGGATCACAGGAAGAAATTAAACGGGAATTCCCTCGACTGACAAGCGACAATCAGGATTTGGCCACCGGGGAAAAGAGTTCCACAGGATCCACCACCCCGCGGATGGGGTAACTCCCAAGGGATTCCCACTCCACTTCATCCACCAACTCCATCGTCGCGGCCGAGGCTACGATGGTGCGCCCCACCTCTTTGGTCATGCCTTCGAGACGGGAAGTGACATTGACCGGACTCCCGATGGCCGTGAACTCACGGCGGTGAGGAGCGCCGATATCTCCAACGATCGCGCTTCCCGTATGAATACCGGCACCCATCCGTATCGGGGCTTTACCTTCGCTTTTGAGCTTTTCGTTAAAGAACATCAACTCCTTTTCCATGTCGATAGCACACCGCACCGCACGCGGAGCATGATCGGGCTGCCCGACCGGAGCATTGAAATAGGCAATCAGCCCATCTCCCAGGTATTTGTCCAGTGTCCCGCCATGGCGGAACATCACCTCGACCATGTGAGCATGGAAGGCATTCAGCAACTCCACCACTTCGCGACTGGACAACTGTTCGCTCAGCGAGGTAAAGCCCCGAATATCAACAAAGATGATCGTCAGCTCACATTCCTGGCCCAGGGCGAGCGAGTCTTCGTCTCTTTCTTCCAGCAACTCCCCAACCCCTGGAGAAAAGTAGCGCTGCAGTCTCAATCGCCTCGCATTGGCTTGCGTCACCCTCTTGACCAACTCGAGTCGGGACTTTCCGGCATAAACGCAGATCCAGGTCGCAATCCCGAAAACAAGCGGACTCAGCACACGGCTCATCAAGGTCGACTCTGCGGCGTTCTGCAGGACTTGCTCGCAGATAATCGCCACGCCCATGGCCAGGAGAACGTGGCGCATATTCAGGGTGTATGCCGAAAGCATGAGAAGGCAGACATACACAGCAATTGTGAACTCTGCGACACTCTCAGGATTCGCCGCCGTCTCCAGGTTGATTATCTGGATAATCAATACCGTCGGCATGTCGTAGACCGGAATCGAAAACCGACTCAATGTCAGGATCGAAGGCCCCGCCTTTCCTCCAAATGCTAGCGCCAGGGACATCAGGAAGTAAATCGATGTCGGCACCAGGATCAGCTCCCACTCCTTATCCTGCAGCACGTATACCGAGAACAGCATCGCCAGCGTGAAAGCACCGGCGCCCACCGCACGGACAATATTAATCCGTCGGGCATTCTCCAGTTGGGCTTCCCTGAGGGCTACCCTGAGATGGTCTTCCATCGTCATGATAAAGAAACAGGCCGGGCCTCACCCATCCTGACGCTTCACCAGACAGTAACCTAACGACCTCTTCCGTAAATCTAATTCATTCCTCGAATGTGCCGATCAGAAAACAACCACCTCCTGCGGTCGCTTCTATTCACCGGTCTCCTTTTCCGACTTCACATAGCATCCCACTACGAAGAGCAGAATCAGGGTCAGTCCGGCGTAACCAAACAAGAGAATCCCTGAAGCAGGGTTCTGGTCCGGCATGCCCGACTGAACCCAGAAATTGTACTCGCGCATGATTTGAAAGGCGTGAATGAATCCGCCAAACAAGGCACCCATCACGCCGACAACCAATCCCATTCCGCCGAGCTTGATAAAGTAGTTACCTCGGCGGTGCAACATCACAAAAAGTGCCGCAACAGCAATTGGCACAAAAAGCGCAGATCCCTCAAACGGGCTCATCCCTGAGTGACCGGAACAGTTCTTCAGGCAATACCCGATTCCCATGGATAACCCGATTAATCCAATGGCAAACGGCAGCCACGCAGCGACGCGGTCCAGTCGATCAATCCAGACATTTTCGTAGATCCTCCCAAAGGTGTGTTCCCTCATGAGATAAACTACGGAGTCCAGTTCAGGATCTTTCAACATCCTGAAAATTAATGGCAGATGCACCAGTCATAACTCCGCCATCGACGGATGCTATGCCGGTCAAGATACCACCGAGCCGGCAAAGGCGCTTAAAGATGGTTGAGTCGCAATCTAGATCTCGGAGCCAAGCTCCATCCCGTATTCCGTGACAAACTCACAGAACGGAAACCCTCCCCCGAGGCGACGAATCTCGGCCATCATGAACTCATCTTGAAACTCCAGGACCGGTTCACCGATCAACGTTTCACGAACTCCTTCTGCGAGATCGACATCGTCAATCAGCCCACAGGTGGTCTCAAGGCCTTCCGGATTAAAATAGTTCCTACCCAACTCCCGGGTCCGAAACGCGACTAAAGCTAAGAGCGACTGGTTTATCTTGATCCGGATCAACCCCGGATCACCCCAATACTCGTTTCCTTGGATCTCTGCCGAAGGATCTGAGAAGACAAACAGCATGGCGGAACAACCGCACTCAACACGGCTCGCGTGTGGAGCACTGTCTAAACCATAGCGAATATTAAGATATCCGAAAAGATATTTCGTGATGAAAATTTCATTCGCCTTGCGACGCCATTGGAAAAGCTGCGAACAAGGCTTTCATCAGGACGTGGGCCGTCATTAGGAAAACCCTAACAATCCCCCAGTTGCAGGCCCTCTATTTCAAGAACCAGTTACTCCAAATAAACCGTTGGATCCTCCACTCCCGCGATCTCGAACGCTTCCTTGCGTTCGACGCACGTGCCACACTTTCCGCAGTGCAATTCCCCACCCTTGTAACACGACCAGGTCTGACTGAAATCGATTCCCAGTTCCGCACCTCTTGCCGCAATATCCTCTTTGCGCTGATCAATAAAGGGGCGCAGCACCTGCACATCTGCGTAGGTCCCGGCGGTGATGGCTTCGGCCATCGGCTTCATGAAGTCCTCCCGGCAATCCGGGTAGATCGCGTGATCACCGGAATGCGCGGCAATCACCAGCCCGCCGGCTTCGATGCTTTCGGCAAAGCCGGCCGCGATCGCCATCATGATCCCGTTGCGAAACGGAACCACAGTCTGCTTCATGTTATCGGCCTCGTAATGCCCCTCCGGAATGTCACCTCCGCTTTTGAGGAGGTCACTTTCGAAGAGATCATCCATGAAGCTCAACGGCACGACCTGGTGAGGCACTCCCAGTTGCTCACAGTGCCAGGCTGCCAGCGGTAGTTCCCTATGGTTGTGCTTGGACCCGTAGTCAAAGCTCAGCCCCGCCACCACCTCATGCTCACTGGCAGCGTGATACAGTGCGGTCACGGAATCCATCCCACCGCTGACCAGCACAACGACTTTCATCAAATCTCCTCGGTTCCCTGATCCGGAAACGCCGCCGTCGCTGTCAGTTGAATGCCGCCACGGGGAGAGAATTTCCCGCTCACGATCATCCGTCGGGGCGAGCAGGCGCCGGACAGATCATCGAGGACACGATTCACGATATCCTCATTGAAAGAAGGGGTGTTGCGGTAGGACGCGAGATAGTACTTCAGAGACTTGGTCTCAATGCACTTTTCGCCGGGGACATAACGAATATTGAGATGCGCCGTGTCCGGCTGCCCCGTTACCGGGCAAACCGAACTGAATTCCGGGTAGTCCAGCTCAATCCAGTAATTGCGTTCCGCATTGCGATTCGGAAACACTTCAAGAGTCGCCTCTTCCGGCGTTCCCGGGAGGCGGTTCTCGCTGTTACCCAACAGGGTTAAGTCCTTCACTTGAGAGGGTTCACTCATAACTCTAAAAGATTCTTTGGCGTCCGGAACGTTCGCGGCCAGGCAGAAACTTGGCCCTTCAGGTTTTACCACGTCACGAACCAACCCGCTCCGGCCGGGGAAATCAACTAATCTCTGATCCCGAAGCCTCCGGCTCCTATTGTGATCTCACCACGATTTCCACCCGCCGGTTCAGGGCCTGGGCATCCTTGTCACCCTCGGTCGAAACAATGGGACGATCCTTGCCCAAACCGACCACCTGGATGTTGGCGTCGTTGATTCGCAACTTACCTACGAGCCAGTTTCGAACAGCCTGGGCACGCTTGAGAGAAAGGTCACGGTTGTAATCTTCCCCACCGAAACTGTCGGTGTGCCCCTCGATGATGAAGGTCGCATTCGGGTTCGTCTGCACCACAAATGCCAGTTTCATCATGCTGAGGCGGGCAGACTCCTTCAGCTCAAATTCGTTGTATTCAAAAAGAATGTCCGTTGGCAGCGCGATCTTCTCTTCGCCGGGAGGCAAGCCCCCGGTCCGAGATACGAGATCATCGAGACTGGAGTAACCCTTGATGAAAACATCGGCATCATTACCAAAAGCCTTGGCCGCTGCGCTTTGGAAAAACTCATCCGTGTCCACCGTTTCGGAGAGGTCATCAGTCGAGCTCAGCTCGAGAATGGGCTGATTGTTAGAAACCGTTGCCGTCGAATCGATCAGCTTGTTGCGCATCTCAGCGAGATCCTTCGTCAGCATTTCCGCAGCCGAAATGTCGATGCTCGCCGCCATGTTCATCACTTCTCCCGGTTTCCTCGGCACCTTCGGAGCTTCCCCTGAAAACATCTGAGGAGTCTCAATCGGAGCGAGGCGAATCGGCTCGTCCTTCATCTTCTCCATCAGGTCAAACTCATCGAGCGACTTGTCGACCATGTCGAGGTGGCTCAGTTTTTCCGGCTCGATCGGCTTGTCTTCCGGGATAAACGGTTCATCGAGCAACTCATTGAGCTTGTCCTGGTCGATCGTGAGTTGCTCTTTCTTCATGCGAAAGACAACCTCCTCCCCTTCGAAAACCTTCTCTTTTCGCTGGATGTGACCAAGCATTACATAGAGGACGATGTGCACGACCACAGAAATGAAAATGGCGAGCAGAACCCACCAACCGATGTTGCGGGTTTCTACCTTGAACACCGACTTGCTGTTCGCGGCCGGATGCCAGTCATAGCTCGAGGACATGGGCTGAGGGGAAGCGCAGCTCACGCTGCTCGGTTATGTTAATCCACTTTTGAGGTTTCAGCAAAGTCTGACTCCCGCTATAAACTTCTGTTCAAATCCACGAGGTGAAAGCACCCACAATCCAGACCCTGCTTGGCTTTGACACCGATCAGCACCGCATCGGGCGATCGCTTTTTATCCGCGGGCTCGGGCTGATTTACCTCATTGCCATTATCTCCTGGTGGTCCCAAGCCATCATGCTGGCGGGAGAAAACGGGCTCATTCCTGCAGGAAAGTTCCTCGAGCTCGTCGATTCGCGTCTTTCCGAAGTCGGCCAGAGCCCCTTCTTCGCCATTCCCAATATTTTCTGGTGGATCGGCGCTTCCAATCTCGCGCTCCATTTCGCCTGCGGACTTGGTGCGGCCCTGGCAGTTCTCGTGATCCTGGGACGCCTCACCGGCCCGGCGCTGGCAGGACTTTGGATCATCTACCTCTCCCTGCTCAACACCGGTGGAGTGTTCATGAGTTTTCAGTGGGACATTCTCCTGCTCGAAGCGGGATTCATGGCCTGCTTTCTCGCCGACTGGAGATGGCATTCTCCCTTCCGGAATCCGCGACCACTCAACCTCGTCAACCGCATTGCCCTCGTCTGGGCCTGGGTGCTTGTGGGCAAACTGATGTTTTTCTCCGGTTGGGTAAAGCTTGCCTGGGCCACCCCGGACTACCCGGAATGGTGGCCGGAGCACACAGCGATGACCTACCACTACATGACCCAACCCATCCCAACCTGGACAGCCTGGTGGGCCCATCAACTGCCCGAAGGAATCCAGAAGGCCTCCATCTGGCCCATGTATTTTGTCGAACTGGTGCTCCCCTTCTTCATCATCCTGGGGCGCTTTGGGCGGCTCGCCGCAGCGATCGGATTCGCCGGGCTCATGCTGCTGATTCTCGCTACGGGCAACTACACCTATTTCAACTGGCTCACCATCGCACTCTGCCTGCCCCTCGTTCACGATCGCTGCTGGTCCAAACGGTTCCGCAAACGGCTCAAGCTTAAGAAAGCGAAGAAGAAGGACCGACCTTCACGCCGCCGCGTCATGATCCAGCTTTCCTGCACCGCGCCGGTTTTCCTGCTCATGTTGCTGCTCAATCTCCAGATCATCATCGGCGATCTGCACCGGGCACCGCTGCCGACCCTGAAAAAAGATCTCACTCCCGCGTGGCTCGACCAGCTTCGTGCCTCAACCTCTCCCTTCCACCTTGCCTCCGGATACGGGTTGTTTCGCACCATGACCACTGATCGTCCCGAGATCATTTTCGAGGGAAGCCGCAACGGTCTTACCTGGCAGGCCTACGATTTCGGGTGGAAGGTCGACGAACTCGACGCCCGCCCCAAGTTTGTCGCTCCCCATCAACCTCGCGTCGCCTGGCAACTCTGGTTCGCGGCCCTCGAACGCCAGTTCTCGTATCAAAGCCGAAACGCCGGCTGGGTCGAAGCGCTCGTCCTCAAGCTGCTCAATGGTGACGACAGCATTGAACCGCTCCTACGGCACAACCCATTCCCGGATCAGCCCCCCAAATACATCCGGGCTCGGCTCTTTCTCTACGAATTCACCACGATCGCGGAACGAAAACAAACTGGCGACTGGTGGAAACGGCGGGCATCGGGTATGTATATTGCGCCAGTCAGCCTCCCTCCCTCTTCATGAACTCTCCTGCCACTGTCCGAGTGAACCTTCAGCGCAACCGGCGCGTGATGGTTCATGCCCCGGTCGAAACGACAGTGAAGAAGGAAGAGGCACCTCTCCCCGGGCTCATGAAGCTGAAGATCGATTTCGCGATCAAGACGCTGCTTCCGTATTTTTCGCGCTGGGTCGAAAAGCAGGAAAAGATCATCCTCCACGACGGACGTCCTCTCAGCGAGTGGGAAACCATGTGGGCCACCGAGGTCGGAGTGAAACGTCCTGACATGGTGCGAATTCTCCCCGTACCTCATGTTCCCATGCCCGGCTCCTGGTTCACCGGGCTCCTCGGCAATCTCTTCGGCGTCCTTTCAGAGGGCCCCAACGGTATGGCCGTGAGCTATGGCATTTACCTTGAAGCAGCCCGGGCCACCAATCCGTCTCTCCTCGTTCACGAACTCACCCACGTGGCCCAGTTCGAACGTTTGGGAGGCATCGAACCCTACCTTCGTGAGTATCTCACTCAGTGCATTCGCGAAGGCTACTGGGAAGCCGAGCTGGAACACGAAGCCCGCAATGCCGCGGCCCCCTTCACCCGCCCTCCCGGCGGTTAACCACACTTGCTCCTGCTCTTAATCTTAATCTTAATCTTAATCTTAATCTTGATCTGGATCTTGATCTTGCTCTTCTCAGAGCAACTCAACCCTTCTTCTTCGGCGATGCTTGCTTTGCCGGCGCTTTCTTCGAAGTGGCCTTCTTAGCTGCTGCCTTTTTCTTGGCAGCCTTTTTGACGGTCGGTTGCTCCACGACGGAATTCACATCCACCGGCAATTCCACCGCTTCCGCTTCTTTTTCCGGCAGAGGCTCACCGGACTCCTGGACCGGCACGACCTTGATTTCCACATTCACAGGAACGGCCCGAAGGCTACCAATGATCTCTTCCAGCTTCCCTATCGTCTGATCCCCCAGGGTCTGCGGCTGACGATATTGCTCGGCAGCTGATCCAATCACATCCTCGATCTTGCTGAGCCCGTCTGAGAATCCCGCCAAGGTT